>NZ_CP029189.1:2320000-2620000 GCF_008642275.1 Streptomyces venezuelae
GAGCTCGCCCCCGGCACCTGGTACCTGGCCGTCGAGCAGCGCGGCGCTGCCACCCTGATCGCCCAGACCCAGGACGGCCGCCGCGGCGTGCTGAACGACACCTCGGGCATCCAGCGCGGCTGACCGCCACCCGGATCCCGGCCGACGGCCCCCCGCCCTTCCGGGCGGGGGGCCGTTGCCCTACAGTCACCTGACGCCTCGTCAGATTCTGGAGGGAACGTACATGCGCCTCGGACTCGCACTCGGCTACTGGGGCCGCGGCCCCGCCCCCGCCCACCTCGACCTCGCCGCCGAAGCAGAGAACCTCGGCTACCACTCGGTGTGGACCGCCGAGGCCTGGGGCTCGGACGCCTTCACCCCGCTGACCTGGATCGCCGCGCACACCTCGCGGATCCGCCTCGGCACGGCCATCGCACAGATGGCCGCCCGCACCCCGACCGCCACGGCCATGCACGCCCTGACCCTGGACCACCTCTCCGGCGGCCGGATGATGCTCGGCCTCGGCCTGTCCGGGCCACAGGTCGTCGAAGGCTGGTACGGGCGCCCCTTCCCCTCCTCGCCGCTCACCGCCACCCGCGAGTACGTCGACGTCATCCGCCAGGTGCTGCGCCGCGAGGCCCCGGTCGCCCTGGACGGCCGCTTCCACAGCCACCCGTACCGCGGCGGGGACGGCACCGGCATCGGCAAACCGCTCAGGCCCATCACCCACCCGCTGCGGGCCGACCTGCCGGTCCTCCTCGGCGCGGAGGGCCCGAAGAACATCACCCAGACCACCCGGATCGCCGACGGCTGGCTCCCCCTGTACTGGTCCCCGACCCGCACCGACGTCTACCAGGCCTCCCTCACCGACCTCCCCGAAGGCTTCATGATCGCGCCGATGGCCCGCGCCAAGGTCTGCGACGACGTCGCGGAGGGGCTGCTCCCGGTCAAGGCGATGCTCGGCTTCTACATCGGCGGCATGGGCCACGCGGCGCGCAACTTCCACGCCGACCTGATGGCCCGCATGGGCTACGAGGAGGAGGCCCGCCGCATCCAGGAGCTGTTCCTCGCGGGCCGCAAGGAGGAAGCGGTCCTGGCCGTACCGGACGAGTTCGCCGACGAGATCTCGCTCGTCGGCCCCCGGGAACGGATCGCCGAACGCCTGGACCTGTGGCGCAAGGGCCCGGTGACCGACCTCCTCCTGACCGCCCCCGACCCCCACACCCTGCGCGTCCTGGCGGAACTCAACAGCTGAGGGAATCAGGATCCGGCCTGCGGAACGGCCTCCAGCAGCTCCCGCACATCCAGCGGCATCACGGCGATCTCGATGCTCCCGCCGCCGTCGTAGGCACACGTGACGATCCGTGAACCGGGGTTGATGGAGATCCCCTCCTTCACGGAAGGCACCCGGATCCCGGTGGCCCGCCCGCCGGGCAACACCACCGGCTCCCCCCGCTGCGGAACCCACCGGGCCACGCCCCGCTCCCCGTACACCCGGCCCACCCGCCAGCGGCCTTCACCCGCCGGGATCCGGACCATGCAGGGAATCCCGGGCACGGGCCCGGCGGCCGTCCGCGCGAGATGCCTGCGCCGCAACAGCCACCCGGCCACCGCGCAGCCGGCGACAACCCCCACGATCTCGATCACCGACCCATTGAACCAGTCCCGGTGCGGGCCCTTGTTCTCCGGCTGCGGGCCGGTGGCCGCACCCGGGACGGGACCCGCACCCGGAGACGGACTAGCCGCCCAGCTGGGACGCGCTCGGGACCTTGTTCGTCACCGTCGCACCCGCACTCTGGCCCGCTTCCTTCACGCTGTTGATGACACTGTCGAAGGCATCGATGTCACCGTCGCCCGCCTGCCCCTTGCGCAGCTTGCTCCCGAGGCCCTTGAGGGACTCGATGCCCGCCGCGAGCGGGGCCACCGCCTTCGCCAGCAGCGGGTCGCCCTTGGCGTTCTCGGTCGCCGCCTTGAGCCGGTTGTACGCGAACGCCCCCGCGAGGCCCGCCTTGATCAGCGCGAACGTGCGGCCCTTGGCGCCCTTCTTGAACTTGCCCGCGCGGTACGGCTTGACGATCCACTGGTACGTCGCACCGGCGGCCAGGCTCGCGTTGGCGACGAAGCGCGTCTTGGCGAACTTCTGCTTCTCCGCGGACGTGCTGGGCGACGGCGTCGCGGCGGCCAGTTCGTCGGCCTCGGCGGCAACGGGCTCCGCCGCCGCGAGGGCCGCCAGCTCGCCCATCGACGCGGCGGAAAGCTCCTCGCGCGGGCCGTTGCCGCCACTGCCGCATGCGGTGGCGCCGACCATCAGCGAGGTGGACAGGACCACCGCCGCGACGGCGCGGCGGAATCGGACGGTCGTGGGTACGGACACGGTTTCCTCCGGGGACTGAGGCGTCCTCCACAACCTCGCCCCGGTTCCCCCGCCCCGCCACCGGGGGAACCCGTTCGGGTACCCCCGGGCGTGGTTCGTCACGTGACCACCGCCGGCACGGGTTTACGACACACCGGGGCGGCAACACGCGCCGTATGAGCACTCACACACGAGTACGCACCCGGGGAAGCAGTCAGGCAGGCCGCGCCGTCGCACTGGTGGCGGACGTGCTCGCCTTCGTCATCGGCCTCTGGATCCTGCTGTACCTGCTGGAGGCCAACCAGGGCAACGCCCTGGTCGACCTCGTCCACGACGTCGCCTCCTGGCTCGCGGCCTGGTCCTACGACCTGTTCACCTTCAGCCGCGAATGGGTCCAGGTCGTCATCGGCTACGGCATCGCCGCCGTCGCCTACCTCCTCATCGGCCACGCCGTCGCCGGCTGGCTCTACCGCCGCTGACCGGTCAGCCGCAGCAGTCCGGTTCCAGCCCGGCCGGGAGCGTGGTCCCGCCGAACACCTCGGTCGTGGCCTCGTCCCCGCCGAGCGCGGCGACGGCCAGCAGCAGGGACCCGGCCGTCCAGGTGGTCTGCTCCACCGGCCAGACGGCCTCGTCCTGGAACACGTACCCCGTCCAGTACATGCCGTTGTCCGCGCGCAGATGGGTGATCGACCGCAGGATCTCCAGCGCCCGGTCCGACTCCCCCGTCGCCCACAGCGCGAGCGCCAGCTCGCAGGACTCGCCGCCCGTCACCCACGGGTTGGGCAGCACGCAGCGCACGCCCAGGTCCGGGACCACGAACTCGTCCCAGCGCTCCTCGATGCGCGCCCGGGCCTCCGAACCGGTCAGGGCCCCGCCGAGGACCGGGTAGTACCAGTCCATCGAGTAGTGGTTCTTGTCGAGGAACCGCTCCGGGTGACGCCGGATGGCGTGCCGCAGCGCGCCCGCCGCCAGCTCCCAGTCGGGCTGCGGCTCCTCGCGGTGCTCGGCGATGGCCAGCGCGCAGCGCAGCGCCTGGTGGATGGAGGAGGAGCCGGTGAGGAGGGCGTCGGTGACGGCCGTGCCGTCCGCCTCCCGCTTCCAGCCGATCTCGCCGCCCGGCTGCTGGAGCGTCAGGACGCACTCCACGGCCGCGTAGACGGCCGGCCACATCCGGTCGAGGAAGGTGTCGTCGCCGGTGGAGAGGTAGTGGTGCCACACGCCGACGGCTATGTACGCGGTGAAGTTGCTCTCGCGGCTCGCGTCCTGCGGCTGCGCGGTGTCCACACCGTCGGGCCGGTCGGCGTAGGCCGCGTACCAGGAACCGTCCTGGTTCTGGTGCCGTGCCAGCCACGCGTACGCCCGCTCCGCCGCCTCGTGCTCACCGGCCGCGTCGAGTGCCATCGCGGCCTCGGTGTGGTCCCACGGGTCCAGGTGATGCCCGCGGAACCACGGTATGGCACCGTCGGCGCGCTGCGCGGCGAGGATCCCCGCCACCGTCTGCGCGGCCTCCTCGGCCGTCAGTACGCCGTCCAGGACCAGGTGTTCGGTACGTCCCGGGGAGCTCACTGGGTCGCCGCGCTGACGGGGAGGTGCGGCTTGGTCGCGTACGCCACGAAGCTCTTGCCGATGAGCGGGTTCAGGGCCTGCTCCGCCAGCCGCGTGGCCAGCGGCTTCTTCATGATGTCCCAGACCAGGAGCTTGTGGTACGCCTTGACGGGCAGCGCCTTGTCGTTGTCGACACCGAAGGCGCACTTGAGCCACCAGTACGGGGAGTGCAGCCCGTGCGCGTGGTGCGTGCCGTACGGCTTGAGGCCCGCGGCCTTCATCTTGCCGAGCAGCTCGTCCGCCTTGTAGATGCGGATGTGGCCGCCCTCGACCTCGTGGTACGCGTCGGAGAGCGCCCAGCAGATCTTCTCGGGGCCGTAGCGCGGCACGGTGATGGCGATGCGCCCGCCGGGCTTGAGCACGCGGACCATCTCGGCGAGCACGCCCTTGTCGTCGTGGATGTGCTCCATCACCTCGGAGATGATGACGACGTCGAAGGAGTCGTCGGGGAAGGGCAGCGCCAGCGCGTCGCCCTCCATGGCGGTGGCGGTGGCCCCGGCCGGAGCCTCACCGGCCTCCTTCATCGCCGCGAACCACTTCGCGACCTCGCGGATCTCCTCGCCGTTGCGGTCGACGGCGACCACCTGGGCGCCTCTCCGGTAGCACTCGAAGGCGTGCCGGCCTGCGCCGCAGCCCAGGTCGAGTACGCGGTCGCCTGCGGCGAGCGGGAACCGGGAGAAATCGACGGTCAGCACGGGGTCCTGCCTTCGCGGTCGCGGGGGTGTTGGGGGATGGGGAAGGAGCGGGGGAAGCGGAAGGTCACCGCGCCGAGCGGCGGGTACGGGCCGAGGCGGCCTGCTCGATGGCGGCGCGGTAGTGCGCGGCGGTGCCCTTGGCGGCCGCGGCCCAGGTGAACCGGGTCAGGACCCGTTCGCGCCCGGCGGCGCCGAGGCGGGCCCGCAGCTCCGGATCACCCAGCATCCGGCCCAGCGCGACGGCGAGCGCACCCGCGTCGCCCGGGGGCACCGCGAGGCAGGTCTCGCCGTCGGGTCCGGACACCTCGGGGATCGCGCCGCCGGTGGTGGCGACGAGCGGCGTACCGGTGGCCATGGCTTCGGCCGCCGGGAGCGAGAAGCCTTCGTACAGGGAGGGCACGCAGGCGATCTGGGCGCTGCGGACGAGGTCGACCAGCTCGGCGTCGGTGATGCCCTTGACGAAGCGGACCGCGTCCTGGAGGCCGTACGTCTCGATGGCGCGGGCGACGGGACCCTGCTCGGCGCGCTTGCCGACGACGACGAGGTGCGCCTCGGGCTGCTCGGTACGCAGCTTCGCGAGCGCCTCGACGAGGTACACGAGCCCCTTGAGCGGTACGTCGGCGCTGGAGGTGGTGACGATGCGGCCCGGTACCTCGGCCACGGACGGGTCCGGCGACCACAGGTCGGTGTCGGCGCCGATGTGCACCACGTGGATGCGCTCGTCCCGGACGCCCAGGTGCTGGGCGATCTCCTGCTTGGACGACCCGGAGACGGTGAGCACGGACGGCAGCCGGCGGGCCACGCGGCCCTGCATGCGGGTGAAGGCGTACCAGCGGCGCACGGAGGCCCGCTTCAGCCGGCCCTGCGCGGCGTCGAGGTCGAGCCGCCGGTCGACGGTGATGGGGTGGTGGATCGTCGTGACCAGCGGGGCGCCGAGGTCGGCGAGGAGGCCGTAACCGAGCGTCTGGTTGTCGTGGATGACGTCGAAGTCACCGGCGCGCGCGGCCAGATGGCGGCGGGCACGCAGCGAGAAGGTCAGCGGCTCCGGGAATCCGCCGGTCCACATGGTCGCGACCTCGACGGCGTCGATCCAGTCCCGGTACTCGTCGCGCTTCGGCGTCCGGAAGGGGTCCGGGCTGCGGTACAGGTCCAGGCTCGGGAGCTCGGTGAGCGAGGCGCCCGTGTCGAGCACGGGGTAGGGCTGCGCGCCGACGACTTCGACGGAGTGCCCCAGTTGTACGAGTTCGCGCGAGAGGTGGCGGACGTAGACGCCCTGGCCGCCGCAGAACGGGTTCCCCTTATAGGTGAGGAGTGCGATACGCAGCGGGCGGTCGCCGTCGGCGGCCGAGCCCGCGAAAGGGCTCGTCACCATGGCCTCAGCGGTCACTCTCGGCCCCCTTCTCACTGCAACTTTCGCCGGAGCGTAACCGCTCGGATAATGTAGAACAAGTTTCAGACTTGATCCGTCGAAGACCATTGAATCTACCGGCCGGAAACCACACCGTAAGAGGCGGAGCAGGTGATTCGCGCCACGGCTCCGGCGCCTGCGATGCTGGCCGCGGACCAGCCCGGATTCAGCCCGCGCAACGACACGGAACGGGACACATGACAGCGGAAGTGAAGGCCGTCACCACACCGGCGTCGCCTCCCCTGACGGAGCGCCAGGAGGCACGCCGCCGCCGGATCCTGCACGCCAGCGCCCAGCTGGCCAGCCGGGGCGGATTCGACGCCGTGCAGATGCGGGAGGTCGCGGAGGCGGCGGGCGTGGCACTGGGCACGCTCTACCGCTACTTCCCGTCCAAGGTGCACCTGCTGGTCGCCACCATGCAGGACCAGCTCCAGCACATGCACACCACGCTGCGCAAACGCCCGCCGGCCGGGGACGACCCCGCGGCCCGGGTCGCGGAGACCCTGATGCGCGCCTTCCGCGCCCTCCAGCGGGAGCCGCAGCTGGCCGACGCGATGGTACGGGCACTGACGTTCGCAGACCGGAGCGTGAGCCCCGAGGTGGACACGGTGTCCCGGCTGACCACGGCGATCATCCTGGACGCGATGGGCCTGGAACGGCAGCCGACGGCGGAGCAGCTCTCGGCGGTCCGGGTCATCGAGCACACCTGGCACTCGGCACTGATCACGTGGCTTTCCGGCCGCGCCTCGATCGCCCAGGTCAAGATCGACATCGAAACGGTGTGCCGCCTGATCGACCTGACGTCCCCGGAAAAGGCCTGAAGCCGCCGGTGGGGCGGCGCGGCGTCGGGCCGGCCGGCCGGGGGCGTGCGGGGTGGCCGGGCGGGGGCGTGATGCCGGGCGGGGGCGGCGCGGACGGGCCAGCGGTGGCGCCGTAGGCCGGACGGGGCTTCGGTGGCGGGAGCCGCTGGGGCGGGATCGGGATGGCGGGTGGGGTTTCCCGTCAGTCTCATCGTCTCTCCGGGCCGGGCCGGTCCCTCAAGGGCGCTCCTACGTCGCGTCGCTACGCGATGTCGCTGCGCTCCACCCTTGACCGACCGGCCCGCCCCGGAAATCCGAAGACTGGCGGGAAACCCCCAAAAGAACGAGCCGGACCATCAAGACAGGGACGGGCTGATCACAGAGCCCAGGCCGGGTCGGGCGTCGGGACGGCCGAGAGACGAGCCCATCCAGACCCGGGCCCGGGGCGGGGGAAGCGCACCACATCGCTACGCGCTCCGCACGTCTCAGCGTCCGACGACCGTCCTGGGCTGGACACAGGCCGCCCACAGACCTCAAACGCTTTCCACCAATGGCGTCCGGCGACCGCCTGGAGCCGGGCACAAGCCGCCCACGAGTCCGGTGCGACGCTCGACCTGCGTCCGACGACCGTCCGGGGCCGGGCACAGACCGCCTCGGATCGCTACGCGCTTCCCCATGACTGCGACCGGCGGCCGTTGTTGGCTGGCGGGCGCATCTGAGAGGTGCCGACAGCTGGCAGTTCGCCTATTCCGTCATGGATGGGGTTCAGCGCGAACACGACACCACAAACCCGTTGCCAGTCAAGGACAATTGGGGCAAGTTGCCGGACTTTTGGGCTGTCCACATGCGCTGACCCGCATCCATGACGGAATAGCCGCTGTTTGACGCTTCTCCGCCCCTGGCACCCGTCAGGCGCCTCCCGGGAGGGGCATCTGCCGGTCGTGGGCGGTCTGTGACCGGTCCAGGGGCGTGTATCGAGCGTCGCGCTGGGCTCGTTGACGGGCTGCGCCCGTCATCGGACGGCCGTCGGACGCATGTCGAGCATCGCACCCAGGGACCCTAGGCGGCCTATGCCCAGCTCCAGACGATCGCCGGACGCCGTCGACGCGAAGCATCTGAGGTCTGTGGGCGGCCTGTGCCCAGCTGCAGACGGTCGTCGGACGCCGTCGACGCGAAGCCCTTTTCGCCGTGGGCGGCCTATGTCCAGCCCAGGACGGTCGTCGGACGCTGAGACGTGCGGAGCGCGTAGCGATGTGGTGCGCTTCCCCCGACCCAGTCAGGGGCTCGATGGGCTCGCCTCTCGGTCGTGCCCGCCCCGACCCGGTCGGGCGTCTTCGACCGGCCCGTTCTCATCCTTGATCGCCCGGCCCGTTCTTTTGGGGGTTTCCCGGCAGTCTTTCGTGTCTCCGGGGCGGGCCGGTCGGTCAAGGGTGGAGCGCAGCGACATCGCGTAGCGACGCGACGCAGGAGCGCCCTTGAGGGACCGGCCCGCCCCGGAGGGACGATGGGACTGACGGGAAACCCCACCCGCATCCCTGACGCCGATCACGTGGCTCCCACCCACCCGCAGCCCCCGCGCAGCGTCCCGACCCGGGCCAATCGGCTCCCGCCCACCCGGAGCCCCCGCCTGCCTCACGGACCCCGGTCATCCGGCTCCCGCCACCCGGAGCCCCCGCCGCGCCCGACCCCGACCCGCCCCCGCCCCTACTCCTCCGGTGGGAAGACCGGTTCGCCCGTCGTCGCGAGGGTGATGAGGATGGCTTCCACCGGGCAGCCTTCCGCCGCCGTGAGGGTCGGCTCGTTCGCGTCCGACTGGGGTGTGCGCGGGTGGGACTGGCGTGCCGAGTCCAGGACGAAGCCGTCCGGGGCGTGGTTCACGCACATGCCCGAGCCGATGCAGACCCCCCGGTCCACCTCGACCTGCCAGCGGTCACCCATCAGGCACCCGCCCCGTGGCCGGCCGGGAGGTGGATCATCTTGTGCTCCAGGTACTCGCTCAGCCCCTCCGGGCCGAACTCCCGCCCCAGGCCGCTGTTCTTGTAGCCGCCGAACGGCCCCATCATGTCCAGGCTGAAGGTGTTCACGTTGAAGGTGCCGGTGCGGATCCGGCGGGCGAAGTCGATGCCGCGCTCGGCGTCGGCGGTCCAGACGCTGCCGCTGAGGCCGAAGTCCGAGTCGTTGGCCACCCGTACCGCCTCGGCCTCGTCGCCGTAGGGGATCAGGCAGACGACCGGGCCGAAGATCTCCTCGCGCGCGATCCGCATGGAGTTGTCGACGTCGCCGAAGAGGGTGGGTTCCACGTACCAGCCCTGCTCCAGGCCCGCCGGGCGGCCGCCGCCCGCCAGGACCTTCGCGCCCTCCTCCTGCCCGATCCGGATGTAGTCCAGCGAGCGCTGCTGCTGCCGCTTGGCCACCAGCGGGCCGAGCTGGGTCGCGGGGTCGAGCGGGTCGCCGACGACCAGCGCGCCGGCCGCCGCCGCGAGGGCCTCGGCCACCTCCTCGTAGCGGCTGCGGGGAGCGAGGATGCGGGTCTGGGCCACGCACGCCTGGCCGTTGTTCATCCAGGCCGCGGGGACGATCCCGGCGACCGCGGTCGCGACGTCGGCGTCCGGGAGGACCACGGCCGCCGACTTGCCGCCGAGTTCGAGGGTGACGCGGGTGAGGTTGCGTGCGGCGACCTCCATCACCCGCTTGCCGGCCGCCACCGAGCCGGTGAAGGAGACCTTGTCGATGCCGGGGTGCCCGACCAGGTACTCGCTGACCTCGCGGTCGGCGGGCAGGATCGACAGCACGCCCTCGGGGAGTCCGGCCTCGCGCGCGATGTCGGCGAGGATGTAGGAGTCGAGGGGTGCTTCGGGCGACGGCTTGAGGATCACCGTCGAGCCGGTCAGGAGAGCGGGCGCCAGTTTGGCCGCCGCCACGAACTGCGGGACGTTCCACGGGATGACGGCGGCGACCACGCCCACCGGCTCCCGGCGCACCAGGATGGGCCCGAGCGCGCCCTGCCGGTGTTCCTCGTACGGGTAGGCGCGGGCGACCGTGATCGCGGCGTCGTAGACCATCATCGGGCCGAGCGCCTGGGCGAGGACGCTCCAGGAGTACGGGGACCCGTTCTGGGAGCTGATGGAGCGGGCGATCTCCTCGTGGCGGACGGCTATGGCGTCCTTGATCCGGGTGACGACGGCGATCCGCTCGTCCAGGGTCATCCGCGGCCAGGGCCCCTCGTCGAACGCCTTGCGCGCGACGGCGACGGCGCGGTCGACGTCCGCTGTGGAGGCGTGCGGGACGGAGCCGATGACCTGCTCGGTGTGGGGGGAGACGATCCGGATCGTGTCGGTGCCCAGCGGATCCGTCCACTCCCCGCCGATGAACAGTTTTCCGTGTTCCACGAGCTCGGTCATGGCTGAGGCCTCCTGCGGCTTGCCCTGCGGCTTGGCGTTGCAGAACTGATACCAGTTCTAGTTAGAGGAGTCCACGGCCAGGACGGAACCTCCGCCGCAGCGGCGGAGAAGATCGAACGACTAGTCAGAGAGCCCGGAAAGTGGTCGACTTGGGCTACTACTGGAACACGTTCTCGTCCGAGGGCGGCTACAGGGGAGGGCGGGCGCATGACGGAGGACACGCCACACGGCACGGGGGGCACCCCGCAGGGCACGGAGGGTGCGGGAGGCACCCCGCACCGCACGCAGGGCACCCCGCCCCTCACGGCGGACGCACCCCCGACCGCGGCGCACACCTCGCCGGGCGCAGCGGACACCTCGCCGACCGCGGCGCACACCTTGCCGGGCGCGGACGACGCACCCCACGTCACCGATCACGGCGGCGGCGTGTGGGCGATCAAGGTCCCGATCCCCGACAACCCCCTCGGGCACACTCTCGTCCACCTCCTCGACACCGACCGCGGCCCGGTCCTCGTCGACACCGGCTGGGACGACCCCGCCTCCTGGGACGTCCTCGTCGCCGGCCTCGCCGCACTCGGCACCGCCGTCACCGACA
This sequence comes from Streptomyces venezuelae, assembly GCF_008642275.1. Classification (NCBI taxonomy): domain Bacteria; kingdom Bacillati; phylum Actinomycetota; class Actinomycetes; order Kitasatosporales; family Streptomycetaceae; genus Streptomyces; species Streptomyces venezuelae. The sequence goes on from NZ_CP029189.1 coordinate 2,330,837, forward strand.
TCCACGGCGTCGTCATCACCCACCACCACCCCGACCACCACGGCCTTTCCGGCCAGGTCCGTGAGGCCTCCGGCGCCTGGATCGCCATGCACGCCGCCGACACCGAGGTCGTCGTGCGCACCCGCGCCTCCGAACCCGGAGTCTGGTTCGACTACATGAGCGCCAAACTCGCCGCCGCCGGAGCCCCCGAGGAGCACGTCGCCCCGCTGCGTGCCGCCCGCGCGAGCGGCCGCATGCGGACCCTGCCCGGCCTGCGCGCCGCCGTTCCCGACCGGGAGATCGTCCCCGCCGAGCTGCTCCCGCTCGCCGGACGCCGACTGCGCGCGATCTGGACCCCCGGCCACACCCCCGGCCACGTCTGCCTCCACCTGGAGGAGGCGCACCCGGCGAACCTCCCCGGCAACGGCCGCCTCTTCTCCGGCGACCACCTGCTGCCCGGGATCTCCCCCCACATCGGCCTGTACGAGGCCCCCGAGGACACCCGCGTCACGGACCCCCTCGGCGACTACCTCGACTCCCTCGAACGCATCGGCCGCCTCGAACCCGCCGAGGTGCTCCCGGCCCACCAGCACGCCTTCACCGACGCACCCGCCCGCGTACGGGAGCTCCTCGACCACCACGAGGAGCGGCTCAGCGGCCTGTGGACGCTGCTGGCCGAGCCGCTGACCCCGTGGGGGCTGGCCGAGCGGATGGAGTGGAACCGGCCCTGGGAGCAGATCCCGTACGGCTCCCGCAACATCGCCGTTTCCGAGGCGGAGGCCCATGTGCGGCGCCTGGTGAAGCAGGGCCGGGCCGAGGCGGTGCCGGGCACGGACCCGGTCGCCTACCGAGCCCTGTGACCTGGTCCTGTGACCGGGCCCTGTGACCTGGTCCTGTGACCGGGCCCGGCGGACCGGCCCTGAGACCGGAACCCGCACCCCGGTCCTGCGACCCGGTCCGGTACGGGGCGCCTGGTAAGGGACGCCCGGTAAGGGGCGCCCGGCCCCCGCGCCCCGGGGCCCGCCGGTTACGGGCCGGTAGAGTGAACCTGTCGTCCACACCTCTGTACGGGGGGAAGCCGGTGCAATTCCGGCGCTGACCCGCAACCGTGACCCAGCCCCGGCACCGCCGGGCGGGAAGCCGGAATGCCCCGTGCCGGAGTGCGCGGCTCGTGCCGCCGGAGCTCCCGGCGGCCGGCACCGTCGAGGTAAACGGAGCCGGAGCCCGGTGCCTGTGCGTGCCTGCTGCCGGTTCCCCCGTCCGAGAGGCACCACCCCCCTGATGAACGTCCGTCGCAGCGCAGCCGCGCTCGCCGCCTCCGCCGTGCTCTGTGTGGGCGCCGCCCCCGCAGCCCTCGCCGACACCGCGCCGCCCGCCTCGCCCTCCGCGCCGCCGGCCGTCCCCGACGGCCTCTACGGCAAGAACGACCCCACCTACGACGGTGTGTGGCGGCAGTCCTTCGCGCTGCTCGCCCAGGACACCGTCGGCGTGAAGCCTTCCGTCAAGGCCATGTCCTGGCTGGTCGGCCAGCAGTGCCAGAACGGCGGCTTCGCCTCCTTCCGTGTGAACCCGGCCGTGGCGTGCGACGCGAACACGATGTACGACACGAACGCCACCGCGGCGGCCGTACAGGCCCTGCAGGCCCTCGGCGGCCACGACGCAGCGGTCAAGAAGAGCGTCGACTGGCTGAAGTCCGTCCAGAACGAGGACGGCGGGTGGAGCTACGTGCCCGGCTCCCCCAGCGACGCCGACTCCACCGGCGTGGTGATCAGCGCCCTGTCCGTGGCGGGCGAGAAGGCCGCCGAGGTCAGGTCGAAGGCGGGCAAGTCGGCGTACGACGGCCTGCTCACCTTCCAGCTGGGCTGCGCTGCCGAGCCGGCCGCCGACCGGGGCGCCTTCGCGTACCAGCCGGCCGACGGCAAGCTCGTCGCCAACGCCAGCTCCACGGCCGCCGCCGCCCTGGCCGGCCTCGGCAAGGGCGCGGCCGTCGTCCCGTCCGCCGAGAACACCCCCGCGGCCCCGCTGGCCTGCCCGGCCGCGAACGCCGCCGACCCGGCCGCCGCCGCCCAGGGTGCGGCCGGCTACCTCGCCGAGGCCCTCAAGAAGGACGGCCACCTCATGGCCGTCACCCCGGGTGCGGACCAGCCCACCCCCGACACCGGCAACACCGTCGACGCGGTACTGGCCCTGGCCGCGGCCGGGCACAAGGAGTCGGCGGCGGGTGCCCTGAAGTGGCTGGAGGCCAACTCCGCCGAGTGGGCGAAGGGCAGCCCGGCCGCCCTGGGCACCCTGGTCCTGGCCGCGCACGCGACCGGCAGCGACCCGAAGTCCTTCGGCGGCACCGACCTCGTCGCCGCGCTGAACGCGACCGGTCCGGCCCCGCAGGGCGCGGACACCGAAGCGACCGAGGTGGACGGCGGCGAGGAGAAGCCGTCCGGCGGCCAGAACGTGTGGTGGATCATCGGCACGGGCGCCGCGGCCGGTGTCGGCATCGGCATCCTGCTGAGCGGCCGCCGGAAGAAGAACCACTCCTGATGCGCCGCCGCCTGCCCGCCGTGGCCCTCGCTTTCGGGATCGTCCTGGCCCTGCTGGCCGCCACCCCGGCGCTGGCGGCCGGCTACCGCTACTGGTCGTTCTGGGACGGCTCGGCGGGCGGCGGGTGGGCCTACGCCACCCAGGGTCCCTCGATGGCCCGCCCCGCGGACGGCGCCGTCCAGGGCTTCCGCTTCTCGGTGAGCAAGGACGCGGCGGCGCAGGCGGCCCAGCCGCGGGCGGCGGCCGACTTCGAGACCGTCTGCGGGGCGACCGCCCCGACGGAGGGCAGCAAGCGGGTGGCGCTCGTCATCGACTTCGGCGTCCCGGCGGACGCCCCGGCGGGCGACACCCCGCCCGATGCCGCCCCGCGCACGGCCTGCGCACAGGTGGCCCCCGAGGCCACGACGGCCGAGGCGCTGGCCTCGGTCGCCAAGCCGCTGCGCTACAACAGCGCGGCGCTGCTGTGCGCGATCTCCGGCTACCCGAAGCAGGGCTGCGGCGAGCAGGTCGCGGACGCCGGGGCCGGGACCGAGGCCCCCGCTCCGTCCGCTGCTCCGGATTCCGGCGGGGGCCCGTCCGCGGGCCTGCTCGCGGGCATTGCCGCGGTGGCCGCGCTGGCCGCGGCGGGTGTCTGGCAGTCCCGCCGCCGCACCCGATGACTCCCCGCCCCGAACCGGACGCCGGCTCCGCCGGACCCGCCACGCCCCCGCCCGCCGGCGGCGCCGCCGAGGAGCGGGCCCTGCGCGCCCCGGCCGTGCCGCAGGACCCGTCGCGCCACGCGGCCGGACCCGGCCGGGTGCGGCCCCCGCGGCGGCACGCCCCCACCGGGGCCGCACCCGACGACGTGACCCGGGCCCGGCGGAGCCCGGCCGGGGCGCAGGGCCCCTCGCACCGGTCGGCGTACGAACGCTGGAGGCCCCCGCAGGCCGTCCGGGCCACCGCCCTGCACGCGGGGGCCTGGTGGCTGTGGGCCCTCGGTCTCGCCACCGCCGCCTCCCGCACCACCAACCCGCTCCTGCTCGGGCTGGTCATCGGTGTCGCCGGATACGTGGTCGCGGCCCGCCGCACGGACGCGCCCTGGGCCCGTTCCTACGGCGCCTTCCTCAAGCTCGGCCTCTTCGTCATCGGCCTGCGCCTGCTCTTCTCCATGCTCCTCGGCTCCCCCATCCCCGGCTCGCACACCCTCTTCACCCTTCCGGAGATCCCCCTCCCGGCCTGGGCCCAGGGCATCCGCTTCGGCGGCCGCGTCACCGCCGAGCAGCTCGTCTTCGCCTTCTACGACGGCCTGAAGCTGGCCGCGCTGCTGGTGTGCGTCGGCGCCGCGAACGCCCTCGCCAATCCGGCGCGGCTGCTGAAGTCCCTCCCGGCCGCCCTGTACGAGGCCGGGGTCGCCGTCGTCGTCGCCATGACCTTCGCGCCGAACATGGTCGCCGACGTCGTCCGGCTGCGGACCGCCCGCCGGCTGCGCGGCCGGCCCACGGGCGGGGTGAAGGCCGTCCTCCAGATCGGCCTGCCGGTTCTGGAGGGCGCCCTGGAGCGGTCCGTGGCCATCGCCGCGTCGATGGACGCGCGCGGCTACGGCCGTACGGCCGAGGTCCCGCCCGTCGTCCGGCACACCACCAACGCCCTCACCCTCGGCGGCCTCGTCGGCATGTGCGCGGGCACGTACGGGCTGCTCGCGGCGCAGGGCGCCGGGTACGGGCTCCCGGTGCTCGGTGCCGGCGCGGCCCTGGCCGTCGCCGGGCTGCGGCTGGGCGGGCGCCGGTCGGTGCGGACCCGCTACCGGCCCGACCGCTGGGGGCCGCGCGCGTGGCTGGTGGCCGGTTCGGGTGCGGCCGTCGCCGCGCTGCTGGTCCGCGCCGGTTCCGTCGACCCGGCCGCGCTGCACCCGGGCGTGGTCCCGCTGGTGGCGCCCACGCTTCCGCTGTGGCCGGCGGCCGCGATCCTGATCGGCCTGCTGCCCGCCTTCGTGGCACCCGTACCGCCCAAGGAGGCGTCGCAGTGATCCGCTTCGAGCAGGTGTCGGTCACCTACGAGGGCGCGTCCGGCCCCTCCTTGCACGGCGTCGACCTGGTGATTCCCGAGGGGGAGCTGACGCTGCTCGTCGGCCCGTCGGGCGTCGGCAAGTCCACCCTGCTGGGGACGGTCTCCGGGCTGGTCCCGCACTTCACGGGCGGCACCCTGCGGGGCCGGGTCACGGTCGCCGGCCGGGACACGCGCACCCACAAGCCGCGCGAGCTCGCGGACGTGGTCGGCACGGTCGGCCAGGACCCCCTGGCGCACTTCGTGACGGACGTGGTGGAGGACGAGCTCGCCTACGGCATGGAGTCCCTGGGTCTGCCACCTGCGGTGATGCGCCGCCGGGTGGAGGAGACCCTGGACCTGCTGGGCCTGAACGATCTGCGCGACCGGCCGATCGCCACGCTCTCCGGCGGCCAGCAGCAGCGGGTCGCGATCGGCTCGGTCCTCACCCCGCACCCGAAGGTGCTGGTGCTGGACGAGCCGACGTCCGCGCTCGACCCGGCGGCGGCGGAGGAGGTCCTCGCGGTCCTGCAGCGCCTGGTGCACGACCTGGGCACGACCGTGCTGATGGCGGAGCACCGGCTGGAGCGGGTCGTCCAGTACGCCGACCAGGTCCTGCTCCTGCCGTCGCCGGGTGCGGCCCCGGTCATCGGCACCCCGGCCGAGATCATGGCCGTCTCCCCGGTCCACCCGCCGGTGGTCTCCCTGGGCCGCCTGGCGGGCTGGTCCCCGCTGCCCCTCTCGGTGCGCGACGCCCGCCGCCGGGCCGCTCCGCTCCGGTCCCGCCTGTCACCGGTCCCCCGCCCCACCACCTCCCAGGTCCCCGCCCCAGCCCCGGCAGACCCGGCCCCGCCGGTAATCCCAGCCCCGCCGACGCCTGAGCCGAACCCAGCCCCGCCGACGCCTGAGCCGAACCCAGCCCCGCCGATGCCTGAGCCGAACCCAGCCCCGCCGACGCCTGAGGCAAATCCAGCCCCGCCGGCGTTTGAGGCGCGGGGGTCCGGGGGCGGAGCCCCCGTCGCCGAAGCCCCCGGCCTGCTCACGCGCCTGCTCCGCCTCCGCAGGCCGAGCACCACCACAGCCACGAGCACGGGCACGGGCACCGCCACCGGCACCGCCCCCGGAGGACCCGCTCCGGCCGAGGTCCACCGGGTCACCGTCCGCCGCGGCCGCGTACAGGCCCTGCACGGCATCACCCTCACCGTGGCCCCCGGCGAGACCGTCGCCCTCATGGGCCGCAACGGCGCCGGCAAGTCCACCCTCCTCTCCACCCTCGTCGGTACCGTCGCCCCCACCACCGGCGAGGTGACCGTCGGCGGCCGCACCCCCCACCGCACGGCGCCGCCCGAGATGGTGCGCCGCGTCGGCCTCGTCCCGCAGGAACCCCGCGACCTCCTGTACGCCGACACGGTCGCCGCCGAGTGCGCCGCCGCCGACTCCGACGCCGCCGCGCCCGCCGGCACCTGCCGGGACCTCGTCTCCGCGCTGCTCCCGGACGTCCGCGACGACGTCCACCCGCGTGATCTCTCCGAAGGCCAGCGCCTGGCCCTCGCCCTGGCCCTGGTCCTCACCGGCCGCCCCGCCCTGCTGCTCCTGGACGAGCCCACCCGCGGCCTGGACTACGCCGCCAAGGTCCGCCTCGTCGAGATCCTGCGCGGCCTGGCCGCCGACGGCCACGCCATCGTCCTGGCCACCCACGACGTGGAGCTGGCCGCCGAGCTGGCCCACCGCGTGGTGATCCTGGCCGGCGGGGAGATCGTCGCGGACGGGCCGACCGCCGAGGTCGTCGTCTCCTCGCCCGCTTTCGCGCCGCAGGTGGCGAAGGTCCTCGCCCCGGACCCCTGGCTCACCGTGCGCCAGGTCGCCGAGGCCCTCGGCGCGGCGGAGGCCCGGTGAACGAGCCCGTCCGCCCCGCGCGCCGCCCGGCCCGTCCGGCCCGCCGCACCGCCCGTCCCCTGCGCATCGGCCCCCGCGCCGCCGTCGCCCTGGTCCTCGTCACCCTCATCGGCATCGCGGCCTTCGGCTGGCCGCTGCTCGCGGACCGCCAGTCGGGCCTCGCCCACGCGCAGGACGCCCCCTGGCTCTTCGCCGCGCTCCTCCCGCTGCTGGTGGCGGTGGTCGTCGCGACCATCGCCGACGACGGCATGGACGCGAAGGCGGTGGCGATGCTCGGTGTGCTCGCCGCCGTCGGGGCGGCGCTTCGGCCGCTGGGCGCGGGGACGGCCGGGCTGGAGCCGATGTTCTTCCTGCTGGTGCTCAGCGGGCGCGTCCTCGGCCCCGGCTTCGCTTTCGTCCTGGGTTCGGTGACGATGTTCGCGTCCGCCCTGCTGACGGGCGGGGTGGGGCCGTGGATGCCGTTCCAGATGCTGTCGATGGGCTGGTTCGCGCTGGGAGCCGGGCTGCTGCCGGGCCCGGAGCGGATCCGGGGCCGGGCGGAGCTGCTGATGCTGGCCGTGTACGGCCTCGCGGGTGCGTTCGCGTACGGCTTCGTCATGAACCTGCAGGGCTGGGTGATGCTGCAGAACATGCCGCACGGCGCCTCCTTCCACGCGGGGGACCCGCTGCCCGCGAACCTGGCGCGGTTCGTCGTGTACTACGTGACGACCTCGCTGGGCTGGGACCTGGGCCGGGCCGTGCTGACGGTCGCCTTGACCCTCACGCTCGGGGCGACCCTGCTGAAGGCGCTGCGCCGGGCGACCCGGAAGGCGGCCTTCGACGCCTCCGTCTCCTTCGACCCGGGGCCGGAACAGGGCCCGGAACTGCAACCGAAAGGGGTACGAACGGCAGCGGAGGGTGACATTCGGGGCCTCCCCCGGTGACCCGCCCCATAGGACCCACGTCACATACGAACGCGGCTAGTAGGCGCGGGAGGCGCTGAACACGGCGGGACGGGGGGTCCGGGGGACCGCTCGCTGCGAGGGCCGCTAGTAAGACGGACCTTTGCCAGGGCGTCGGGGCGTCTGTAGAACTGGATGAGTCGCAAGGCGGCAGGGGTACTTCGGTACTTCACCCGCCGCCGACGAACCCCTCTCCATTGCGTGAGTGGCTCACGCGTGTCTTCGGCATGCGTGCGACCGCCCTTGTCCCCGTCGGAAGGTTTCATCCGTGTCCAACACCGTCATCCGCCGCATCGCCGCTTCGAAGAAGGCCCTCGCGGGCACCGTCGTCGCCCTCGGTGTCGCCGGTTCCATGCTCGCCACCGTGCCCGCCCAGGCGGCCCCGATGAGCGCCAAGGCGATCGCACAGCAGATGATCAAGGACCCGGCCCAGTTCGCCGCCTTCGACAAGATCATCTCCCACGAGAGCGGCTGGAACCACACGGCGACCAACCCCTCCTCCGGCGCGTACGGCCTGGCCCAGGCCCTGCCGGCCTCGAAGATGGCCTCCGCGGGCGCCGACTGGAAGACCAACCCGGCCACCCAGATCAAGTGGGGCCTGGACTACATGAACGACCGCTACGGCAGCCCGGTCGGCGCCTGGAACTTCTGGTCCGCCAACCACTGGTACTAAGCCGCCCGCGGGCAGCAGCACGGCAGCAGACATACGAAGGCCCCGGTGGCCGGCCTCCCCAGGTCCGGCCTCCGGGGCCTTCTGCATCCCATCCCACGGGTCTCAGGGGCGCCTCACAGGCGCTGGCGCCTCAGAGGCGCTGGATGATCGTGCCGGTCGCCAGCGCGCCTCCCGCGCACATGGTGATCAGCGCGAACTCCTTGTCGCGCCGCTCCAGCTCGTGCAGCGCGGTGGTGATCAGCCGGGCGCCGGTGGCGCCGACGGGGTGGCCGAGTGCGATGCCCCCGCCGTTGACGTTGACCTTCTCCAGGTCCTGGTCGAAGACCTTCGCCCAGGACAGGACCACGGAGGCGAAGGCCTCGTTGATCTCGACGAGGTCGATGTCGCGCAGCGACATCCCGGCCTTGCCGAGCACGGCCCGCGTCGCGTCGATCGGTCCGTCGAGGTGGTAGTGGGGGTCGGCGCCGACGAGCGTCTGGGCGACGATCCGGGCGCGCGGCTTGAGCTTGAGGGCGCGGGCCATCTTGCGTGAGGCCCACATGACGGCTGCGGCGCCGTCCGATATCTGCGAGGAGTTCCCGGCGGTGTGCACGGCGGTGGGCATGACCGGCTTGAGCCGGGCCAGCGCCTCCATGCTCGTGTCCCGCAGGCCCTCGTCCCGGTCGACCAGGCGCCACATGCCCTGCCCGGCGGCCTGTTCCTCCTCGGTCGTCGGCACCTGCACGGCGAAGGTCTCGCGCTTGAACCGCTCCTCGGCCCATGCGGCCGCGGCCCGCTCCTGGGAGAGGAGCCCGAGCCGGTCGACGTCCTCGCGGGACAGGCCCCGGTGGCGGGCGATCCGCTCGGCGGCCTCGAACTGGTTGGGGAGGTCGACGTTCCATTCGTCCGGGAAGGGCTTGCCCGGGCCGTGCTTGGATCCGGAGCCGAGCGGCACGCGGCTCATGGCCTCGACGCCGCAGGCGATCCCGATGTCCATGACCCCGCCGGAGATCATGTTGGCGACCATGTGGTTGGCCTGCTGCGAGCTGCCGCACTGACAGTCCACCGTCGTCGCGGCGGTCTCGTAGGGGAGCCCCATGGCGAGCCAGGCGTTGCGGGCGGGGTTCATCGACTGCTCGCCGGCGTGCGTCACGGTGCCGCCGACGATCTGCTCGACGCAGTCGGGCTGGATTCCGGTACGGGCCAGCAGTTCGCGGTAGGTCTCTCCGAGCAGGTAGGCGGGGTGGAGGTTGGCGAGGGCGCCCCCGCGCTTACCGATGGGGGTGCGTACGGCTTCGACAATGACGGGTTCCGCGGCCATGAGCTCGTCCTCTCCTGCACTGCGTCAGCATGGCGGGCCGTCCCGGCGCCCCGCCCCGAACTAGTACGCGTTCTAGTTCTCCCCGCAGTCTTATGACTTGAGGCCCCGGCGCGCAAGGGTCTTGCGCGCTGCCTGCACGGATTCCACACGCAACAGTTGGCGCCAGGACCCTTGTCACTTCTAGAACTCGTTACTACCTTCAAGCCAACTTCTGATGGTCCGTCAGACTTTGGAGTTGCCCGATGTCCTGCCCCGCACTGCCCGAAGGCTTCGACGCCACCGACCCAGACCTGCTCCAAAGCCGCGTCCCCTTCCCGGAGTTCGCGCAGCTGCGGCAGACCGCTCCCGTGTGGTGGTGCCCGCAGCGGCGGGGCGTCACCGGCTTCGACGACGAGGGCTACTGGGCCGTGACCCGGCACGCGGACGTCAAGTACGTCTCCACGCACCCGGAACTGTTCTCGTCGACCACCAACACCGCGATCATCCGCTTCAACGAGCACATCCAGCGTGATGCGATAGATGCCCAGCGTCTGATCATGTTGAACATGGATCCGCCGGAACACACGCGCGTACGCCAGATCGTGCAGCGGGGCTTCACCCCGCGGGCCATCCGCGGCCTGGAAGGGGCGCTGCGGGACCGCGCCCGGAAGATCGTCGAGGAGGCCGCGGCCACGGCCGCCGACGGCAGCTTCGACTTCGTCACGCGCGTGGCGTGCGAGCTCCCGCTGCAGGCCATCGCCGAACTGATCGGCGTACCGCAGAAGGACCGCGCGAAGATCTTCGACTGGTCGAACAAGATGATCGCCTACGACGACCCCGAGTACGCGATCACCGAGGAGGTCGGCTCCAACGCGGCGATGGAACTCATCGGTTACGCGATGAACCTCTCCGCCCAGCGCAAGGAATGCCCGGCCAAGGACATCGTCACCCAGCTGGTGGCCGCCGAGGGCCAGGGCAACCTCGGCTCGGACGAGTTCGGCTTCTTCGTCCTGCTGCTGGCGGTCGCGGGCAACGAGACCACGCGCAACGCCATCAGCCACGGCATGCACGCGTTCCTCACCCACCCCGAGCAGTGGGAGCTCTACAAGGCGACCCGGCCGTCGACGGCCGCCGAGGAGATCGTCCGCTGGGCCACGCCGGTGGTGTCCTTCCAGCGCACCGCCACCCAGGACACCGAAGTGGGCGGGCAGAAGATCAAGGCGGGTGACCGGGTGGGGATGTTCTACTCCTCCGCCAACCACGACCCCGAGGTCTTCACGAACCCGGACGTCTTCGACATCACCCGCGACCCCAACCCCCACCTGGGCTTCGGCGGCGGCGGCCCGCACTTCTGCCTCGGCAAGTCCCTCGCCGTGATGGAGATCGACCTGATCTTCAACGCCCTGGCCGACACCCTCCCGAACCTCCACCTCACCTCCGAACCCCCGCGCCGCCTCCGCGCGGCCTGGCTCAACGGCATCAAGGAACTCCGCGTCAACACCACCCCCACCAGCCCCGCCGGCGTTTGAGGCGCGGGGCCCGGTGCGGAGCGCCGATCTCCAGCTCCGCCGTTCCCCCACCAGCCTCGCCGGCGTTTGAGGCGCGGGGGTTCGGGGGCAGCGCCCCCGCAACGGCGCCGCACCCGTTCGAGTGGCGGCCCGGCCCGAACGGAGTGATCCTGGCAAGCAGCGGCGATCCAGCCGAAGGGGCGCCGGGGCATCCACTGCCCCGGCGCCCCTTCGGCCCGGCCCGGTCCAACTCGGCCCGGTCCAGCCCGGCCCGGTCCAGCTCGGCCCGGTCCAGCTCGGCCCGACGCCCCTTCGGCCCCGCCGAAACCGGCGCCCCGCCTCACCCCATCCGCAGCACCACGCACGTCGTCGTGCCATGGGCGTACAGCTTCCCGTCGTGCGTCCCGACGACCCGCGCCTCCGCGGTCGCCGTGCTCCGCCCCACGTGCAGCGCCGTGCCCTCGCACCTCAGCGTGGGCGTGTCCGCCACGACCGGCCGGATCATGTGCACCCCGAGCTGCACCGTGGTGTAGCTGACGCCCGCCGGGAGCAGCGTCATCACGGCAGATCCGAGCGCCGAGTCGAGCAGGGTGGCCAGGAAGCCGCCGTGCACCGTCCCCATCGGGTTGAGCAGATGGTCGCCCGGGTCCCCCTCGAAGACGGCGGACCCCTGCGCCGCGTCGGCGAGCCGGAAGCCCAGGGTGCTCATCATCGACGCACCGGGCAGTTCGCCCTTCATGCTCGCCTGCAGGATCTCCAGCCCGCTCATGCCGAGGATCTCCGGGGTCATCTGCGGCCGCGGCTGCCAGGTGTGCGTACGACTGCGGAGCTGGGCGCTGGTCTCATACGTGGTCATGACAGCGACCCTAGGCGCGTCCGCGGGCCGCCGGGAGTGTCGGATCCGGCAGCTTCCGTATGGATTCCGACAGCTCGCTCCGGCCTGTCCGGCGGTACGGTGGAGCGGTGAAAGTCGCTGTTCTCGCCCTCGACGGGGTCTTCGACTCGGGCATCTCCGCCGTCCTCGACGTGCTGCACACGGCGCACGCGCTGCGCCGCCAGGTGGCGGGAGCCGCGCCGCCCGCCTTCGACATCCGCACCGTGGGCGTGCGGCGCCGGATCCGCACCGGCCTCGGCCACCGCATCGACACCGAACCGGCCGCCGTGGCCGAGGACGCGGACCTGCTGGTGGTGCCCGCGTTGATGGAGCGCCGCCCGGACCTCCTCGTGAAGGCCGTCGCGTCGGCCGCGTACCGGCCGGCCCGCCGGATCCTGACCGGGGCCCGCGAGCGCGGCACCCCGTTGGCGACGTCCTGCACCGGAACGTTCCTGCTGGCCGAGGCCGGGGTGCTGGACGAGCAGCGGGCCACGACCAGCTGGTGGCTGGCCCCCGTCTTCCGGGACCGCTACCGCCGGGTCACGCTCGACGAGACCCGGATGGTCGTCAGCTCCGGCGGGGTCACCACGGCGGGCGCCGCGTTCAGCCATCTCGACCTGGCCCTGTCGATCGTCGGGACGCGCAGCCCCGCCCTCGCCGATCTGGTCCGGCACTACCTCGTCGTCGACGACCGCGCCTCACAGGCGGCGTACGCCATCCCCAGCGCCCTGGCCCGCCACGACCCGCTCGTCGCCGCCTTCGAGCAGTGGGCGCGGACCCGGCTCGCGGACCCCGCGCCGATCACGGAGGCGGCCCGGGAGCTCGGCGTCAGCGAGCGCACCCTCCAGCGCGCGGTCGCCCGTACGCTCGGCCGCACACCCGTCGGCTTGGTGCAGGACCTGCGGGTGGAGCAGGCCGAACACCTGCTGCGCACCACGGACCTGCCGCTGGCAGCGGTCGCCCGGCGGGTCGGGTACGAGAGCCCGGGACCGCTGCGCACGCTGCTGCGCAAGCGCCGGGACGGGAGCTGATACCGACGGAGCCGCACGGACGCCTTCCGGCCGAGCGCGCGACGGGGACCGAGGCCCCGGGGTCGCTCTTCAGGAACGCGCCCCCGCCACGGGCTCGGCGGTGCTCGTGCCGGGCGCGGCGGGCGCCGCCCGTTCCGCCTCGTCCCTGCGCGCCTGCGCCGGGAGGCTGGCCTGCAGCCCCCGCGGCCCGGACAGCACGTACACGAGCCCGAAGCCGGCGGACACGACCACGGCCCCGCCCACGGCGTCCAGCACCCAGTGGTTGGCGGTGGCCACGATCGCGCACACCGTGATCAGGGGGTGCAGCGCGCCGAGCAGCTTCTGCCAGCCCTTCGGTGCCAGCACGACGATCACGATCCCGCACCACAGGGACCAGCCGAAGTGCAGCGAGGGCATCGCCGCGTACTGGTTGGAGATCGCGGTCATGGCCCCGTACGAGGGGTTGGCCAGGTCCTGCGGCCCGTGCACGGTGTCGATGAAACCGAGGCCGGGCATCAGGCGCGGCGGCGCGAGCGGGTAGAGCCAGAAACCTATGAGGGCCAGCACCGTGGCCAGCCCCAGCGAGGCCCGCGCCCACCGGTAGTCCCCGGGGCGCCGCCAGTACAGGACCGCCAGGATCGTCAGCGGGACGACGAAGTGGAAGGAGGTGTAGTAGAAGTTGAAGAACGCCTCCAGCCAGGGCGTGTTCACCACGGCGTGGTTCACGGCGTGTTCGATGTCGATGCCCAGCGCGCGCTCGATCCCGTGGATCTGGCTGCCGTTGCCCTCGGCGAGGCCGCGGCTGGTGGGCGCGGCGGCCCGGATGTGCGAGTAGAGCGAGTAACCCACCCGTATCAGCAGGAGTTCCAGCAGCAGGTTCGGCCGTGACAGCACGCGCCGCCAGAACGGCATCAGCGGCACCCTCGCCCAGCGGGCGCTCGCGGGCCGCCCGTAGGCGGTGGGTACCGGCTCGCGCCAGTACGCCGACGAGCGCGGCAGGAACGGTACGGCGCAGGCGGCGGCCACGGCGGTGAGCAGCGGCACGTTGTCGCGTACGGGGGCCAGTGCGGCCAGGTTCGGCAGCAGCATCGCGCTCGGCAGGGTCATGGCGAGGACCACGGCCACCGGCCACACGGGCCGGTCGGCGGCCCGCCTGCCCACCTTGCCGGCGACGGCCAGGAGCACCCACAGCAGCTGGTGGCGCCAGCCGGCCGGGGACACGGCGACGGCCATGCAGCCGGTGACGGCGACGGCGAGCAGCAGCTGCCCGTCCTGGGCGTAACGGACGGCGCGGCGCAGGCCGATCCAGACGATGGCGGCCGCGAGGGCGGCGTAGAGCAGGATCTCGGCGGGGCCGGTCAGGCCGAGGCGCAGCAGCGCGCCGTGCACGGACTGGTTGGCGAGGCCGTCGGGGGCCCCGCCGAGACCGGTACCGGCCAGGTGCTCGACCCAGTACGTCCACGAATCGCGCGGCATCGCCACCCAGGACAGCGCGGTGGCTCCGGCGAAGGTCACGGCGGCGGTGCGCGCGGTGGGGCGGCGTCCGGTCAGCCACAGCAGCGGGGCGAACAGCAGGAGCGCGGGCTGGAGCGCGGCGGCGAGGCCGACGAGGAAGCCGGCGGGCCGGTCGCCGGGCACCCGGAACACGGCGAGCAGCACCAGCAGCACGGGCAGGACGGCGGTCTGGCCCGGTGAGGCGGCTTCACGGACGGGCAGCGAGACCATCATCAGGGCCGTGAGCACGGGTGCGGCGAGCAGCGCGGTGCGCCGTGGCACCGGGTCGGGCAGGCCGCGGGCGGCGACGAGCCCGATGGCGGCCACGCACAGCAGCGTCACGCAGGTCCAGGCGACCTCCAGCGACGGGGCGGCGAGGCCGACCAGCGGCTTGAGGACCAGCCCGGCGAACGGGGTGTCGGAGAACTGGCCGGTGTCGTACAGCGATCCGGGCAGGCGGCCGGGGAGGTGGAAGCCGCTCAGCCACTCGGCCGGCGGCACCCGCAGCACGGTGGCGGCCTGTCTGACGGCGAGCGCACCGGCCAGCGCCCACAGGAGAAGGCGAGCCGCCCCGAGTCTGCCGTGATCGCCTATGACTCCGGCATGTCCGTTCGCACCGCTGTGCTCTGCCGCGTTAGCCACGCCTCGCCGGCCTCCCGCCCTGTTGACCGCAACCCTGACTTCGCCTGGCTGCCGCGCTCCATTACCCGCACGACGATATCCCCCACGGGATGCGTTGGACGGACCTCACCGGTATCGAGCAGGCCGCCGGGCCCGCCGACCTGCGAAGGCGCTCTTCGACGCCCCGGGCTGACGCATGCCCGGCGCAGCGTCCGCCGGCCGGGACGGCCCCTTTGCCGTCCGGCCGGGGCTCCGGGCGGGGTCCCTCAGGCCCTCTCCAGTACCTCTCCAGCCCCTCGCCGGGTCCTCCAGGTGCGGGCAGCGGACTTCGTGGTGAAGCTGAGGTGTACAGGCATTCCGTGGAGAGGACGGCTCATGTCCATGCTCGACAAGCTCAAGGACCTCATCAAGGGACACCCTGACCAGGCCCGCCAAGGCGTCGAGAAGGCCGGAGACGCCTTCGACGCGAAGACCGGGAACAAGTACCAGAGCCAGGTCGACACGGCGCAGCAGAAGCTCAACGAACAGATCGGCAAGGAGCCGCCCAGGCCCGGGGAGGGCCGGCCGCCGCAGACCTGAGACGGCCGGGCGACCGCAGGGCCGCATGGACGGCATGGACCGCAGGAACCGCAAGGCCGCAGGGACCGCACCGAGGCGCGGTCCCTGCGGCCTTGCGGAGGGGCGGATGTAGGAAACTGCACGCATGTCGTCGAGGCCGGGCGTGCGACCCGGCCCGTGTTCCATGAGAGGTTTCCTGTGCCTAGCGTCGTAAAGATCAACGTACTGACGGTTCCCGCCGAGCAGCGGGAGATCCTGGAGCAGCGCTTCGCCTCCCGGGCCGGGGCGGTGGAGAGCTCGGACGGGTTCGAGTGGTTCGAGCTGCTGCGCCCGGTGGAGGGCACGGACCAGTACCTGGTCTACACGCGCTGGCGTTCGGAGCAGGACTTCCAGGCGTGGATGGAGGGTCCGATGAAGGCGGCTCACCAGGGTGGCGGCGAGGGCGGCGGCGAGCGGCCGAAGCCCGCGGCTTCCGCCTCGACGGTGTGGTCGTTCGAGGTCGTGCAGCAGGCGGGTCCGAAGCAGGCCTGACGGGACGCGGGCCGGTGACCCGTGCCACGGGCCCGGCCCGTCAGCCGCTGCCGTCCTCGGTCAGCCGTTGCCGTCCTCGCCGTCCTCGCCGTCCTCGCCGTCGGCGAACCGCGTCTCAAGAGCGTCGCCGTAGCCGTGGAGGGGGTCGTCGGTTTCGAGGACGGCGAAGCGGCACTTGCTGTCACCGAGCGACAGCAACGACGTGCGTTCGGCGCGCAGTCCGCTGACGGCGGGGTCGATCGCCTTCATGAAGTTCACGTCGAACGCGCACATCACGGTCGTGACGGGTGTCGCGTCGTGGCGAGCGAAGAAGTCGTGCCAGAAGCAGCGCCTGACGTTCATCTCGAAGAGCCCCGGCTCCGGTCGCTGGAAGTCGAACTCGAAGCGAGCGGGGTAGAGCTTCACCATCACGCGGCACGTCTTCTCGATCTTGTCGAGCGCGTGGTCCCGCTCGTTGAGGGTCGAGAAGGTCAGGTCGTACGGGCGCCTCAGCACCGGGCTCATCGCGTGCTGGAGATAGCGGATCGTGCGTCTGTCGTCCCCGTCGAACAGGGGGAGCAGCGTCTCGAAGGCGGCCAGCACCACCGCGCCGATGGCCAGTGCACCCTTGGAGGATGCGTCGGTGGCCATGTCCGCGTCCGCGGCCTCGACCTCCTCCGCCCGCGCGCGGATAGCGCCGATCAGCTCTTTCTCGCGTTCGGGTGCCACATGGTGGAGGTGCTTGCGGACCTCGCCCAGGAACTTGCGGGGCATGACGCGGCCCATCAACCAGTGGGCCTCCGCTCCGATCGCCTTGTCGATGACGTTCACGAGGTCACCTGCCTGGGGACCGCCTCCCGGCGAACCTGTACGGTCACGGCACTGGCTCCAGCCCTAGCCCTAGCCCTGGCCTTGGCCTTGGCCCTGGCTCCAGAAGACGTCCTCCTCGTCGATGTCCGCGGTGCACTGGTCGATATCGGTGATCTTGTCGCCGATGATCGTGAAGAAGAGCCCCTGGCGGATCTCGATGCCCCGGTCACCGCGGTCGGCGCGTGCCGTGTGGAAGCTCATCACGTGCCCGCGGCCGTCCGCGAGCACCGATTCCAGATCCACCCGGAAGGTGCCCTTCGTCTCCTCTCCGAGGCGGCGGAAGAGGTCGAGGACGTTCTCCCGCCCCTTGTGGTGCCCGGACAGCGGGTTGGCGCCCGGCACGTGGTGGATGACATCGGCCGTCAGCAACGTGCTCATCGTCTCCATGTCGCCTTTGCCGAAGGCCTCGTAACCGCGGCGGACCAGGGCACAGTCGGGATGCTCTGACATGGCGTTCCCACCCTCCGGGTACGCAGGGAATGTCCTTTTCCTATCATCGGCCCGGCCTTGTGGATATTCCACGCGGGACATCCACCCCCGACTCCACAATGACCGCATGACCACTCACAGCGAACCCCGCACACCCACCCTGTCCTGGACCGTGGCTCCCGAGCCGTTCACCACCCGGGACGCCACCGCCCTGCGCCGCGCGTACTACGCCGAGGTCGCCGGCCGCTACTGGAAACGTGAGGTCACCGAGACCGAGATCGACCAGGGGCTGCTGGACTTCCCGGACGACGGACTGGTCCCGCCGACGGGGCAGTTCGTCGTCGGCAGACTGGACGGCGAGCCCCTGGCCTGCGGCGGGATCCGTCTGCTCGACTCCCGCACCGCCGAGCTCACCAGGGTGTACGTCGACCGGCGCGCCCGCGGCACCGGCGGCGGGGCGGCCCTGCTGGAGGTCCTGGAAGCCGAGAGCCGTGCGCTCGGCGCCGACCGGGTCCGGCTGGACACCCGGTCGGATCTCGTGGAGGCCCGGGCGTTGTACGCGCGCCACGGGTATGCGGAAATACCCGCCTACAACTCCGGCCCGTATGCACAGCACTGGTTCGAGAAACGTCTGGCCTGAGCCGCCCGTACCGCAGTACCCCGGCGACCGTGCCGCACATCGGCACGGCGACCGCTGCTAGTGGGCGGCATGGTCCCGGCGCGGCAAGGCGTCGTAGGGCTCCTCGGCGTCGGATCCGCACAGCTCCTTGTTGATCTGCCGGACCAGTTTCACCAGGTCCGTCGGCCGGTCCGGGCCCCACCAGTCGCCGAGCAGCTCGGCGAGGGACTCCTGCCGGGCCTCGGCAAGCTTCGCGGCGCACGCACGCCCCTCGCCGGTCAGGACCAGCGGCAGCCCGTCCCGGACGGCGAGGCCGCGCTCCTCGATCTGCCGGGCGGCGTCCGTGACGACCTTCAGCGGCACATTGGTGCGCTCGGCGAGTATCGCGGGCTCCACGGAGCCGTACCTCTTGATCCGCAGCAGCATCCAGCTGGACGCGGGCAGCAGGTCGTAGCCGGCCCTCGCGGTGATCTTCTCGTAGACGTGGCGGCGGCCCTCACGGGTCCCGAGGACCGACAGGGCGCGGGCCACCTCGTCGTGGGAAGAGCGCTGGACGGGGTTGGAGGCCAGGGTCTCCGTCACGTCAGGGGCGGTGACCGAGCCGCGGAGCTTGTCCTCCTTCAGGAACCAGGCGATCACGAAAGCGACCAGGACGATCGGCACCGCGTAGAGGAACACGTCGGTGATGGCGGTGGCGTAGGCGTCGAGCACCTGCGGCTGGAGCTCGGCGGGCAGTGCGCCGATGGCCCGCGGGTCCGCCTCCAGCTGCGCGACGCTGGCACCGGTCGGCAGTGTGACGCCCGCGAGGGAGGCGGCCAGCTTGTCGTCGAGCTGATGGGTGAAGACCGTACCGAAGATGGCGACGCCGAAGGAGGCGCCGATGGAGCGGAAGAAGGTGGCACCGGAGGTGGCGACCCCGAGGTCGGCGTAGCTGACCGCGTTCTGCACCACCAGGACGAGCACCTGCATGACCAGGCCGAGACCGGCGCCGAAGACGAAGAAGTAGACGCTCATTTCCCAGGTCGAGCTGGTGCGGTGCAACTGGTGCAGGAGGAGCAGACCGATCGCGGTCACCGCCGTGCCCGCGATCGGGAAGACCTTCCAGCGCCCGGTCCGGCTGACGATCTGGCCGGAACCGGTGGAGGTGATCAGCATGCCGATCACCATCGGCAGCATGTGGACACCGGACATGGTCGGTGACACGCCCTGGACGATCTGGAGGAATGTCGGCAGGTAGACCATCGCGCCGAACATCGCGAAGCCGACGACGAAACTGATCGCCGAGCAGAGGGTGAAGGTGCGGATACGGAACAGTCCCAGCGGCAGGACGGGCTCGGCGGCCTTGCGTTCCACGAGGAGGAAGCAGGCGAGCAGTACGGCGCCGAGGAGGGCGACGCCGATGATCCGGGCCGAGCCCCAGCCCCAGGTGCCGCCGAGCGAGGCGACGAGCACGAGACAGGTCGCGACGCAGGCGACGAGGAAGGTGCCGAGGTAGTCGATGGTGTGCTTCGCGGAGCGCGCCGGGATGTGCAGGACGGCGGCGATGACGACGAGCGCGACGAGACCGATCGGGAGGTTGATGTAGAAGACCCAGCGCCACGACAGGTTGTCCACGAACAGACCGCCCAGCAGTGGGCCCAGCACACTCGTCGCGCCGAAGACGGCGCCGAAGAGGCCCTGGTACTTGCCGCGTTCACGCGGCGGGACGATGTCTCCGACGATCGCCATCGACAGCACGATCAGCCCGCCGCCGCCCAGGCCCTGCAGGGCCCGGAAGCCGATCAGCTGGGGCATGTCCTGGGCGATCCCGCACAACGCCGACCCGATGAGGAAGAGGACGATGGCGTACTGGAAGAGCCTCTTGCGCCCGTACTGGTCGCCGAGCTTGCCCCACAGCGGGGTGGCGGCGGTGGAGGCGAGCATGTAGGCGGTGACGACCCAGGACAGGTGCGCCATGCCGCCGAGGTCGCTGACGATGGTCGGCAGCGCGGTGGAGACGATGGTCTGGTCGAGTGCGGCGATCAGCAGGCCCAGCAGCAGGGCTCCGATGGAGACGAGTACGTCGCGGGAGGCGTGCTCGGCGCCGGGACCGGTCTTCTCCGGGTCGAGAACGGGGCCCGGACCCTGCGCGGTCACATCCTGAGCCATCGATACCTCCTCAGGCCGGATCAACATCTCCATCCTGAGCGGTGTGTCCGGTTATGGCCTCTCGGACGGTTGGGAGGGCTCCTGCGGGTCTGCATAATCGCAGGCAATAACCAGGGAGGGAGTCCAGTGAGCCGTCAGCACTGTCCAGAATGCGGTGCCGCCGGCACCGGCTGCGGGTGCGTGCCGGGTGTGGGTTTCAACCCCTTGCGCATCCGTCCGTACGTGACGCTGCCCGACCCCGGCGAGCAGGACACCCCGGTGTCCCCGCAGCCGGTGTCCGCAGTGGTGGCCCCGGAGCCGCGCCCGGCGCCCGCGCCGGTGCATGCTCCGGCGGAGGACGACACTCCGGCGTACGGGATACCCGTGCCGCCGCAGGACGGACCGTGGCCCGCGGGCCCCGCCACGCCCGCGCCCGCGTCACACCCGGCCGAGACGGTCCAGCTCCGGACGATCCCGGCACCGGCACCGGGCCACACGTACGACAGCAAAGCGGGAGGGGGTGGGGGCGGGGGCCCGGAGAAGCGGACCGGCCCGGCCGCCCGAAAGCCGCTCGCGCTGCTGATCGGTGCCGCGGCGGCGGTCGCCCTCAGCGGGACGGCCGTTGCGGTGTGGGCGCTGCCGAGTTCCGGCGACACCGAGGCCGTACTGATGGAGGCGAAGGCTTCGGTGCCGGTGACGAGCGCGGCGCCGGCCGCGTCCTCCGCGAGCCCGTCCCCGAGCAAGCACAGCCCGTCCCCCTCGGCCTCCCCGTCACCGAGTGCCTCGAAGTCGGCGTCGCCGTCCCCGTCCCCGAGCGCGTCCCGCACCTCGCCGCCCCCGTCCCCCAGCCCGTCCCCGAGCGTGAGCCGCTCCTCCAGCCCGCCTCCTGTGCAGGCTCCGACGCTGCGGCACGGGGACTCGGGTTCGGAGGTGGAGAAGCTCCAGCGGCTGCTGGCGGCGCAGGGCCTGTACCGGGGCCGGATCAACGGCCGGTTCGACTGGCGGGTGGAGGAGGCCGTGTCGGAGTTCCAGTACGACAGGGGCATCGACGATCAGGAGTGGGGCTTCTACGGACCGGTGACGCGCAAGGCTCTGGAGGGATGAGGGTCACATGTCCGCCGGTGGCGCGGACCGCCCTTTGTTTTGTATCGTGAGGGAACAAAGTGGTTCCGTCCTCATTCCCTGACCGGTGGACGGAACCACTTGTTCTCTTTCCCGCCCCGTCTGGAGCCCCGCCGATGCCGGCCAGCACCACCACCGCACCCGTCACCCTGACCGCCAAGGCCCTGCTCCTGGACATGGACGGCACGATCGTCAACTCCGACGCGGTGGTCGAGCGCTGCTGGCACGACTGGGCGGTCTCCCACGGGCTGGACCCGCAGGAAGCCATGAAGGTGGTCCACGGCCGCCAGGGCTACGCCACCATGGCCGTACTCCTGCCGGACCGCCCCATGGAGGTCAACCACGCCGAGAACGCGGTGATGCTGGCCCGCGAAACGGCCGACACCGACGGCATGGTCCCGGTCGCGGGCGCCCCCGAGTTCATGGCCGCGCTCGACGGCCTGCCGCACGCCCTGGTCACCTCCGCCGACACCGCTCTCGCCACGGCACGGATGACCGCCGCAGCCCTGCCCATGCCCGGGATACGGGTCACGGCCGAATCCGTCCAGGCCAGCAAGCCCGACCCCGAGGGCTTCCTCATGGGCGCCGCCGCGCTGGGCGTGGACCCGGCCGACTGCATCGTCTTCGAGGACTCGGCCGCCGGCATCACCGCGGGCCGGGCGGCGGGCATGCGCGTGATCGGCGTCGGCCCCCGCGCGGCCGCCCACGCCCCGACGGCCCACGTCCCGGACCTGACGGCACTCCACGTCACAACCGCCCCGGACGGCTCGATCACCATCACGCTCCACCCGACGACCTGACCACTCGACGACCGGACGACCTGACGACCAACCCGCGCGACCCCGAGAGCGCGCTACGGGGACGGGTGGGGCGGGGCTTCGGGGGCGGCTGGGAGCCACTCATGCAGGGCCCGGAAGGCGGGGCCGGAGCTCCGAGGTGCGGGAGCCACTCGAACAAGGCCCGGAAGGCGGGGCGGCGGCTTCGGGAGGGCTGATCCCCTCGGGCGGGATCGGTGACGCGGGTGGGGTTTCCCGTCAGTCTCATCGTCCCTCCGGGTCGGGCCGGTCCCTCAAGGGCGCTCCTCCTACGTCGTCGCGTCGCTCCGCGATGGCCTCCGGCCACCCTTGACCGACCGACCCGCCCCGGAAATCCGAAGACTGGCGGGAAACCCCAAAAGAACGAGCCGGACGACACTTCCAGGGACGGGACGGTCGACGATGCCCGGCCTGGTCGGGCGCCGGGACGACCGAGAGGCGGGCGCATCCAGACCCGAGCCCTGGGCGGTGGGCGCAGCAAATCGCTACGCGCTCCTCACCCCTCAGCGTCCGACGACCGTCCTGGGCTGGACATAGGCCGCCCACCACCCCATGGGCCTTCTCCCTCACGCGTCCGACGACCGTCCTGGGCCGGTCATAAGCCGCCTCAGATCACTACGCGCTTCTCCAAGACCGCGACAAGCGGCCGGTTGGGGGTTGATGGGGCTGCTGGAGGGGCTGACGGCCCATACCTCGGCTGATCCGTAGTGGAACCGGGTCAGCACCAACACGACACCACAAACCAACTGTCAAACAGGGGCAATTGGTGCAAGCTGTCGGCCTTCCAGACCACCCTCGTGCACTGACCCGTATCCACGACGAAATAGCCGCAGTCCCACGCCCTTCCACCCCAGCCAACGACCAAGACCCACCCGACACGAACCCACGACGCGTCCGGGCAGGCGGACCGGCCGCCAGCCGCCGTCAAAGAAGAGCCCCCTGGGGTACGGGCGGCCCATGGCCAGCCACAGACCGTCGCCTGACCCCGTCATACAAAGGCACGTGGATGACGGACGGCCCACGACCGGTAACGGACGATCGTCCGACGCCGTCACGCACAACCACGTGAATGGCAGGCGGCCTATGACCGGCCACGGACGGTCATCAGACGCGGTGAATGGGAAATCACCGGGAGAGTGGGCGGCTTATGACCAGCCCAAGACGGTCGTCGGACGCCGAGAGATGAAAAATCCCCACGAGGGTGGGCGGCCTATGTCCAGCCCAAGACGGTCGTCGGACGCTGAGGGATGAGGAGCGCGTAGCGATTTGCTGCGCCTCCCCCGACCCGGCAGATCCTTTCAGGGCCCGTCTCTCAATCGTCCCCACGGCCGACCCGGCCTGGCGTCTCCAACCCGCCCGTCCCTGGCTCGACGGTCCGGCTCGTTCTTTTGGGGTTTCCCGCCAGTCTTCGGATTTCCGGGGCGGGTCGGTCGGTCAAGGGTGGCTGGAGGCCATCGCGTAGCGACGCGACGACGTAGGAGGAGCGCCCTTGAGGGACCGGCCCGACCCGGAGAGACGATGAGACTGACGGGAAACCCCACCCGCATCACCGATCCCGCCCGAGTGGATCAGCCCTCCCGAGGCCGCCGCGCGAGAGTCCGACCCCGCCCGCCGCAGCCCCCGCCCGGCGCCCGGCGCCGGGCCCCCGGCAACCCACATCACCACGGCCCGTCCGGACGGGAGGCGCCCGCCCCGGAGGTCGTTACTGGCCCACCCGGCCGTCGATGCGTTCCCGCAGGAAGTCCGCGTGGCCGTTGTGGCGGGCGTATTCCTCGATCATGTGGATCAGGACCTCACGGAGCTCCATCGGCTTGTCGCCGTGTGTGCTTTCACCTGTGACGTCCAGGTCCGGGGCGTCCGCCACCAGTTGTTCCGCGAAGGCGACTTCGGCGCGCCAGGTGGCCCACGCGTCCGCGACCACCTCCGGGTCGGCCACCGCACCGGTGAACTCCCCCGCGCGGTCCTCCTCCGAGCGGTAGTGCCGACGTACCTCCTGGCCTGCCATGACCTGCCGGAACCAGTACTGCTCGACGCCCGCGAGGTGGCGTACGAGACCCAGTAGGGACAGGTTGGACGGTTCCACCGAGCGGCGTGCCAGGGCCTCCGCGTCGAGGCCCGAGCACTTGAGCTCCAACGTCAGGCGCTGGTCGCGCAGGTAGCCGGCGAGTACGGCGCGCTCGCCTTTGAACCCGCCGTCGGTGCGGGTGTCCTCGTCGGGGTGGACGAACATGTTGGACCAGCCGAACTGCCGGTCCTCGGTGGATACCGGCGCGGGCGCGGATCGGGGTGCGGCCTCGACGGCGGGGCCCGTGGAGGTGGCGGGGCCCGTGGAGGTGGCGGGGCCGGTGGCGGCGGCGGAGGCGGTGGAATCGGTCACGCGCACGAGCGTGTCCTGCACGCCGCCTCCCCGCAAGGAGATATCCGCCGACGCCACGGCCCGCCCCCGCAGCCCGCCCCCGCGTCCCGGCGCGTCAGCCCGCGATCGCCTCGTAGAGCGAGAACGCGGCCAGTGCGGCCATCACGGCAGCGGCGATCTTGGTGATCAGTCGCAGCGGTACGTACTTCATCAGGGTGCGCCCACCCAGGATGCCGATGCCCGCGACGGCCCACAGGGCGAGTACGGCGCCGATGCCGACCGAGACGGGGTCGTCGTACCGGGCGGCGAGGTTGGCGGTCATGATCTGGGTCAGGTCACCGAACTCCGCCACCAGGATCAGCATGAAGCCCGCTCCGGAGACCTTCCAGAAGGACTGGTCGGCCGGCGGTTTGACCTCCTCGTCCCCGTCGTCCTTCTTCAGGAGCAGCATGGCCGCGCCCAGGAGGAAGAGGATGCCGACGACGGCTTGGACGAGCCGGTGCGGGAGCAGGGTGAGGACGCTGCCTGCGGCGATGGCGAGTGCGACGTGTACGGCGAAGGCGGCGGCGACGCCCGCGAAGACGTAGGAGGCGCGGTAGCGCGTGCCGAGCATCAGGCCGGCGAGGGCCGTCTTGTCGGGGAGTTCGGCAAGGAAGACGACGCCGAATGCGATCGCCGTGATGCTGAAGCTGAACACGGGGGTGAAACCTCTATCGGTCGGGCAGGGCGCCATCGGGACCGAGAGACCTGGGGTGTTTCAGGGGTCGCTTCGGCTCGGCGGCGCCCTGGCTTGCGCGTGCGCGTGGGAACGCGCCTGCGCGGAACAGGACACTGCGGCCGAAGGTCTCGCTGGCCGGCCGCTGTGCGCGTCCTGCCTCCGGGCGCCGGCTGGTGTGACCCAGCAGTATGTCGACGGTCCGGCGAAGAGCTACTCCCCTTCTGCTCAGAACAGGGTACGCGACGCCCGCGACCGGCCGGAATAGGTCTTTGGTCCCGCCTCTGCCGCGCGCCGTGTCTGCCCGGGTCCTGCCGCCGGCCTGCCGTGCCCCTGCTCTGACCTGGGCGCTGTCGTTCGTTCCTGCCGCAACCGCTCCCGCCGGAATCTCAACCTCCGTTTAAATCCGGAGCGTTGGGTGACTTGATGTGACGTGCTCATGTCGTCAGGCTGTCACCTGGCGCCCACCCGGGCGACACCCGGCGCCTGAACCATGGCCACGCCCCACCGGGGTGAAACGGCCGCAACCCCCCGCACCCAGGGAGCCCCTCATGGCACTCATACCCAACGTCTACGCGCGTCGAATTGGCGTGCTCGCGTCAGCAGCGGCGCTCGCCGCCCTCACCTCCCTCCTGAACGCCCCCACCGCCCAGGCCGCCCCGCCCGCCCCCATCAGCGCCGCGGCCGCCCGCGCCTACCTGGCGACCGTCACCCCGAAGACCGAGGGGTCCACCAGCGGCTACAGCCGCGACCTCTTCCCGCACTGGAGCACCGTCTCCGGCACCTGCAACACCCGCGAGACCGTCCTCAAGCGGGACGGCGTCAACGTCGGCCAGGACTCCGCCTGCGCCGCGGTGAGCGGCAGCTGGTACTCCGAGTACGACGGCGCCACCTGGACCGCCGCCTCCGACCTCGACATCGACCACGTCGTCCCGCTCGCCGAGGCCTGGCGCTCCGGTGCCAATTCCTGGACCACGAGCAAGCGCCAGCAGTTCGCCAACGACCTCACCCGCCCGCAGCTCATCGCGGTCACCGACAACGTCAACCAGGCCAAGGGCGACCTCGACCCCGGCAAGTGGCTGCCCTCGCGCACGGCCTACCGTTGTACGTACGCACGGATGTGGGTCAACGTGAAGCAGTACTACGGCCTGAGCATGGACTCCGGCGAGAAGACGGCCCTGGTCAACATCCTCAACGGCTGCTGACCGAGCCGGCCGATCTTTCCCCCGTCAGGGGGAGGCGTGGCTCCCCCCACCCGTCGTACCGTGATCGAAGGGGATACGGAGGAGGGGGAGTTGCATGGCCGGACTGCGTCTGGGGCCGCTGCTGCGCCACATCGACTGGGACACGGGCCGGTCGGCCACGATATGGGTCGAGGCGGACCGCCCGTGCACGGCCGAGGTGCGGTGCGCGGACGGGGCGGGTGGCAGTGCGCCCACCTTCCAGGTAGCCGGTCACCACTACGCACTGGTGCCGGTGACCGGCCTGACCCCGGGCGCGACCACGGCGTACGAGGTGCTGCTCGACGGCCGGCCGGTCTGGCCGCTGCCGGAGAGCGGTTTCCCGCCGAGCACGATCACCGCTCCGGCCGTGACGGGCCCGGGCCGGCCCTCGCCCGGGCTGCGCGTGACCTTCGGCTCCTGCCGGCAGGCTGCGCCGCCCGCGGGCCGGCACGGGCCGCACGGCGCGGACGCGCTCGACACCCTCGCGGCGCGGCTGGCCGCCGACCCGGAGGCGGTGCGCCCGGACGTCCTGCTGCTGCTCGGCGACCAGGTGTACGCGGACGCGCTGTCCCGGGAGACCCGGCAGTGGCTCGCGGCCCGGCGTGATCTGCGGGAACCGCCGGGTGCCCAGGTCGCGGACTACGAGGAGTACACCCGGCTCTACTACGAGTCCTGGCTCGACCCGGAGATCCGCTGGCTGCTGTCGACGGTCCCCAGCCTGCACATATTCGACGACCACGACGTCATCGACGACTGGAACACGAGCGCGGCCTGGCTGGCGGAGATGCGGGCGACGCCGTGGTGGCGTGAGCGGGTGCTCAGCGGGCTGATGTCGTACTGGGTGTACCAGCACCTGGGCAATCTCTCCCCCGCCGAGCTGGCCGCCGACGCGGTGTACGAGGCGGTACGGCAGACCCCCGACGGCACGGACGTGCTCCAGGCGTTCGCGTCCGCGGCGGATGCCGATCCGGGCACGGTGCGCTGGAGCTATCGTCGCGACTTCGGCCGGACCCGGCTGCTGATGGTGGACACCCGGGCGGCGCGGGTGCTGGCCGAGGACGGGCGGGCGATGCTCGATCCGGCGGAGCAGCAGTGGCTGCGGGAGAACGCTCTGGCCGGGCACGGTGGTTACGACCATCTGCTGATCGGCTCCTCGCTGCCCTGGCTGATGCCGCCGCTGATCCACGATGCCGAGACGTGGAACGCCGCGCTGTGCCGCGGGGAGCGGGGGCCGCGGTGGGCGCGGATCGGGGAGGATCTGCGCCGACGGAGCGATCTGGAGCACTGGGCGGCGTTCCCGGCCTCGTTCGCGGCCCTGACGGATCTGATCGAGGAGGTGGGGACGGGGCCGCGGGCGCCGGCGACGGTGTGCGTGCTGTCCGGGGACGTCCATCATGCGTATGTGGCCGAGCCTCGAATACCGACGACGGCGCGGGTGTTCCAGCTGACGTGCTCGCCGGTCCACAATTCCATCCACACGGCGGTGAAGTGGGGTTTCCGGCTGGGCTGGTCCCGGACGGGGCGGTGGCTGGGGCGCGGTTTCTCGCTGCACGGACGGACGGGGCGGCCGCCGGTGAACTGGCGGCGCACGGGTGGGCCCTGGTTCGGGAATCAGCTGATGACGCTGGCCCTGTCGGGGCGGACGGCGCGGCTGCGCCTGGACCAGGCGCGCAAGAAGCGTGGGGGCGCCGTGCTGACGACGGTGCTGGACCGGGATCTCACGGCGGCCGAGTAGGGGATGCGGTGCGGCCCCGGGGTACGGGGCGGTGGAGGTGGAGTTGGACTGGCGGTGATGCGGGGCAACCTTTGGCGAGTGCCCGTCTTTTCCGGGATCTGCGTCCGTCTCGGAGTGGGCGTCCGTCTTTGGGGGTGGGCGTCCGTCACCCGGCAGCGTCCGTCTGTGGGGTCGGCGTCCGTCGTCGGCGGGTGTTTGTCTCTGGCAGGGTTCGTCCCCGGCAGGGTTTGTCCGCGGCGGGGTTTGTCCGCGGCAGGCGCGCTGGCCCGGCGCCCCGGGCGTCCGGGGTACGAACGCCAGGCGTACGCTGTCTGGCTGTCAGGCCGCTCCTGCCGCTCCCCGCGACGTCGCGGCGCCTCGTGTCGCAGCCCGTCAACCGGACTGGGGAGTCCCGTTTTGTTTGAGACGCTGGGATCGCTGACCGCGAGCCCATGGATCTACGCCCTCGTGGCGCTCTCCATCGTGCTCGACGTCTTCCTCCCCGTGCTCCCGAGCGGGGTTCTGGTGATCACCGCGGCGGCGGCCGCGGCCGCCGCCGGGGCGGCCGGCCCGATGCCCGTACCCGAGCAGGTCCCGGACATCCTCCTGCTGCTCGTGATCGCCACGACCGCATCGGTGCTGGGCGACATGGCCGCGTACCGGCTGGCCCGGCGCGGCGGGGCCCGGCTGGACCGGGCCATCGCCCGCTCCCGCAGGCTGACCCGGGCCCACGAGCGCCTCGGCACGGCCCTGGCACGCGGTGGCGGCGCCCTGGTGGTCATCGCCCGCTTCGCCCCGGCGGGACGCTCGGTGGTGTCCCTGGGCGCGGGCAAGACCCAGCGCAAGGTGGCGGAGTTCCTGCCCTGGTCGGTCCTGGCGGGCATGGCCTGGGCCTGTTACAGCGTGGCCCTCGGCTACTTCGGTACGCAGTGGCTGGGCACCCAGTGGCTCGGCACCGCCCTCTCGGTGGTCGCCCTCTTCGCGGCGGGCGCCCTGGCCGCCTTCCTCGTACGCCGCCCGGAGGCGGCCGCGGCTTCCGCGTAGGCCGTCCAGCACGGCTCGGCTTCCCCGGACGGAGCAGTGGCTCACCCGTTCACCCGGCCCCGATCGCCGCCCCCGGGCTGGGCTCCTAGCGTCCACAGCACGGTGCGCAGTCCGATCCGCGCCACATCCGTGGCCTGGCCGCGCCGTTTCGACGAGCCGAGGAGTCCTCTCCATGCCCGCCACACCGCCTGCCAAACCGCCCGCCACGGCGTGCCGTCTGATGACCGTCGCGGCCGCGACGGTCATCGCCGCTGCCGCCGCGCCCGCCACTCTCGCGTACGCCTACCCCTCCGCCACCGTCTCGCCCAGCGCTGTCGCCCCGGGCGGGCGGGTCGCGCTCAACGTCACGGGCTGCGGAACCCAGGTCGCCAGGGTCACGTCGACCGCCTTCGGCGAGGTCCGGCTGACCCCGGGCAGCCCGGCGGCCACCAACCTCATCGGCAGCGCCACCGTCTTCAACAACGCCAACACGGGCACGCACCGGGTGGACTTCGAGTGCGGCGGCCCCGGCGGCGAGCGCACCACCGTATCTCTGCAGGTCACCACGGGTGCGGCGCGTGGCGGGACGGGCGGCAGCATCGGTTCGATGAGCCCCGGGCAGATCGCCGTGGGCAGCGCGCTCGCCGCGGGAGCGCTGGGCGCCGGAGTGTGGGTGATGCGCCGCCGCGCGGCGGCCTCGTAATCCTCGCCGGGGTCAGGCCGGTGCGGCCTGCCCCCGTACGTGCACCCCGTCGAGCAGGGCTGCGGTGGCCTCGGCGACGGCGTCCACCGCCGCTTCGAACACCTCTCGGTTGTGAGCGGCGGGCGCCCGGAACCCGGACACCTTCCGTACGTACTGCAGGGCGGCGGCGCGGATCTCCTCCTCGGTCGCCTTCTCGGGGATCGCGGGCGGGCGCAGGGTCTTAATGGAACGGCACATACCCCTACTATCCCGCTACCGGGGCAGCTCGGCCCCGGAGAGTTTCATGATCAAACCGGCTTGGAGGCGGGCCCTGAGCCCCGCGTCCTCGACGGTGTCCAGCAGCTCGATGGCCTGCTGGGTCGTCTCGGCCGCCCGCCGGTCGTCCCGCAGCGAGGCGGTCTGGTCTGCCATGTGCTTGAGCGCGATGTCGGCCCGCCGGTGGAAGAGCTGCCCGATCAGGGTGGTGACCAGTCCCGCCGAGCTCGTGACGATCCCCAGGTAGAGCTCCCCGCCGCCCTCGGCCTTCCAGACGGCGAGTCCGACCCCGAACAGCAGGATCGCCGCCCCGACCCCGGCGAACCGCTGGCTGGTCGCGAAGCTGCTGCGCGCCTGGGTCAGTCCGTAGGCGTAGTACTCCACGAGGATCGGTGTGAAGTCGTCCCGCCGGTCACCGAGCTGCGCCGCGGGGTGCTGGATCCCGCCGACGTCCTGGAACTTCCCGCCGCCGGGCACGACGGACGGCGTGTCGGCCTGGTCCGGCTCGGCGAGGTGCGCGAGCAGCCGCACCCGCTCCTCGTCGCGCTTCCGCTCGAATCCCGCCCCGAGGGACCGTTCCATCAGCGCCAGTGCCACGGCGACCACGGCCACGACCAACCCACCCCACGCGAGCTCGCCCATGCCCCGACGATCCCACGCCCCGGACCAGCGGCCAAGAGAGCGTCCGCCTCCCCAAATGCGGATGGACCGTACCGAACCTAGACTGACCGAGGCATGAACCGTCGCTGACGAGGGAGACCACGACCATGGCGAAGCGAGGCAACAAGCGTCGGGCCCGCAAGAAGAAGAAGGCCAACCACGGCAAGCGCCCCAACGCCTGAGCGAACAGCCCGAAAGACCCCCGCCCGTGACCGGCCGGGGGTCTTCGCGGTTCACTTCCTCTTCCGCAGCTTCCGCATCTTCGCTTCGGCTTCCTTCTTCTTCCGCTGCGCCACTGCGTAGCTGGACCAGCCGCCCTGATGAAGCTGGCACCTGGAGCTGTTCACCATCGCGGGCTTGGTGCACGGCCGTCCCGCGGCCGTCTGCGCCCCACACCTGGGCCGAGTCACGCTGCCCCCTCCTCCGACACGGCGACGGCCCCCCGAATGCTCTCGCCCGTCGCTCCCTCAGGGAAGGCGCAGAACCACGCGGCCGGAAGCACCCCCGGCACACGCGGCCGCGCTCGTCAGGCGCCCGTCGCCTCGTCAGCGAGCGGTGGATGCGGGCCCCGCGAATCGGCACTCCTCATCGGTGTCCTCGGCAGGAAGGATGGACACGAGATCCCCGGACAGGTCGAGCTTGTAGCGCGCGGCGATGACGGCGAGCTGGATCCCGAAGACCGCTCGCAGTTCGCCGAGCGCGGCCCCGAACACGACGCCCTCGCGGCGGCCATGTACGTACCCGCCATGGTCGGTACCTACGGTGTCCAGGAACCGGCGGCAGGCGGCACGCATCGCCTTGAGGTTCTCGGCAAGTTCATCGCCCGTGTCGGGCTCCATCAGGATCTGGGTCAACGTCTCCCTGATCCTCAGGACCGATGCGACGCAGTGTCCCGCCTCGTCGACCGAGTGCTCAAGACGGGACATCCTGAGAACCCGCCGGTCCTCCAGGTACACGAGGACCTTCTCGGCAACCGCTCGTTGCGGGAGCGGCAGCTCCCAGTCCACACCTCCGAGCGGTGTACTGAAACCCTTGATCCGCCGCATGATCTCTAAAACCTTCACGCCCGGCATACTAAGCAGGCCGGTGAGCCTGCGTTGCGGCGACGACAGGCACGTCGAGAAGTAGCAACGTCCGCTCCGTTGAGTTCGTTTGGGCCGCTCAGGTCCGCACGAGGCTCGCTGCCGGCGGCGACGAAGCCCTACTGCGCCTCAACAGAGGGCGGATCCAGAACACTGATCTCCCTGATGAAGAACTCATCGAAGTCATCCGCGCGCTCGTACAGCACGTTGAACCCGTTCGTGACCTCCTGGATCAGCGCTTTATCAGTGAAACGATTGGATCCCATTGCATTTCCGTCGTCATCGTAGAGCACCTCATACATTGCAACGTCCCCCAGGATCACCACCTCGGGAACACAACGACTCTCCTCGATTTCCGAGATCTTTCGAGCGTCGAGAACCCTGATGTTGTCACCCAGTTCGACACGCAGGCGCAGAACGAAGAGCTCCCATTGCACGTACGGGGTGACCGGGAACTCCACCACACGAAGACGACGCTCCAGAATTCCCAGCCGAGCCGCTTCGCGGAATTGCTGCGCATAGATGCTGCGCTTTTCGCCGATCAGAGAAAGCGAACGCTCCCAGTCACCGGCAGCGAAGGCCTCCCAGCTGGGGAATCCACGCTCTTTGAACTCTTGCCCTCGTTCAAGCTTGTTCAGGTACGTAATCCCGCTCTCGTAAATACGGCGGAAGTCCGCATGGTACGCGGGGCGGTCCATGCGCTCGGAGACCCCGAGCGGGAAGGAATCAAACATTCAGGATATCCTGTTTCGCTGCGATCAACATGCTTCTCCCCAAGCGTCTCTTGAACGTCGTGGCCGGATCAGCTTCCCGCAGCCTGCTCATCACCATCGCGCCCTCGGCTGGTCCGGCATTTGGGTACTGTAGCGCCGCACGCAGCGGCCAAGCCATGCTTTAGCAGAACATGATGCGATGGCAGAGTGGCACTCGGCTGTCCCGTCCAGCTCGGCTTCCTTTCTCAGCAAGTGCCCGGTCCCTGGACGATGGAGACCTATAGGCTCCGTCTCAAGGAAGACGAAGGAGCTGATCCCATCGACCAGGGAGCCGATGCTTTGTCACTGGAGGATCCCCGGCACCTGGCATTCGACTCGTTCGAGAGCCGCGGCCTGCCTGAAGCGGCAGTTCGCCTGCTCGAGGCGACCGTGCCAAGCATTGCGGATGCGGGCCCGCACGATCCGATGAATCGGTTGTTAGTACCTCACATGCTCGTCTTGCTGCAACGCGTCAGCGACCCGCCGACAGTGGCTACCGCGCTGGTTACGGCAATCAGACTGTGCACCGCTTTGCACCGTACGGGTGACTACCCGTCCGCCTGGGAAACAGCCCAGACCGCTGCAGACCTTGGCGAAAAGCGACTCGGCGTGGAGCACCGCCTCGTACTGGCTGCCCGCTCCAGAGCCGGCCGGGCACTCTTTCGGCTGGGCAGGTACAACGAGGCCGAGCTGCTGCTCAGCCGTATCCGCGAGGCACAGGAGCGGCTGTTCGGGGCCGACGATCCTGACACGCTGGACACCTGCCACGGCCTTCAACTCGTACTCGGAAACCTCGGGAAGCGAGACGAGGCCATCTCGCTTCTCCGGACGACGGTTGCCGGTAGACGGAGGGCACTGGGTTCTGATCACCCACTCACGTTGCGCTCTCGCTCAAGCCTGCTGGTACTGCTGTCCGCGTCTGAGGTCCGCGCTGAAGAAGACGGAGCCCTGCTGTCCCTTCCCTCGGAGTGCATCCGACACCTCGGACTCGATCACACAGTGACCTTGGGCGCCTGTCACAACCATGCCTGGGCGCTGTACGGCCTGGGCCAATTCGACGAGGCCGATCAGGAGATGTGCCTGGTCGTCGAGGCATACCAGCGTCGATTCGGACCAGACCATCCGAACTTGCTGTCGGCCCAGCAACTATTCTCCCGCATCCTGGCTGCCCGGGGCGACGTGACTGCAGGAATCGACGTCATGAGAGATGTCGTGACAAAGCGAGAACGAAGCCTGGGAGTTGACCACCCGTTCACTGTTGCCAGCCGCCAACTTCTAGACGCGTTCAGGTCAGGCCGGTATCACCCCATAGAAGCCTGACCGGTATGCGGCAGCACCCCGTCGCAGGTGTGCGCCGCGCCCCTGCGGTGGCAGCGGATCCGGCTGCACGACGCGCGCACGGGCGCGCCACCCTGCTGTTAGCGGCCGGTGTGGCACCCCGGGTGGTGACGGAGATTCTGGGGCACACTCGCAGATCGCCGGCTCGATGAACATCTACACCCACGTGGCCGACGGCGGCCGGCGCGAGGCGACGGGGCCACATGGACCGGCTGTTGCGCCGTCGGCGGCCTGCCGAGTAGGCAACTGCCGTCATCTGGAGCCGTCAAAGGCCCCCAGCCGTGATCGGCTGGGGGCCTTCGTGGTGGTGGGCGCGGACGGTTTCGAACCGCCGACATCTGCTTTGTAAGAGCAGCGCTCTACCCCTGAGCTACGCACCCGTGGATGAGTGGACAGCCTACATGGCGGGCACACCCCCCACGCAAACCCGTTCCCGTGGGAGAGAATGGACCGGGGCATGGCGGACGCGGTACGGGAGAGGCATTGTGACGACGGCATCCCGGCGGTGGTTCGGCGGGCGGGACGAGAGTCGGCGGGCGGATGCGCAGGCGGCGAAGGATGCCGCCGCGGCCGCGTTCTACGAGCTGGACACGGCGCAGCGGGATCTGCGGATCTCGATCGAGACCATCGCCGCGGCGGACGGGTCGCCCGCGGCGCGGCAGGCGACCGAGGGGTTCGCCGCGCTGGGGCGGCGGATCGACGAGGTCAGTCACGTCTACATCGAGGCGGTCGACGCGCACGATCTGGACCGGGCGGAGTTGGAGGCCTCGGTCGCCACGCGCGCGCGGGAGCAGCTGACCCGGGCGCGGGACGAGCTGGTGCGGGTCCAGGGGGAGCTGGAACGGTTCACGCAGGGGCTGCAGCCGCTGCTGGACAAGGCCGAGACGCAGCTGGCGCGGGTGGCGCCGGCCCGGGAGCGGGCCAGGGCGGCGCTGCTCGGGGCGAGTGAGGCGCTGGATGCGGTACGGGCCAAGGGGATACGGGCCGACGACCTGGCGGCGCGGCTGGCGGCGCTCGGCCCGGAGCTGACCAAGCTGAACCAGGGTGCGGCTCAGCACGGCGTGCAGGAGACGGTGCAGCGCGCCGACCGGATCCTGCGTGACGCGGAGGCCGTGCGGGCCGAGGCGGTACGGCTGCCCGAGCGGGCGGCGGAGATCGACCGGCGGCTGGTGAGTCTGCGGACGCGGGCGCAGGCGTTGCGCAACCGGGCGGACCG
Source organism: Streptomyces venezuelae (assembly GCF_008642275.1). Lineage (NCBI taxonomy): Bacteria > Bacillati > Actinomycetota > Actinomycetes > Kitasatosporales > Streptomycetaceae > Streptomyces > Streptomyces venezuelae. The sequence goes on from NZ_CP029189.1 coordinate 2,365,756, forward strand.
GGTGGATCCGGTGCTCAGTGAGCTGCGGCGGCGGTTCAGTGCGGCCTGCTGGCAGGACCTGCAGCACGTGCCGGAAGAGGCGGTACGGGACGTGGGGCGGGCCGAGGAGCAGCTGCGGGAGGCCGGTCAGGCGCGGGACGAGCAGCGCTGGGCCGATGTGGGGGCGCTGATCGAGGCGGTCCGCGGCTCGCTGGACGCGACGGACGAGGCGGTGTCGGCGGCGCAGGACCGGCTGACGCGGCTGGAGGCGGTGGCGCGGGATCCGCAAGCGGAGGTGGAGCGGACCCGTTTTGCGATCCGGGATGCGCAGCGGCTGGCGATGGCGGGGCGCAGCGTGCCGGATCCGCGGCACGCGCGGCCGCTGGACGACGCGGTGGCGCGGGTGGCGCGGGCGCTTTCGGAGCTGGAGGGGCGGCATCCGGACTACTGGGCGTTCCTGCTGGAGATGGCGGACGTACGGGCTTCCGTGAACCAGGTGGTGAACGGGATCCGGGCCGAGCGCGGGCACGCGTAGGCCGTCTCTCCGGGTCGTGGCGGCCGAGCCCGCAGCATCCGGCGGCGTGCCGCGCCGTGCCGGGCCGAGCCGTGCCGGGCAAGGCGGAGGGCGGCCCGTGTACTGGACGGCCTCGGGCGGCCCCGACAACGCGGCCGGTGCGGTGGCGGGGCGTCGCGGGCCCGGCGGGATCCGTGAGCGACGGCCCGAGCCTGCGCCGCGGGGCGCACCCGGTTGTTTCCGGGCGGGTGACGACGGATGCTGGGAGGTGCCGGGAACGGACCAGAGGAGGGCACCATGGCTGCCCGTACCTTCAACAAGTCTCCTGTGACCCATGAGCCCTACGTGGCTCATGCGGCGTACGGGTGCACGGAACCGCACGAGCACTACGCGCCCTACGTCGCCCACGAGCCCGATCCCGACGCGCCCGCCCCGCCGCGCTTCGCCGACACGGTCTCGCGGCGCATGGCCCGCGTGCTGCATCCCGTCAACGCGCAGCTCGACGATCATCTGCCGACCGATCACAAGCTCGGCAAGGTGTACCGGGTCGGGGCGGGGCTGACGGGTCTGCTGCTGGTGGTGTTCGGGATTCTGGGACTGGTCAACCAGATCGGCTTCTTCGACACCGGTGGGGACACCGTGCTGGCCCTGAACACCAACGGGGCGCTGAGCGTGCTGTCGATCTGCATCGGCGCGCTGCTGATCTTCGGGATGGTGGTGGGCGGTACCTTCGCCTCGACCCTGAACATCGTGCTGGGTGTGCTCTTCATCGCGAGCGGGTTCGTGAATCTCGCGCTGCTGGACACGGGGCTGAACTTCCTGGCCTTCAGGATCCAGAACGTGCTGTTCAGTTTTGTCGTCGGCGTGATGCTGATGTGGTTCGGGATGTACGGGCGGGTGGGCAGCGCCCTGCCGCACGACAATCCGTACTGGCGGGCCCGCCACCCCGAGCAGGCGGCCCGGGAGGACCGGGTGCGGCGCGTTCAGGGCCGGGCTCCGGTGATGCACGGCCGCTGCCCGTAGCCGGGCGGCGCTCCTTGGCGGGCGCGGTACGTAGCGCCCGGGCGCCGGGCGCGCTTAGCCTGTGCGCATGCCTCGATACGATTACCGCTGCCGGACCTGCGACGACACCTTTGAGGTCAGCCGGCCCATGGCCGAGTCCTCCGCGCCCGCCGACTGCCCGGCGGGGCACTCCGACACCGTGAAGCTGCTGTCCGCCGTCGCCGTGGGCGGTACCAGCAGCGCCCCCGCGCCCGCGATGGGCGGCGGAGGCGGCTGCTGCGGTGGTGGCGGCTGCGGCTGATCCCGGATCCGGCGGAGCCGCAGGAGACCCCGTACCCCGGAAAGCCGCCGGAGCCTCCCGGGCCTCCCGGGCCTCCCGAGTCTGCCTAGCGCTTGCGCGAGAGCGTCAGGCCGTCCGAGATCGCGAGCAGGACGGATTCCATGCGCGGGTCCGCCGACACGTGGTCGTTGAAGGCGCGGACTCCGGCCGCCGCGCCCATGGCCGACTCGTCGAGGACCGTGCCGTGGTACAGCGTGTTGTCGGTGACGATCAGCCCGCCGGTACGCAGTCGCGGCACGAGCTCCTCCCAGTAGGAGATCTGGCTCTGCTTGTCCGCGTCCACGTAGGCCATGTCGATGTGCGGTTCGGCCGGCATCGCGCGCAGGGTCTCCAGCGCGGGCGCGATGCGCAGGTCGATGCGGTCGGCGACGCCCGCGTCCTCCCAGGCCTGCCGGCCGTAGCGCGTCCACTCCTCCGAGACGTCGCAGGCGATGAGGCGGCCGTCGGCGGGCAGTGCCTGGGCCATCGACAGGGCCGAGAAGCCCGTGAAGGTGCCGACCTCCACGATGTGGCGGGCGCCCGTCAGCCGCACCAGGAAGGCCAGCAGCGGCCCCTGCTCCTCTGCCGACTGCATCCCGGCCACGTCCGGGAACTTGGTGTACGTCGTCGCCACCAGGCCCCGCTGGACCCGGTCCAGCGGGGGGTTGTGGTCGAGCATGTACCGGTACAGCTCGTCCGTGATCTTGGTGCTGTTGCCCTTGGTCATGCGTCCAGTCTGCCCAGTCGGGCGGCCTCCCGGGCGAATGCGCGCACGATTTCCTCGCCCGCCAGGACACCCGCCGCAGCCAGTGCGGTCACCGTCGGCGCCGTCCAGGCCGCGTCGGCCAGTTCGCCGTGGCCCGGGCGCCAGGCCGCGTCCGCCGCCAGCAGCAGGTCCGCGTCCAGCAGGGAGTCGCCGGCCGCGAGGGTGGTGGAGGCTCCCGTACGGCGGGCGACCTCGCGCATCGCGGCGCTCTTGGTGAGCGGGCGCGGGACCGCGTAGATCTTCCGGCCCTGGAGGGAGACCGTCCAGCCGCGGTCCTCGGCCCACCGGGTCAGGGACTTGAGCCATTCGTCCGGGACCAGGGCCCGCTCGACGACGAGGTACGTGAAGAGGTCCTCCGCCAGGCGCGCCTTGCGCAGCCACGCCGGGTCGGCGGTGGCCAGCAGGTGCTGGTGCACCTCCTCCAGGGGTGCGCACTCCTCCGCCAGGCGCGCCGCGACCTGCCTCCGCCAGTCCCGGTCCGGGACCCCGTCGACGAGCAGCTGCCCGCCGTTGGCGCAGATGGCGTACGGGGCCGGGCGGCCGGGGAAGCGGATGCGCTGGTACTGCTTGCGGGTCCGGGTGGTGGTGGGGACGAAGACCACCGAAGGATCGGCCGTCAGCTCCGCCAGCAGTCCCGCCGCCGTCTCCGTCATGTAGGACAGCGGCTTGCTCTCGTGGACCTCGACGCACAGCAGCCGGGGGGCGGCCGGGTCGGGCATGGTCAGGCCGAGGGCGGCCGCCGAGTAGATGAGCGTACGGTCGAGATCACTGGCTACGAGGACAGTCACTTCGAGGCCACAGCCTTTCCGTCGGCGCCGGTGGCACCGCGCGTGTATCGGGGGTGGATGAGTCCTACGCACGTGTAGGGCAGCCCGTCGACTTCTTCCACCGGGACGCCGCGCTGCTCGGCGAGCAGCCGTACGTGGTCCAGGTCGGCCCCGGCGCCGCGCTGCGCCAGGATCTTCCACGGCACCCGGCGCAGCAGGACACGGGTGGTCTCGCCGACGCCGGGCTTGACGAGGTTCACGTCGTGGATGCCGTACTCCTCGCTGATCCGCTCGACCGCGGCCCAGCCCTCCCAGGTGGGGGTGCGGTCGGCGGCGAGGAGTTCCTTGACCTCCTCGCCGACGGCGTCGGCCACCTCGTCGAAGTGGGCGGCGACGGTGTCGACGAACGCGACGGAGACGTCGGCTCCGGCGAGCTCGCGGTAGAACTTCGCGCCGTGGAAGTCGGCGGGACCGACGAGGTCGGACCTCAGAACCGTACGCGAGACGAGACCGGAGACGGTGGAGTTGAGACAGGCGGAGGGGATCAGGAAGTCCTCCCGGGTGCCGTAGGTGTCCACGCAGGAGCCCGGGTCGGCGAGGACGACGATCTCCGGGTTGAAGCCCTCGAACTCGGCGAGGGCGTCTCGCAGCTCGCGGGTGATGGCACCCTTGCCGGTCCAGCCGTCGACGAAGACGACGTCGGCCGGGTCGTGGTGGGCGGCCAGCCAGCGCAGGGCGTTGGCGTCGATGCCGCGGCCGCGCACGATGGAGACGGCGTAGTGCGGCAGGTCCAGGCCGTGGCGGGCGCGGGCCCAGCGGCGCATCAGTACGCCCACGGGGGTGCCGGCGCGGGCCAGGGAGACCAGGACCGGGGACGGGGAGCGCTCGGCGAGGACGGTCTCGGTGACCGTGCCGACGGCCCGGGCCACGCGGACGGCGGAGGCGGCCAGCGCGCTGCCGTACAGCTCCTGGTACTGGGGGGACGGCTGGTACTCGACGGGCAGGGACTCGGCGTAGTGCGCGCCGCCGGCCTGTATCGCCTCCTCGCGTTCCTCCGTCGGCGCCTCCAGCTCGACGTCGGAGAAGTCCTGGAGCAGCCAGCCGACGTCCTCGGGGGCGTACGAGGAGAAGGCGGGTCCGCGCAGGGGCGCGCCCAGGGCCTCGCGCAGCGGCCCGCCCGAAGGCTCACGCAGGGTCGGCTCGGTGAGCGGATCGGTCAGCGGCTCGATGAGTGGATCGGTCAGCGGCTCGGTGGGCTCGGTCATGATCGGCTTCGGCTCCCGCCGGTCGGGTGTGTAGGACGGGACGACGGCCAGCACCAGGTGGCCGGTGTGCGGGGCGAGGGCCGCCAGCAGTCCCGCGTGCAGCTCGGGGGTGTCCCCGGCCGAGTCCACGACGGCGACGACGGCGTCGAAGCCGGCGCCGTCCGTGCGGTGGACGTTGTAGGCGTAGCGGTTGCCGGGGCCGTCGGCCGGGGCGTCGTGGGCCGGGAAGACCAGCCGGGTGCGGATGGCGTAGCCGGGGTCGTCGACGGCGAGCACGGGCGAGCGGGTGGTGGTCGAGAAGCGGACCTCGCGGGCCGCTCCCGCCTCCTCCAGGGCCTTGGCGAGGCGCAGCGGGGCGTACATCAGCTCCTCGTTGCCGAGTACGAGGACTCGCCCGGGCCGGTCGCCGAGCGCGGCCGTGAGCTGCCCGGCCATCGCGGGCAGGGCCGCCTCCAGCGCGGCGCGGTGGGCGGTGGTGAAGCCGTGCCGGCCGCCGTCGGGGACGCCGGCGGGCCAGTCGAGCGCGACGCGTGTGACCGGCGCCGGGCCGTCCGCCGGGGCTGCGCCCGGGATCCGGGTGGGCGCGGCCGCGGGCTGGACGGGCCGGTCCTCGTGTTCTTCCACCAGGGCCTGGCCGCGTTCCAGTACCCCCTCGGGGAGGGACACGGTTCCCGAGGCGAGGGCGATGAGGTCCACGCGGGCGCCCAGCTCGGCGGCGAAGGCGGTGAGCCGGTCGCGGTCGGCAGGCGAGCGCATGTCGACGAGGGCGACGACGACGTAGTGCGAGCGGGGGTGGCGGGCGTGCAGGTCGCGGATGGTGTTCAGGACCGTGTTGCCGGTGGAGAACTCGTCGTCGACCAGGACCAGGGGCCCGCTGCCGGCGAGCAGCAGCGGGTCCTCGGGCAGCAGCAGGTGCGAGGTGGCGTGCGAGTGCGCCTCTTCGAAGCCGCCGGCCGCCCGGACGCCCGGCACGGGCCGGCGGGTGGAGTGCAGGTAGGGGGCGAGGCCGAGGCCGTCCGCCACGCAGTGGCCGAGGCCGGTCGCGGTCTCGGCGTAGCCGAGGACCACGGCGGCCGCGGCCCCGTCCTCGCCGAGGAGGGCGCGGACGCGTTCGCCGAGGCCGAAACCGGCGGCGTGGACGACCGCCGGGGACTGCGGGACGTGCTTGCCGAGGACCTGCGAGACCAGCAGGTGGGCGCGCTTGGGGTTGCGCCGCAGGGCCAGTCCGAGCAGCTCGGTCAGCGGCGGGCCGTCACCGGAGTCCGCCAGGCCCACGCCCAGCCGGTCCGCGACCCAGGTTCCCGACCACACCTCTTCGATCGTCTTGCCTTTCCTCGTGGTCTTCATTGTCCGTGCCGGTGCGGGCGTCCGCGCGGGCGTGCTCACACCTGGAGCCCGGCCGTGAGCAGGTCGACGAAGCCGACCTCCTCCTTGGCCACACCGAAGACCTCGGCGCGCAGCATGGTGCGCTCCGCCCAGGCCCGGTGGGGCTTCACCTCGTTCATCTTGTTCGTGTAGGCGCTGCGCATCACTCCGCCGCCGCCGCGCTCGGGCCGCAGGATGTCCTGCGCGTCGCAGAACTCCTCGTGCGAGACCACCGACAGCGCGTGCACGGGCGTGACGTGGGCGGGGTGGATGCAGGTCTTGCCGAGCAGTCCGTTGGCCCGGTCCAGCTCGATCTCGCGCAGCAGTCCGTCCAGGTCGTGCTCGATCAGGGCGGTGCGCAGTTCCTCCACGCCCTCCTCCAGGAAGGGGCTGCGGCGCAGCTGCGGCTTGAAGAGGCGCTGCTGGCTGCGGAAGTACTCCCAGACGGGGCCGGTCACCGTGAAGCCGGTGCCGTCGGCGCGGCTGAGGACGTTGACGACGTCCGCGATGACGCCGGCCACGATCTGGACGTCGTAGGCGGTCATGTCGGGGGTGCGCCGCAGTCCGTAGGCGGAGCAGAAGTCGGTCACGCCGAGCCGCAGTGCGAGGACGCGCTCGCGGTGGCTGTTGACCGTGCGGGAGATGCCGGCGAGGGCCAGGGCGCGGGTTTCGAGGTGGAGGAGGTCCGGGGTCTCCAGGACCGGCATGGCGTACAGGCGGGGCAGCCCGGCGACCGCCTCGGCCTCGGCGACGGCTTCGAGGAAGGCGATTCCGCGCCTCTCGTCGAACTTGGGGAGTACGAATCCGGCCAGGCGCCGCACGGAGCTGCCCAGCCGGCGCACCAGGTCGGGTATCTGCTCGGGCGTGCGGACGCGGATGAAGAGCAGCGGGAGCTCTCCGCCGTCGTCGTCGAGCTCGGAGAAGTGCCGGACGAGGTTCTCCTCGGCTCCGGTGACGTCGCCGTCGCTGATGGAATCCTCCAGGCAGAGGACCATCGAGACGACTCCGCGGCCGGCCTGCTTGCGGACGTCGGCCGCGAGCGTGGGCCGGGTGGCCGGGCTGTAGAGGGTGGCTCCCAGGGCCGCCGCGAGGACGCGCGAGGGCGAGGCTCCGGTGAATTCCGCCGGTTCCTGGTGGAAGAGGTCCTTACGGACGGTGGGCGTTATGTGCCCAAAGTGACGCATGTGCTTCCCCCGTACTGCCTCGGCGGCCCAACTGGCATGGCCGGTAATAGTACGTACGAACGTGAGTCAAGAGTTCCTCAAGCACATGAAGTTCAGGTAACCCTCTTGCACCATGCCCAGGTCTCGCGTTCGAGACAAGGCCCTACGGGGGGCCGCATTGTCCCTGTCCACCCCGGGAGGGCAGGATGACGTGCATGACGCACGCGATGCAGAAGGGCTCGAACATCCCGGTGGCCGCCGTGGCGGTCCGGGCGGTGCTGCGCTGGACCGGCGGCCCCGAGGTGCCGGACGTGGACGCCTCGGCGCTGCTCGTCGGCCCGGACGGCCGGGTGCGTTCGGACGAGGACTTCGTCTTCTACAACCAGCCCCGGCACCCCTCGGGGGCCGTCTGGCGGCTCGGCAAGAAGCAGATCGGTGACGCGATCACCGACGCCGTCCAGGCGGACCTGCGCACGGTGACGCCCACGGTGGACCGGATCCTGGTGGTCGCCTCCGCCGAGGACGTGCCGTTCCGCCGGGTCGGTGACCTGCGGATCCTCCTCTACGACGCCACCGCGACCGGGAGCTCCGAACCGCTGGCCTACTTCGACGTACGGCCCGAGACCGGTGCCGAGACGGCGCTGATCTGCGGGGAGCTGTACCGGCGGGGCGAGGGGTGGAAGTTCCGGGCGCTCGGCGAGGGCTACTCCGACGGGCTGGTCGGGCTCGCGACCGACCACGGGATCTCGGTGGACGAGAACGCCGCGGAGTCCGGGGCGGCCGCCGCGGCCGACCCCGCCGCTGCTCCCGGAGACGGGCCCGCTTCCGAGCAGACGGCGATGATGGCCCCGCCCACCCAGGCCCCGCCGCCGATCCAGCCCGCCTACGGGTACCCGCAGCCGGTGTCCCCGGCGCCGGTGCCGGGTCCGGGAGGCGATCCGTCCTTCCGGCTGCCGGTGCAGGGCCCGCAGTTCATCCGCCGCTGACGTCGCGCGCACGGCTCACGCGGCTCACGCGGCACGCACGGCTCACGCGGCTCACGCCGCTGACGCAGCTCACACGGCCACGCGGCTCGTGCCCGGGCCCCGCGGACGGACACCCGTCCCCGGGGCCCCGGGTCAGCTCTTGGTGCTCTTGTAGCCCCGCCCCCACTGGAGCCCCCAGCCGTACAGCCGGTCCAGCTCGGCCTGGAACCCGTACACGAACTTCACCTCGCGCCGCACCACGAGCTCGCCCTTCACCTTCTCCAGGGAGACGACCGCGCAGGAGCGGGCCTGCGGGTGCCGCTCGTCCAGCGGGATCTCGATCCGCGGCCCCGTGACGGGGTAGAGGGTCACCATGGCGTGCGTCCGGTCGAAGGCCGGGGTCTGGTCGTAGATGTACACGAAGACCAGCAGCCGCTTGATCTCGTCGGCGTGGTCGAGGTTGACGTAGAGGGTCTCCCCCGACGCCGAACCGAACCGGTCGTCCCCGCTGAGCTTCACGTACGGCGGGTCGTTGAGGTCGCCCAGCAGGTTCCCCAGCGGCTGCACGGCGCCGCGGGTGCCGTCCGTCAGCTCGTACAGGCAGCCCATGTCGAGGTCGACGTTGACCATGCCCTGGGTGTGCGCCTGCACCATGTCCGGCTTGAACAGCTTGAACGGGTGCCGGAAGAGCTGGCCGCTCTGGCCGGCGCGGCCCCCGATGTCGGAGGTCCGCATGCGCCAGGACAGGTTCACGCGCAGATTGCCGTGGACGGCCCCCTGTTTGGTGAGCGACACCGTCGCATGCCGTTTGTTCAGCTCGATCGCGTTCGACGAGGCACTGCCCGACTGGAACTGCACGGCCCGGCTGCCCATGATGCCGTCGAAGAAGCCCATCCCCTACCCCCTGGTCCCCTGATCCCCTGAAACGCCCTGAGCCTACGGAAACGGGGCGGCCCGCCGGGTCCGTGGACCCGGTGGACCGCCCCGCAGATGGAGCGTTCCGCATTACCGCCGCGGTCATGCCTCGGCGGGGGAACCCTCCAGTTCCAGGCGCTTGTTGCGGCGCACGGAGGACCAGAAGGACCATCCGATGAGCACCACGCCGATGAGACCGGTGATGATCTCGTTGATCTCGTACTGGATGGTGACGAGGAGGATCACGGCGAGCGCGCCGATGGCGTAGTGCGCGCCGTGCTCCAGGTAGACGTAGTCGTCGAGGGTGCCCTGGCGGACCAGGTAGACCGTCAGCGAACGGACGTACATGGCACCGATGCCGAGGCCGAGGGCCATGAGCACGATGTCGTTGGTGATGGCGAAGGCGCCGATGACCCCGTCGAAGGAGAAGGAGGCGTCGAGGACTTCGAGGTAGAGGAACATGAAGAAGGCGGCCTTGCCGGCCATGGCGACGGCCGTGACGGGCTTGCCGCTCCGCTTGGCCTCCTCCTCGGCCTCGTGCTCGGCCTCCTCCTCTTCCTCCAGCTTGTTCTCGAAGTAGCCGGAGAGGCCGCCGACGATCATGTAGGTGATCAGGCCGAGGACGCCGGAGATCAGGACGGTCTGCGCCTTGTCCACGTGGATGCCACCGTGCTGGTGGGCGTTGGCGCCGACGGTCATGGAGGCGATGACCAGGATGATCAGCGCGATGCAGGCGGACAGCATGTCGATCTTGCCGAGCTTGGCGAGCGGGCGCTCCAGCCAGGCGAGCCACTTGATGTCACGGTCCTCGAAGATGAAGTCGAGGAAGATCATCAGAAGGAACATGCCACCGAAGGCAGCGATGGACGGATGGGCGTCCGTCACGAGCTGCTCGTACATGTCCTTGTCGGAAAGAGCCAGGTCGACGGCCTCGATGGGGCCGATCTTGGCGCTGATCGCGACGATCACGACGGGGAAGACCAGTCGCATACCGAAGACCGCGATGAGGACGCCGATGGTGAGGAAGATCTTCTGCCAGAAGGCGTTCATCTTCTTCAGGATTCCGGCGTTGACCACCGCGTTGTCGAAAGACAGCGAGATCTCCAGGACCGACAGGATCGCGACGATACCGAAGGCCTGCCACCCCCCGTAGAACACCGCTGCGACCAGACCGAGCGCAGTGATTGCGAACGACCAGCCGAAGGTTTTGAGAACCACTGGCACCCCATCGTCTTGTACGGCTTTACGAAACGTTGACCCCGAAGTCTAGAGCGATGCCTCGGAGCCCCGACGCGTACCCCTGCCCCACCGCACGGAACTTCCATTCGCCCCCGTACCGGTAGACCTCGCCGAAGATCATCGCGGTTTCGCTGGACGCGTCCTCGGAGAGGTCGTAGCGGGCCAGCTCCTGGCCGTCGGCCTGGTTCACCACGCGGATGAAGGCATTGCTGACCTGGCCGAAGCTCTGCCGGCGGGAGTCCGCGTCATGGATGGAGACCGGGAAGACGATCTTGTCCACGGCGGCCGGCACCTTGGTGAGGTCGATGATGATCGACTCGTCGTCGCCTTCACCCTCGCCGGTGAGGTTGTCCCCGGTGTGTTCGACGGAGCCGTCGGGGCTCTTCAGGTTGTTGTAGAAGACGAAGTACTCGTCCCCCAGCACCCGGCCGCCGCTGCAGAGCAGCGCGCTGGCGTCGAGGTCGAAGTCGGCTCCCGTGGTCGAGCGCGCGTCCCATCCGAGACCGATCAGAACCCTGGTGAGGTTCGGTGCGGCCTTGGAGAGGGAGACATTGCCCCCCTTGGCGAGTGTGACGCCCATGTTGTGGTCCTCCCCGGACGACGGTGTGACGGTACGGCGATGTGCCGGTGTGGCCGGTGTTGCGGGTGTGGCAGGTCCTGCTGCGTTGCCGGTGGTGCGGTGTGCGCCCGCGGTGGTGTCCGCAGGGGTAAAGCCGGTCCGGCGCCGTACACACAGTGCACGGCGCCGGACGGACGGACTGCTCTCGGGCTCAGACGTTGACGCCGAAGTCCTGCGCGATGCCGCGCAGGCCCGATGCGTAACCCTGGCCGATGGCCCGGAACTTCCACTCCGCGCCGTTGCGGTACAGCTCGCCGAAGACCATCGCGGTCTCGGTCGAGGCGTCCTCGGAGAGGTCGTAACGCGCGAGCTCGGTGTTGTCGGCCTGGTTCACCACGCGGATGTACGCGTTGCGGACCTGGCCGAAGCTCTGCTGGCGGCTCTCGGCCTCGTAGATCGAGACCGGGAAGACGATCTTGGCGACGTCGGCCGGAACGCCGGCCAGGTTGACCTTGATGGCCTCGTCGTCGCCCTCGCCCTCACCGGTGGTGTTGTCACCGGTGTGCTCGACCGAGCCGTCGGGGCTCTTCAGGTTGTTGAAGAAGACGAAGTTCGCGTCGCTGGTGACCTTGCCCTGGTCGCTGGTCAGGATCGCGCTGGCGTCGAGGTCGAAGTCGACACCGGTGGTGGTGCGAGCATCCCAGCCCAGACCGACGATGACCGCCGTCAGGTTAGGCGCGGCCTTGGTCAGCGAGACGTTGCCGCCCTTGCTGAGGCTGACTCCCACGGGTCCTCCATTGGGTTCTGTGTGTGGGGCGGTGCCCCGTCGTTCAGGAGCCCTCCCGGCCGTGACCGGGGGAGCTACCGGATCAACGTTTCGATCCTAGTGACGGGTTCCCGCCTGTAGGCGGTTTTCGCAGGGGAAATGCGTGTACGGCCCGCTCGGGCACGCTCAGAGACTGTCGAGTGCCTTGATGTACTCGTTCAGGTCACGCGCGTCGGGCAGTCCGTTGACGACAGTCCAGCGCACGACGCCGTCCTTGTCGATGACGAAGGTGCCGCGGACCGCGCATCCCTTGTCCTCGTCGAAGACGCCGTAGGCGCGGGAGGTCTGCCCGTGCGGCCAGAAGTCCGACAGCAGCGGGTACTCCAGACCCTCCTGCTCCCCGAAGACCCGCAGGGTGGGCACGGAGTCGTTGGAGACGGCCAGGAGCTGCACGTCGTCGTTCTGGAAGCGCGGGAGCTGGTCGCGCAGCTCGCACAGCTCGCCGGTGCAGACGCCGGTGAAGGCGAACGGGTAGAAGAGCAGCACCACTGCCTTCTCGCCCCGGAAGTCGGAGAGCCGCACGGTGGCGCCGTGGTTGTCCTTGAGCTCGAAGTCCGGGGCCTTGTCGCCGACCTCGATCGCCATCTCTCGCATCCCTTCGTTCCCGCATCCCCGCGTTGGGCTGTTCGGGTGAGTCACAGACTAGGCCCTGGACGTGGGCGGAGCGTGGAACGCACACACCCCGCGGACCGGGGTCACCTGGTCGGCGGGGTGTGGAAGCGTGTCCGCTGTGCAGCGGGCGCGGCTCAGCGCTTGGACTTGGCGGCGGTCTTCGGCGTCACCAGCTTGGTGGAAGTCCACTCCTTGCCGATGGCCAGTCCCTTGGCCAGCGAGAGGCCGGCCGTCTCGGCGGCCTCGCTGATGTCGCTGGCCTCGACGTAGCCGTCACGGCCCGTCTTGGGGGTCAGCAGCAGGATCAGTGCGCCGTCCTCGACCAGCTCGGTCGCATCGACCAGGGCGTCCGTCAGATCGCCGTCCTCGTCGCGGAACCACAACAGCACCGCGTCGGCGCCCTCGTCGTAGTCCTCATCGGCGAGCTCGCTGACGAGCTTCTCGACGGCGTCACGGAACTCCTGATCGACGTCGTCGTCGTAGCCGATCTCCTGGACCACCTGTTCGGACTGGAAACCCAGCCGGGCGGCCAGGCTCTCCGCGTGGTCCGCGGTCGCGCTCACGGGGTGCCTCCTGCTCATGTTCGGTGAATGTCTTCGGCGGCGCGCGTACGCGCAGCATTGGGCGTAGTCCACACGGGCGCGGCGGATCGCGCAAGTACCCGGCCGCCGAGACCGTCGAAACGGTGACGATTGCGGCCGTCTCGCCGCAACTTTCAGCCTTCCCGTGTGCACCTCTCGTGATTCATCCCACACCATTCCAGCTCATTCGGCATCATCGTCGACGCTTGATGACTTTCCTACCTGTTTGAGGGACGAACGGTCTCCCGGAGTCGATGTCCGGCTTGGGCATAAGGTTACGTTTTGGCTGGACTCGCCACGGATCCCCGTCGACCCTTCCCTCCCGGGTTCCCCGCGGTTTCCGGGGATTACCCGGTGGTAAAGATGAAGATTTCGGCCCAGCGTAAGAGCATGGGAGGCGGCGCCCCCCAGTGACGGCCTCAGCACGACTCCCCCGACAGCGAAGGAACAGCGTGGCTTCCGCATCCGATCGCAATCCGATCATCATTGGCGGCCTGCCGAGTCAGGTCCCGGACTTCGATCCGGAGGAGACGCAGGAGTGGCTCGACTCCCTCGACGCCGCGGTCGACGAGCGGGGCCGTGAACGGGCCCGCTACCTCATGCTGCGGCTGATCGAGCGCGCGCGCGAGAAGCGCGTGGCGGTGCCGGAGATGCGCAGCACGGACTACGTCAACACGATCGCCACCCGGGACGAGCCCTTCTTCCCCGGCAACGAGGAGATCGAGCGCAAGGTCCTCAACGCCACCCGGTGGAACGCGGCCGTCATGGTCTCGCGCGCCCAGCGTCCCGGCATCGGCGTCGGCGGCCACATCGCCACGTTCGCCTCCTCCGCCTCCCTCTACGACGTGGGCTTCAACCACTTCTTCCGGGGCAAGGACGAGGGCGACGGCGGCGACCAGATCTTCTTCCAGGGCCACGCCTCCCCCGGCATCTACGCCCGCGCCTACCTCCTGGACCGGCTCACCGAGCAGCAGCTCGACTCCTTCCGCCAGGAGAAGTCGAAGGCCCCGTACGGCCTTTCGAGCTACCCGCACCCGCGGCTGATGCCGGACTTCTGGGAGTTCCCGACCGTCTCGATGGGCCTCGGTCCGCTCGGTGCGATCTACCAGGCGCGGATGAACCGCTACATGGAGGCGCGCGGTATCGCGGACACCTCCAAGTCCCACGTTTGGGCGTATCTCGGCGACGGCGAGATGGACGAGCCGGAGTCGCTGGGCCAGCTGTCGATCGCGGCCCGGGAGGGTCTGGACAACCTGACCTTCGTCGTCAACTGCAACCTGCAGCGTCTCGACGGCCCGGTGCGCGGCAACGGCAAGATCATCCAGGAGCTGGAGTCGATCTTCCGTGGCGCGGGCTGGAACGTCATCAAGCTGATCTGGGACCGCTCCTGGGACCCGCTGCTGGCCCAGGACCGGGACGGCATCCTCGTCAACAAGATGAACTCCACGCCCGACGGGCAGTTCCAGACGTACGCCACCGAGTCGGGCGCGTACATCCGCGAGCACTTCTTCGGCGGCGACCAGCGGCTGCGCGCGATGGTCGAGAACATGTCCGACCAGCAGATCCAGCACCTGGGACGCGGTGGTCACGACCACAAGAAGGTCTACGCGGCGTACGCGGCGGCCAAGGCCCACAAGGGCCAGCCGACGGTGATCCTGGCCCAGACGGTCAAGGGCTGGACGCTCGGCCCGAACTTCGAGGGCCGCAACGCGACGCACCAGATGAAGAAGCTGACGGTCGACGACCTCAAGCGCTTCCGCGACCGTCTGCACATCCCGATCACGGACGCGCAGCTGGAGGGCGGGGCTCCGCCGTACTACCACCCGGGCCGCGATTCGCCCGAGATCCAGTACATGCACGACCAGCGCAGCGCCCACGGCGGCTACGTGCCGACGCGCGTGGTGCGCGCGCAGCCGCTGCAGCTGCCGGACGACAAGGCGTACGCGGCCGCCAAGAAGGGCTCCGGGCAGCAGTCGATCGCCACGACCATGGCCTTCGTCCGCATCCTGAAGGACCTGATGCGGGACAAGGAGATCGGCAAGCGCTTCGTGCTGATCGCGCCCGACGAGTACCGCACCTTCGGTATGGACGCGTTCTTCCCGAGCGCCAAGATCTACAACCCGCTGGGCCAGCAGTACGAGGCGGTCGACCGCGACCTGCTCCTCGCGTACAAGGAGTCCCCGACCGGTCAGATGCTGCACGACGGCATCTCGGAGGCGGGCTGCACTGCCTCGCTGATCGCCGCGGGTTCGGCGTACGCGACGCACGGCGAGCCGCTGATTCCGGTCTACGTCTTCTACTCGATGTTCGGTTTCCAGCGCACGGGTGACCAGTTCTGGCAGATGGCCGACCAGCTCGCGCGCGGTTTCGTCCTCGGCGCGACCGCCGGACGGACCACCCTCACGGGTGAGGGCCTCCAGCACGCCGACGGTCACTCCCAGCTGCTGGCGTCGACGAACCCGGGGTGCGTGGCGTACGACCCGGCCTACGGCTACGAGATCGCGCACATCGTCAAGGACGGTCTGCGGCGGATGTACGGCCCGGCGGCGGAGGACGTCTTCTACTACCTGACCGTCTACAACGAGCCGATCCAGCACCCGGCCGAGCCGGCGGACGTCGACGTGGACGGCATCCTCAAGGGCATCCACCGGGTGTCGCAGGGCACCGCGGGCACGGTCGGGGCGCAGCTGATGGCCTCGGGCGTGGCGGTGCCGTGGGCGCTGGAGGCGCAGCGGATCCTGGCGGCCGACTGGGGCGTCCGGGCGGACGTCTGGTCGGCGACCTCCTGGAACGAGCTGCGCCGCGAGGCGGTCGAGGTCGAGGAGCACAACCTGCTCCACCCGGAGGAGGAGCAGCGCGTCCCGTACGTGACGCGCAAGCTCTCGGGTGCGGAGGGGCCGTTCGTGGCGGTCTCGGACTGGATGCGGGCGGTGCCGGACCAGATCTCGCGGTGGGTGCCGGGCGCGTACACCTCGCTGGGCGCGGACGGCTTCGGCTTCGCGGACACCCGGGGCGCCGCTCGGCGTTTCTTCCACATCGACGCGCAGTCGGTGGTCCTGGCGACGCTCACCGAGCTCGCCCGGGCGGGGAAGATCGACCGCTCGGTGCTGAAGCAGGCGATCGACCGGTACCAGCTGCTGGACGTGACGGCGGCGGATCCGGGCGCGGCGGGCGGCGACGCGTAGCGCCTGCGGCGGGCTCGACGGATGAGCGGGGCGGGCGGGACGGCCGGGTTCTGCACCCGGCCGTCCCGCCCGCCCGCTCCGCCCGGCCACGGGCCGGGAACCCGGCGAGCGGGTTCCGGCTTCGGCCGGGGCCCGCTCCCCTTTATGGGTTCCTTACGATGCTCGGCATGAAGGAACCCTCCCGCCAGCTGTCGTGGGAGCGGCGGAGCCAGACCCCGCTGCTCCTGCTCGCCGTGGCTTTCGCCGTGGCGTACGCCGTGCCCATCGTCGCCCCCGACGCGCGTGCGGAGGTGCACCGGGCCTGCACCCACGTCGAATGGGTGGTGTGGGGTGCCTTCGCCGTCGACTACCTGGTCCGGCTGGTCCTCGCGGCGGACCGCAGGCACTTCGTCCGGACGCACTGGCTGGACCTGGCCGCCGTGGTGCTGCCGCTCGTACAGCCGCTGCGCCTGCTGCGGCTGGTCGCCACGCTGATGCTGGTGGGCCGGCGGGCCCGGATGGCCCCGCAGATCCAGCTGACGACGTACGTGGCCGGGGCCGTGGTGGGACTGCTGATGTTCGGCTCGCTGGCGGTGCTCAGCGTGGAACGGGACGCCCCCGACGGGAACATCAAGAACCTGGGCGACGCCGTGTGGTGGTCCTTCACCACGATGACGACGGTCGGGTACGGGGACCACTCGCCCACCACCGGCCTCGGCCGGGTCCTGGCCGTCGGCCTGATGCTGTCGGGGATCGCCCTGCTCGGTGTGGTGACCGCCAACATCGCCGCCTGGTTCATCTCCCGCTTCGAACGCGACGACCGGGCGGACATGCTGCAGCTGGCGGCCATCCGGGAACTGCAGGACGAGGTACGGGCGCTGCGCGGCGAGGTCGCCCGGCTGGGCGGCGGCACGGCCGCGGTCACCGCTGCGACCGTGGCCGTGGCCGTGACCGCGGCCGACCCGCCGAACGCCCCCGCGCAGCGGGAAGCTACCTCTCCCACACCTTGAACGCCCGTACCTGGTAGGGCGACTGGGGCAGCCAGACCCCGTCACCCGGATAGGTCTGGAACTCTCCCGTCTCCGCGCACTCGGCCGACTGGTAGGTGGTCACCGGGCGTCCGGTGCGGTTGGTCAGCGACTGGGCGCTGGTCCCGGCCGGCAGCGCGGTGCAGCTGTTGATGTCCAGGTTGCTGAGTTCGTGCGTCTGGCGCGCTCCCTTGAACTCCGGTTTCGCCCACAGGCACAGCTGCCCGGTCGCGCAGGCCCCGAGGGCCGGCGGGCCCGCGGCGTGCGCCGTGGTGGCCGTACTCGGGATGAGGGCCGTGAGGGCGAGGACGGTCGCGGCGAGGGTGGTCGTGGTGGCGCGGGTGATTCGACACGTACGCATGACAGGTCAACTCCTTGTGGACGGCGGGCGTCCGGACCGTTTCCGGTGCTCCGCCGACACCACGCTGACCTGCGGCGACGGGTCGGCGGAAGAGCGTCTGCACCGGTCCACCCTGATAGGCGACAGCCCGGCGGAACCCTCCCGCACGGCCTTCACACGTACGGAGTTGACGCCTCCGGAGGCCGCGGAGCGGCCGCGGGACGGCTGCGGACGACTCCGGACGGCTGCCGGGCGGCTGCGGACCGGGCCGGCGGCCGACCCGGCGGGCGGGGCCCGGGTCCCGCCGGGCCCGCACCCGAAGGTGTCATGCGCGAGCGCTCCCGCGGGCCGGCCGAGGACCTCGGACGGCACGTCGCAAACGGCTTAACGCAGCGGCCGCCACCCCCTCCGTCACCGGTACGCTGACCGCCCACTCGGCGTCAGAAGGGAGCCCCGCGGTGACGATCGACGAGCGGTCGGCGGCGGCCGCGCCGGTGACGGGACTGCGCGAACGCAAGAAACGGCGCACCCGGAACGCGCTGCTGCGCGCCGCCCTCCTGCTGTTCCTCTCGCAGGGATACGAGCGCACCACCGTCGACGAGATCACCGACGCCGTGAACGTGTCCCAGCGCACCTTCTTCCGCTACTTCGCCAACAAGGAGGAGGTCGTCTTCGCCCTCCAGGAGCTGGTCGAGTCGCGGTTCGTCGCCGAACTGCACGCCCGGCCGGCGGCCGAGGGGCCCTTCGAGGCCCTGCGGGGTGCGGCGCTCGCCGCCTGGGACGGCGTCGAGCTGGCCCTGTCCGAAATGGTCCCGGTCGACCTCTACATGCGCAGCTACCGGCTGATCGAGTCCACCCCGGCCCTGCTCGCCGTGCACCTGCGGCGCTCCACGGAGCTGGAGGAACGGATCTCCCGGCTGATCGGCGCCCGCGAGGGCCTCGACGTGGACGCCGATCCGAGGCCGCGGGTCGCGGTCGCCGCGTTCTGCGGCGTGATGCGCGTCACGGGGCGGCTCTGGGGACGGGGCGAGGACACCAGCGTGGAGTCGATCCGAGGGCTGACGGAGACCTACCTCGACCGGATCGGCCCGGCGCTGACCTCCAGTTGGCGCGGTTCCGCCTAGGCCGGCGGGTCGAGCCGGCCGGCCGCGCGGACACGCCGGCGGGTCCTGCGTGCGGGCCTCACGCGGTCCCACGGTCGGCCGTGAGTCCTGTCACCCGGGACGTCCGGGGCGTAAGACGTCTCATAGGCTGGTCACAGTGAACGTGCCCGGCTTCGCCCACCCCACCGCCCTCGGCGCCGACCCGCGCCCTGCCGCCCTGCGTGCCCTGCTCGCGCTGGCGGTGGTCTTCATCATGCTGGCGACGACCGGCTGGACGGCCGTGCACCGGCCCGAGAAGGAGGCGCAGCTGCGGGTCGCGGCCCTCGGCGCGTGGGCCAAGGCCCGGGTCGACGGCCGCCCGGTGCCCCCGGCGGACGCCCCCGCACGGACGGTGGCCCGTTTCTTCGCGGGCCTCGACGGTGCCCAGCGCGCCCGGCTCGCCGACGGCTACCCGCTCGTCGTGGGCAACCTCGACGGGGCTCCCGCGGCCGTCCGCTACCGGGCCAACCTGCAGGGCCTGGAGCAGGCCCGCCAGGTCGAGGAGGCCCGCAGCCATGACGTCACGCTGACCCCTGCCGACCGGTCCACGGCCACCCGGCGCTCCCACCGCTTCGCCTCGCTCACCGAACCGGGCCGCCAGATCCTCGCTTTCGACCCGACCGGCAACGGCCGCGTGGCCGAGGTCTTCGGTGACCTCACCGGCGCCGAGCGGGTCTCGGTGATCGTCCCCGGTGTCGACACCGACGTGCTCACCTTCGAGCGCACCCAGCGTCGCCTGACCTCTCCGGTCGGCATGGCCGAGTCCCTGTACGAGGCCCAGCGCGCCGCCGCGCCGGACAGCCGGACGGCGGTGATCGCCTGGGCCGGCTACACCGCCCCGACCGGCATCGGTGTGGACGCCGCCACGGGCCGCATGGCCGTCGACGGGGCCGTCCTGCTGAAGTCCCTGACCGCGGCCCTGCCCGGGAACGCGAGCGTGGCGCTGTTCTGCCACAGCTACGGATCGGTGGTCTGCGGGGTCGCCGCGCACGAGCTGCCGCGCCGGGTGACCGACGTGGTGGTGGCGGGCAGCCCCGGGATGCGCGCGGAGAACGTCGCCGGGCTGCACACCTCGGCGCGGGTCTGGGCGACGCGCGACGAGGGCGACTGGATCGCGGACGTACCGCACCTGGAGGTCGGCGGGCTGGGCCACGGCGCCGATCCGGTCTCCCCGGCGTTCGGTGCGCGGCTGATGTCCTCGGCCCGGGCCAAGAGCCACACCGGCTATTTCGCGCCAGGTACGGACTCGATGGACAACTTCGCCAAGATCGGAACCGGCGCGTTCGCTTCCGTTGTCTGTGCGACCGGGAACGATGCGTGCCGACGCGGGATTTCCGGGACAGAGCAGGACTGACGCGCGTAGAGGAGCGCGAATCGGCCCCCGCATCCGGGGGGACGCGCGGGGGCGCCGCCGTTTACGATGTGCCGCATGGGTGACGTACTGGCCGGAAATCATGCCGTCTGGGAGTTCGACTCGGACTCGGTGGTCATCCGCTTCGCACGGGGGATCAGAACGCCGAGGCTGCCACGACTCTGGCATGCGCTGGGCTCGCGCCGGATCCCCCTCGAAGCGGTGTCCGCCGTGGACGTGACCGTGACCGGCAACAAACGGGACACGGTGGTTCTGCGCGCCCTGCCGCGGCCGGGCGCCGATCCGCTGATGGAGGCCGCCGCCGGGCAGCTCAAGGAGGCCTGCGACCCGTACCGGCTGGTGCTGCCGGGCGACCGGGCGCAGGCCGCCGCCGCGTTCGCCGACGCGCTGCGGTCCCGGCTCGGGCCGGACGCCGCCGAGCCGGCCGAGCGCTTCCTCGTCGACGTCGCGCAGCCGCCGCTGCAGCTGAAGGCGTACGACGCCCGGGTGAGCTTCGACGGCTCGGCGATCACCTTCCACTGGTCCCGCACCGGTGCCACCGGCACCAAGTGGAAGGCGGGCGACCAGCGCTATCCGCTGGCCGCGCTCACCGGCGTCGAATGGTCCTCCCCGGAGGGCCCCGGAGGCCACCTCCGGCTGCTGCTGCGGGACGTCACCGGTGACCCCCGCCCGGACCACGACCTGGCGACCGCCGTCTTCGGCACGGGCTACGGCGCGGTGCACGAGTCCCTGCCGTTCGCCGCGGCCGTCCTCGCCGCCCTGCGGGCCCGTACCCCGGTCGCCGCCGTGCCACGGGCCCGCTCCGGCGACGACCGGCTGCGGCACCTGAGCGAACTGCACACGGCGGGGCTGCTCACGGACGCGGAGTACGCGGCGCTGCGGGACCGGTTCGCCGCCGAGTCGCTGTAGCGGGGCCGGCGGCTCAGACCTCGCGGGCCACCGACGTGAGGCTCATGTCCGGGTAGCGGTCCCCCACGACCTGCGCCGCGATCGGCTCCAGCCGGTCCAGCTCGGCCCGGGTGAGGACGATCCGGGTCGCCCCGGTGTTCTCGCGCAGCCGTCCCGGCTTGCGGGTGCCCGGGATCGGGACCACGGTCAGCCCGTGCACCTGCGCCCGCTGCTGCACCCAGGCCAGGGCGATCTGCGCCGGCGTCGCACCGCGCTGCGCGGCGATCTCCCGGACCGGGCCCAGCAGCTCCGCGTTGGCCTTGGCGTTGTCGCCGTTGAAGCGCGGCTGGTAACGGCGGAAGTCGTCCTGCGACAGCTCCGCGGAGGCGTCCGCGAAGGACCCGGTCAGGAAGCCCCGGCCGAGCGGGGAGTACGCCGCGACGGCCACACCCAGCTCCGCCGCCGCGCCCACCGCGCTGCGCTCCACGTCCCGGCTGAACAGCGACCACTCCGACTGGAGCGCCGCTATCGGGTGCACGGCGTGCGCCTCGCGCAGTTCCGCGCCGGTGACCTCGCTGAGGCCCAGGTGGCGGACCTTGCCCTCCTGCACCAGCTCCGCCATGGCGCCGACGGACTCGGCGAACGGCACGGCCGGGTCGCGGCGGTGCATGTAGTAGAGGTCGATGACGTCCACGCCGAGCCGGCGCAGGCTGGCCTCCACGGCCGTGCGGATGTAGCCGCGGTCGTTGCGGACGCCCCGGTACTGCGGGTCGTCGGTGCGTTCCATGGCGAACTTCGTCGCCAGCGTGATCTCGTCCC
Source organism: Streptomyces venezuelae (assembly GCF_008642275.1). Taxonomy (NCBI): domain Bacteria; kingdom Bacillati; phylum Actinomycetota; class Actinomycetes; order Kitasatosporales; family Streptomycetaceae; genus Streptomyces; species Streptomyces venezuelae. The sequence goes on from NZ_CP029189.1 coordinate 2,387,346, forward strand.
GGTGGGCGGCCAGGAACGGCGCCAGGAACTCCTCGTTGCGCCCCCGCCCGTAGACGTCCGCGGTGTCGAAGAGGGTGACTCCGGCGGCCAGCGCGGCGTCGAGGGTCTCCCGGGCCGCCGCCTCGTCGGTGTCCCCGTAGAACTCGCTCATGCCCATGCAGCCCAGCCCCTGGACGCCGACCAGCGGGCCGCCCTTGCCGAGCTCGACCTGTTCGAGGGTGGTGCCGTGCTCCGTCATTGCTGTGCCTTCTTCCCCGGTACGGTTTTCATGGCGTACATGTCGATCTTGTAGTCCAGTACGGCGAGCGCGTCCGTGAGCTCCGTGATCCGCGAGCGCACCTCGCGGCGCGTGCGTTCCAGCAGCTCCCGGCGCTCCCCCACCGTGTGCTCGCCCTCGCGGACCAGTTCGGCGTACCGCACCATGTCCGCGACCGACATCCCCGTGGCGCGCAGCTTGCCCACGAAGCCGAGCCAGTCGAGGTCCTTGTCGGTGAAACGCCGCTGCCCCGAGTGGGAACGGTCCACGTGCGGCATCAGGCCGATCCGCTCGTACCAGCGCAGGGTGTGCTGGGTCAGCCCGGTCCGGGCCTCGACCTCGCTGATCGTGTACCGCGGCTGCGTCAGGCTCTGGCTCATGGCCCCACGCTAAAACCTTGGAGTGCACTCCAAGCAAGTAGGCTCGGCGGCATGGACAGCGTGGAGGACGGGAACGGCATGGAAAGCCTGCGGATCATCGAGACCTGGCCGGTGCCGACCGCCGCGGCGGCCGTCGTCCGGGCCGACGGGAGCCTGGCGGGCTCCCACGGGCCCGTGGACCACCGGTTCGCCCTTGCGTCGGTCACCAAGCCGCTCACCGCGTACGCCGCCCTCGTCGCGTACGAGGAGGGGGCGATCGAGCTGGACGAGCCGGCCGGACCCGAGGGGTCGACGGTCCGTCACCTGCTCGCGCACACCAGCGGCCTGGCCTTCGACGAGCACCGGGTGTCGGCCCCGCCCGGGCAGCGCCGGCTGTACTCGAACGCCGGCTTCGAGGAGCTCGGCGACCACATCGCCAAGGCCACCGGCATCCCCTTCGCGGAGTACCTGCACCAGGCGGTCTTCGAGCCGCTGGGCATGGAGCGCACCGCCCTGGAGGGCTCGCCCGCCAAGGACGGCGTCTCGACCGTCGCCGACCTGCTGCGGTTCGCCGCCGAGCTGCAGGCGCCGCGGCTGCTGGACGTCCGTACGGTCGCCGAGGCCACCTCCGTGGTCCACCCCGGGCTCAAGGGCGTCCTGCCGGGCTACGGGCACCAGTCCCCCAACGACTGGGGCCTCGGCCTGGAGATCCGCGGCCACAAGGCCCCGCACTGGACAGGTGCGTCCTCCTCGCCGCGCACCTTCGGCCACTTCGGTCAGGCCGGTACCTTCCTGTGGGTGGATCCGGACGCGCGCGCCGCGTGCGTGGCGCTGACCGACCGCGCCTTCGGCCCGTGGGCGGCCGAGGCCTGGACCCCGTTCACCGACGCCGTACTGGCCGAGCTCCGCTCCCGCTAGTCCGTCTCCGGGGCTTCCGGGGCTTCCGGGGCTTCCGGGGTCGCGAACTCCCAGATCAGCAGCTCGCCCGGGGATCCGGCGACGACCTCCAGGTCCCGCTCGGCGGTGATCCGTACCGAATCCCCGGGGCCGAGCTCCGCCCCGTCCAGGCGCAGGTCCCCGCGCACCACGTGCAGGTAGACCCGTTCCGCCGCGGGTACGGCGACGCGTTCGCCCGCGCCGGGCCGCCGGACGTGCAGTACGGCTCCGGCCTCGGGCACCTCGTAGGGCGCGGCGTCGGCGATCTCCCGGACCACCCCGTAGGCGGGCTCGCCGCCCGCGGCCAGGGGCGCGAGCCACATCTGCACGAAACGCAGCCGCCCGGCGCCGTCGTTGCGCTCCACGTGCCGGGCGCCGGATCCGGCGCTGAGCCGCTGGACGTCCCCGGCCCGCACCACGCTCTTCTCACCGGTGCTGTCGTGGTGGGTGAGTTCGCCTTCGATCACCCAGGTCACGATCTCGGTGTGGCTGTGCGGGTGCTCGTCGAAGCCGGCGCCCGGCGTGAGGGTCTCCTCGTTGCAGGCGAGCACCGGCCCGAAGCGCAGGTTGTCCGGGTCGTAGAAAGCGCCGAAGGAGAAGGCGTGCCGGGTGGTGATCCCGGCGGCCGGGTCCCCGCCCTCGTACCGGTCGGCGCCGGGGCGAACATCAATCATGGACGCCACGGTAGACCCCGCCGCGGGCCGGGGCGCGGGGCACGGGCGGGACCGGACTCCGCGCACCCGTCCCGATAAGGCAGTCTTGTCACGTGTCCCAACCCGAACGTGAGCATTCGCCCGCCACACATGCCGCGCATCCCGCTCCCGCCCATCCGCACACCGCGACGCTCCGCCGACTGGAGAAGTCCGCGGGCCGGCTGGCCGCCAACGCGATCGCGCGCATGGACGAGACCCTGCCGTGGTACCGGGCCATGCCGCCCGAGAACCGGTCCTGGATCGGCCTGGTCGCCCAGGCCGGCATCGCCGCGTTCACGGAGTGGTTCAGGCACCCGGAGACCCCGCAGGCCATCTCCACCGACGTGTTCGGGACGGCCCCGCGCGAGCTGACCCGGGCGATCACCCTGCGTCAGACCGTCGAGATGGTCCGCACCACGATCGAGGTCATGGAGGCCGCGATCGAGGAGGTGGCGGCCCCGGGCGACGAGTCGATCCTGCGCGAGGCGCTGCTGGTGTACGCCCGGGAGATCGCCTTCGCGACCGCCCAGGTGTACGCGCAGGCCGCCGAGGCCCGCGGGGCCTGGGACGCCCGGCTGGAGTCGCTGGTCGTGAACGCGGTGCTGTCCGGCGAGGCGGACGAGGGTGCGCTGTCCCGGGCGGCGGCGCTGGGCTGGAACTCCCCGGAGCACGTGTGCGTGGTGCTCGGCACCGCGCCGGAGGGCGACAGCGAGCTGACGGTCGAGGCGATCCGGCGCGCGGCCCGGCACCACAAGCTGCAGGTCCTGACCGGTGTGCTCGGGGACCGGCTGGTCGTGATCGCGGGCGGCAGCGACAACCCGATCCAGGTGGCGAAGTCGCTGATCGGACCGTTCGCGGCGGGTCCGGTGGTGGCCGGACCGGTGGTGTCCGACCTGCTGAACGCGACGAAGTCGGCGCAGGCCGCGGCGGCCGGGCTGAAAGCGTGCACGGCCTGGCAGGATGCCCCTCGGCCGGTTCTCGCGGACGATCTCCTGCCGGAGCGGGCCATCGCCTCCGATCCCGCCGCCAGGGATCAGCTGGTGGAGGAGATCTACAGACCACTGGAGGAGGCGGGGTCCGCACTGCTGGAGACCCTGAGCGTCTACCTGGAGCAGGCGAGCAGCCTGGAAGGGGCGGCGCGGATGCTGTTCGTGCACCCCAACACGGTGCGCTACCGGCTGCGACGTGTGACCGACGTCACCGGATGGTCTCCTTCTGATGTCCGCTCGGCGTTCACGCTGCGAATCGCCCTGATTCTCGGGCGTCTGGCTGACGGCGACGCCCAGTCCTAGACTTTTGTCGGACATCAACAATTACCCCGACGGTTCTTGGTCCCTGTCCCCACGGGCGGCAGGGACCATCCACAAGAGAGAGTGTGAGGGTGCTCGTACTCGTCGCTCCCGGCCAAGGCGCTCAGACGCCCGGCTTCTTGACTCCCTGGCTCGAACTTCCCGGTGCCGCTGACCGCGTCGCCGCGTGGTCGGACGCCATCGAGCTGGACCTTGCCCACTACGGCACGACCGCGGACGCCGACGCGATCCGCGACACGGCGGTGGCCCAGCCCCTGCTGGTCGCCGCCGGCCTGCTGTCCGCTTCCGCGCTCGGTTCCCCGGCCGCCTTCGGCGCCGTCGCAGGCCACAGCGTCGGTGAGATCACCGCCGCCGCCTACGCCGGCGTGCTGTCCGAGGCCGACGCGCTGTCGTTCGTCCGGACCCGCGGTCTGGGCATGGCCGAGGCCGCCGCCGTCACCGAGACCGGCATGGCCGCGGTCCTCGGCGGTGAGCGTGACGTGGTCGTCGCACACCTGGAGAAGCTGGGCCTGACGCCCGCGAACATCAACGGCGCGGGTCAGATCGTGGCCGCCGGCACGATGGAGCAGATCGCCGCTCTGGAGGCCGACAAGCCCGAAGGCTCCATGAAGGTCGTCGCCCTCAAGGTCGCGGGCGCGTTCCACACGCACCACATGGCCCCCGCGGTCGCCACGCTGGCGAAGGCCGCCGAGGCCCTCGCCCCGGCGGACCCGGCGCTGAAGTACGTCTCGAACAAGGACGGCCTCGTCGTCGCCACGGGTGCCGACGTCGTCGCCCGCCTGGTCGGCCAGGTCGCCAACCCGGTCCGCTGGGACCTGTGCATGGAGACGTTCGCCGAGCTGGGTGTCACGGGGATCATCGAGCTCTGCCCCGGTGGCACCCTGACGGGTCTGGCCAAGCGCGCGCTGAAGGGCGTACCGAGCGTGGCGCTGAAGACCCCGGACGATCTCGACAAGGCCGCGGCGCTCATCGCCGAACTGACGGTCTGAGAGAAGGAGCCCACACAGCATGTCCAAGATCAAGCCGGCCAAGGGCTCCCCTTACGCCCGCATCCTCGGTGTCGGCGGCTACCGCCCGACCCGTGTGGTGCCCAACGAGGTCATCCTCGAGACCATCGACTCGTCCGACGAGTGGATCCGCTCCCGTTCCGGCATCGCGACGCGGCACTGGGCCTCGCCCCAGGAGACCGTCTCCGCGATGTCGGTGGAGGCCTCGGGGAAGGCGCTGGCCGATGCCGGTGTCGCCCCGGAGCAGATCGGTGCCGTGATCGTCTCGACGGTCTCGCACTTCAAGCAGACCCCGGCCGTCGCGACCGAGATCGCGCACCGGATCGGCGCGGGCAAGCCCGCCGCCTTCGACATCTCCGCCGGCTGTGCCGGATTCGGCTACGGCCTGACCCTGGCCAAGGGTCTCGTGGTGGAAGGTTCCGCGGAGTACGTCCTCGTCATCGGCGTGGAGCGGCTCTCGGACCTGACCGACCTGGAGGACCGCGCGACGGCCTTCCTGTTCGGTGACGGCGCCGGCGCCGTGGTCGTCGGTCCCTCGGACGAGCCGGCCATCGGCCCCACGGTGTGGGGTTCGGAGGGCGACAAGTCCGAGACGATCAAGCAGACCGTGCCGTGGGACGAGTACCTCGGCAAGGACGGCGGCGAGAAGTTTCCGGCCATCACCCAGGAGGGTCAGGCGGTCTTCCGCTGGGCCGTCTTCGAGATGGCCAAGGTGGCCCAGCAGGCGCTCGACGCGGCCGGGATCACCGCGGACGACCTGGACGTCTTCATCCCGCACCAGGCGAACATGCGGATCATCGACTCGATGGTGAAGACTCTGAAGCTGCCGGAGCACGTCACGGTCGCCCGTGACGTGGAGACCACCGGCAACACGTCGGCCGCCTCGATTCCGCTCGCTATGGAGCGGCTCCTGGCGACCGGAGCGGCGAAGAGCGGCGACACCGCGCTCGTCATCGGCTTCGGGGCGGGACTCGTCTACGCCGCGACGGTCGTTACCCTCCCCTAGGGCCGGGATCCACATCCCGCCCTGTTCCACCCCAGTTAGCTACAGAAGGAGCGCCACATGGCCGCCACGCAGGAAGAAATCGTCGAGGGTCTCGCCGAGATCGTCAACGAGATCGCCGGTATCCCCACCGAGGACGTCGCGATCGAGAAGTCCTTCACCGACGACCTGGACGTCGACTCGCTCTCCATGGTCGAGGTCGTCGTCGCCGCCGAAGAGCGCTTCGACGTCAAGATCCCGGACGAGGACGTCAAGAACCTCAAGACGGTCGGCGACGCCGCGGACTACATCCTGAAGCACCAGGCCTGAGCCTGACGAGCGTTTGTCGCCACCTGGCGGTGGCGCCGTGACAATTCAGCACCCCCTGAGACGTGGAGAAAGAATTCCTGTGAGCCCGACCAATCGCACCGTGGTCGTCACCGGTATCGGCGCAACCACTCCGCTGGGTGGCGACAGCGCTTCGACCTGGGAAGGTCTGCTGGCCGGCCGTTCCGGCGTCAAGCCCCTGGAGGGCGAGCGCTTCGCCGAACTCCCGGTACGCATCGCCGCTCGGGCGGCCGTCGACCCGAACGACGTCCTGCCCCGGCCGCTGGCCCGCAAGCTGGACCGCTCGGCGCAGTTCGCCGTCATCGCGGCCCGTGAGGCCTGGGCCGACGCCGGTTACACCACCCCGGCCGGCGAAGAGACGGAAGAGGGCGCCTTCGTCGCGCCCCAGCGTCTGGGCACCGTGATCGCCTCCGGCATCGGCGGTGTCACCACCCTGCTCGACCAGTACGACGTCCTGAAGGACAAGGGCGTGCGCCGGGTCTCCCCGCACACCGTCCCCATGCTCATGCCGAACGGCCCGTCGGCCAACGTCGGCCTGGAGGTCAACGCCCAGGCGGGCGTGCACACTCCGGTCAGCGCCTGCGCGTCCGGCGCCGAGGCCATCGGCTACGCCGTCGAGATGATCCGTTCCGGCCGCGCCGACGTGGTCGTCGCCGGCGGCACCGAGGCGGCGATCCACCCGCTGCCGATCGCCGCGTTCGCCAACATGATGGCGATGTCCAAGAACAACGAGAACCCCGAGCAGGCCTCCCGTCCGTACGACAAGGCCCGTGACGGCTTCGTCCTGGGCGAGGGCGCGGGCGTCGTCGTCCTGGAGTCCGCCGAGCACGCCGCCGCGCGCGGCGCCCGGGTCTACTGCGAGGTGCTGGGCCAGGGTCTGTCCGCGGACAGCCACCACATCGCGCAGCCGGAGCCGACCGGCCGCGGTGTCGCGGCCGCGGTGCAGAACCTGCTCGACAACACGGGTCTGGACCCGGCCGAGCTGGTCCACCTGAACGCGCACGCCACGTCGACCCCGCAGGGTGACACGGCCGAGCTGAAGGCCCTGCGCAAGGTGCTGGGCGACGACCTCGACCACATCGCGATCTCCGCGACCAAGTCGATGACCGGTCACCTGCTGGGCGGTGCGGGCGGTATCGAGACCGTCGCGACCGTGCTGGCGCTGTACAACCGGCTGGCCCCGCCGACGATCAACGTCGACGAGCTCGACGAGGACATCGACGCGGACATCGTCACCGGCGAGCCGCGCAAGCTGCCGGCCGACGGCCCGATCTCGGCGATCAACAACTCCTTCGGCTTCGGCGGCCACAACGTGACCCTGGCGTTCCGCACGGTCTAGTACCTCCGAGTCACGCGAAAGGCCCACCCAGGATCCTGGGTGGGCCTTCTGCTTGGCCGAGCGGCCTAGACCACCTGGTGGAGCCAGCGGACCGGGGCGCCCTCGCCCGCGTAGCGGAAGGGCTCCAGCTCGTCGTCCCACGGCTTGCCGAGCAACTTGGCGATCTCCGCCTCCAGGTCGGTCTCGCCGTGGGCGGACCGGGCGAGGGCGGCGCGCAGCCGGTCCTCCGGGATCAGGATGTCGCCGTGCATGCCGGTGACGGCGTGGAAGATGCCGAGCTCCGGGGTGGAGCTGTAGCGCTCGCCCTCGGCGGTCGGGCACGGTTCCGCGGTCACCTCGAAGCGCAGCAGGTGCCAGCCGCGCAGCGCGGAGGCGAGTTTCGAGGCGGTGCCCGCTTCGGCCTGCCAGGAGAACTCCGCTCTCCAGGTGCCGGGGGAGGCGGGCTGTCTGATCCAGTCGAGGTTCACCCGCACCCCGAGCACGCCCGCAACAGCCCATTCCACGTGCGGGCAGAGCGCGCGCGGTGCGGAGTGCACGTACAGAACTCCACGTGTCGTCACCGGGACCTCCAGTGTAGGACGAGGTCGGGAATAAACTCCAGAAAACGGACAGTATGTGACGTGATGTAATGTAACGGAAATTATTTGACATTGCGCTACGGGGCCTGCGGCCGAAACGCCACGGGAAAAAGCTACCGTGCGCCAGGGGTCATGATGTGACGTACGGTCGCTCCAAGACCCGTAAACGCAGAGCTTTCACTCAGCAGGACCCCCCGAACGACGTGGGGACGACAAGGAGGGCCCCTTCCCATGCGCACCACCGCCCCACGCCGCCGCGCGCGCCGGACGCTCGCGGGCGCGGGCGCGGCGCTCGTCCTGCTGGCCGGGGCGGCGACCGGGTGCAGCTCGGGGGGCGGGTCGGGCGGGCAGGGCGGCGAGCGCGGGGCGCAGAGCACACCGCGCTGGAACACCAAGCCTGCCTCGATCGCCGCGGTGGGCGACTCCATCACGCGGGGGTTCGACGCCTGTTCGGTGCTGGCCGACTGCCCCGAGGTCTCCTGGGCCACCGGGAACGACCCGGCGGTCCGCTCGCTGGCCGCACGGCTGCTCGGGGACGCGGAGGTGCCCGGCCGGAGCTGGAACTACGCGGTGACCGGCTCGCGGATGGCGGACCTGCCGGCCCAGCTGGCGGGGGCCGCCGCGCACAAGCCCGACCTGGTCACGGTCATGGTGGGCTCGAACGACGCCTGCCGGCCCACGGCTTCGTCGATGACGCCGGTGGCGGAGTTCCGGTCCGGATTCGAGAAGGCGATCGCGGACCTGCGGGCCGCCTCCCCCGCCTCCCAGGTGTACGTCTCCAGCGTGCCGGACCTGCAGCGGCTGTGGGAGCAGGGCAAGGACCTGCCGATGGTGCGGCAGATCTGGAAGCTGGGCATCTGTCAGTCCATGCTCGCCGACCCGCTGTCGGCGGCCACGGGGGCGACGACCCGGCGCGAGCAGGTGCGGGCGCGGGTGGTGGAGTACAACGAGGTGCTGCGCGAGGTCTGCGGAAAGGATCCGCTGTGCCGCTACGACGGCGGTGCGGTGTTCCAGTACCCCTTCGCGGCGGATCAGTTGAGCCGCTGGGACTGGTTCCATCCGGGCAAGGACGGACAGGCGCGGCTCGCGGAACTGGCGCACCGCCAGGTGACGGCGGCCGAACCGCCGCGTTGACGCCCGGGTGCGCGCAGGGTCCGGGGGCGGGTGTCAGGGCCCGCCCCCGGACCTGTCCTCAGGGGTGATTTCCGGCCATACGGCGTGTCACGCGAGGTCGAGCGTCGCGGTCAGCCGGGTGTCACCGTGCGAGTGGCTCGCGCGGACCTCGTAGGCGCCGGCGATCCGGCGCCAGCCGCGGGCCTCCTCGTCCCAGATCTCGAAGGCCCGGGCGGGCAGGGCGATCTCGGTCTCGACGCTCTCGCCGGGGCCCGCCGCCACACTCGCGAAGGCGGCCAGCCAGCTCGCCGGACGTTCCGCACCGTCCCGCTCGGGCGCCAGGTAGACCTGGACGACCTCGCGGCCGGGACGGGCACCCGTGTTGGTGAGGCGGACCCGGACCGTGTCGGCGGTGACCTCCAGGGAGTCGTACCGCCAGTCGGTGTAGCCGAGTCCGTGCCCGAAGGGGTAGGCGGGGGCCACGGCGTGCTTCTCGTAGGCCCGGTAGCCGATGAAGAGCCCCTCCCGGTACTCCAGGCGCCCGCCGGTGGGGACGACCTCGGTGACGGGCGCGTCCGCGAAGCGCGCGGGCCAGGTGGTGGGGAGCCGCCCGCCCGGCTCCGCGTCGCCCAGGAGTACGTCGGCCAGCGCGGCCCCGCCCTCCTGCCCGGGGAACCAGGTCAGCAGGACGGCCGCCACGTCCTCGCGCCACGGGAGCTCGACGGGGGAGCCCGCGTTGACGACGACCACCGTGTTCGGGTTCACGGCGGCGACGGCGCGCACCAGGTCGTCCTGGCGGCCGGGGAGGGTGAGGTCCTGCCGGTCGAAGCCCTCGGACTCCACGCGCTCGGTGGTGGCGACGACCACGACGGCGGTGTCGGCCTCCCGGGCGGCGGCCACGGCCTCGGCGATCAGCTCGTCGGCGTCGCGCCGCGGACCGAGGTGGAGCAGCGAGAACATGACCGCCCTGAGCGGCAGTGCGGACATGTCGGGGACATGGAAGGTCAGCGACACCTCGACGGGTTCGCCCTCGGTGAGGGTGACGCGGGCGCGCTCGCTGGGGGCGCCGAAGAAGGCTTCGAAGGGGTCGGCCTCGTTGCCCATCTCCTGGACGCCGCTCCACAGGTGCTCGCCGCCGACGGCCAGGTCGAAGGCGCCCAGTCCGCGGGTGCCGAAGGCGTGCTCGCCGCTCTCGCGCGGCACGAACGTGCCGCGGACCTCGATGCTCGCCATGGTCTCGTACGTGACCCCTGCGGGCAGGTCGTCGCCGATCCACTGGACCTGGCCCGAGGGCAGGCCGCCTTCGCCGAGGACGGTCCCGGAGGCGTCACGGCAGACGGCGTGCAGCTCGAAGCCCTGTCCGGCGGCGGTGAGCTCGTCGGAGGGGTCGGCGCCGACGGTGTAGGTGAGGGCGCCCTCGGGGAGGGCGGCGGTGAGCCCGTCGAGCGGGGAGACGACCCGCTCGGGGAAGACGGTGGCGCTGCCTCCGCCGAGGACACGGGCGTCGCGGGCGGCGGCGCCCGACAGGGCGATGGTGCCGCCGGCTGCCGCGTCGAGCGGCAGCGCCCCCTCGTTGCGGACCAGGACGAAGCCGCGGGCGGCGAGCTCGCGGGCCAGTGCCTGGCCGTCGATCGGGGCCGGGGGCCGCGCGACGGTGGCGGGCGCGCCCGCCAGGGCGCCGGTGCGGGCGGCGAGGCGCAGGACGTTGCGCACGGCCTCGTCCACGGCGGACTCGGGGACCTCGCCGGAGCGGACGGCTTCGGCGAGGGCGGGGCCGTAGACGGTGGTGGGGCCGGGCATGGCCACGTCCATGCCGCCGAGGACGTCCCCGGCGGTGGAGCGGGCGGCCATCCAGTCGGAGACGTTGCAGCCGTCGAAGCCCCATTCGGCGCGCAGCACCTCGTTCACCAGGTACTGGTGCTCGGTCATGGTCGTGCCGTTGACCTGGTTGTACGCGGTCATGATGCCCCAGGGGTGGGCGTTGGCGACGATGGCCTCGAACGGCGCGAGGTACAGCTCGCGCAGCGGGCGCGGGGCGATGACGCTGTCGACGGTGAACCGGTCGGTCTCGGCGTCGTTGCCGACGAAGTGCTTGACGGTGGTGCCGACGCCGCCGTCCTGGACTCCGTTCACATAGCCGGAACCGATGGCGCCGGTGAGGTACGGGTCCTCGGAGTAGCACTCGAAGTGCCGGCCGCCGAGCGGTGAGCGGTGCAGGTTGACGGTGGGTGCGAGGAGGACGTGCACGCCCTTGCGGCGGGCCTCCTGGGCGAGGAGGCGGCCGGCGCGGCGGGCGAGCTCCGGGTCCCAGGCGGCGGCGAGCGCGGTCGGGGACGGCAGGGCGACGGACGGGTCGTCGGCGGTCCAGCGCACGCCGCGGACCCCGATGGGCCCGTCGGAGAAGACCAGGGACTCCAGCCCGATGGCGGGGATGGCGGGCAGGGACCACATGTCCTGGCCGGCCAGCAGCCGGGCCTTGGTGTCGAGGTCCAGTTTGCCCAGTGCCGCCTCGACGGCGTCGTGGTGTGTCTGATCGCGGACCTGATCGGCATCGGTCACGGCCGTGCCTCCTCGTTGGGTGCGGTTGCTCGGTGCGGTGCCCCCATCGTGGACCCGTTGCCTGTTGAACGGTAGGGTTCGTAATGTGTTCGTGATATTCGAATGCCGTACGGTCCTTGGGCAGGGCACAGGCGCAGGGCACAGGCGCAGGCACAGCGCATGAACGGGAAGGGGTGCCGGGCCGATGGTCAGGGCGAGGAGCGAGGAACGCCGCGGGGAGATCGTGCGCGCGGCCGTCGAGGTGATCGCGGAGCGCGGCTACCGGGGCGCGTCCCTGGCCACCGTCGCCGAACGCGTGGGCCTGACCCAGCAGGGGCTGCTGCACTACTTCCCGACCAAGGAGGCCCTGCTGGTCGCGGTACTGGAGGAACGCGACCGCTGGGACACGGGCGGCGGCTCGCGCTCGGCCGCGGACACCTGGCGCCTGGACCTGCTGGACTCGCTGGTCGAGTACAACGCCATGCGCCCGGGCATCGTCCAGACCTTCTCGGCGCTGCTGGGCGAGAGCGTCACCGACGGCCACCCGGCCCGGGAGTTCTTCACCGAGCGCTACGCCCAGGTCCGCTCGGAGATGGCGGCGGTGCTGCGCGCCGAGTTCGGCGACCGGCTCCCCTCCGGACTCACCCCCGAGGAGGCGGCCCCGCTGCTGACGGCGGTGATGGACGGCCTCCAGTACCAGTGGCTGCTGGCCCCGGAGTCGGTGGACATGCCCGCCGCCTTCCGTTCCTTCCTGAAGCTGCTGCGGGGGCCGGGCAGCGCCTCGGCCCCGTAGGCGTGCCCCCTCCGGATCCTGCCGGGGCTGCCGCGCTGCCCGCGCTGCCCGCCAGGATCCGGAAGAGACCGGCTAGTCGACCTGGAGCTCGCCCATCCGGCTCCAGCCGTCCGCACCCTCGATGGTGGTGCTGACGATCTCGGGCGTACGGGTCACCATCGGCCGCATGGTCTCCAGCGCGGCACGGAAGTGGTCCGAGGTGACGTGCGCCTCGGCGGCGTCGTCCTGGAAGGCCTCGACCAGGACGTAGGTGTCCGGCTCCTCCAGGCTGCGCGACCACTCGAACCAGAGGTTCCCGGGTTCGGCGCGGGTGGCGCGGGTGAAGGGCGCGACCTTGTCGGGCCACGCGTCGACATATTCGGGCTTGACGGGGAATTTCACCACAATGAAGATCACACAGGCATTTTATGCAGGTTGATCCGCCGAGCGCCCCCAACTGCCCGCTCCCGGCCCGGCCGTGACAGCGGGCACGGCCCCTCCCTGCGGGAAGGGACTGCCTAGCATGGCCGCCATGCCCTCTTCGCACAGCTTGTACGAGGTCTTCCTGAGCGTGGCCCGGATGGGCTCCCTCACCGCCGCCGCCCGTGCCCTGGGCTACACGCAGTCCGCCGTCTCCCGGCAGGTCCAGACCCTGGAGGACGAATGGGGCACGCCGCTCTTCGACCGCCTCCCCCGCGGGGTCCGCCTGACCGAGGCCGGGCGCCTCCTGCTCCCGCACGCCGAGGCCGTCGGCGAGCGGCTGCGCACCGCCCGCGCCGAACTCGACGCGCTGCGCACCCTCGGCGCCGGACGGCTGCGGATCGGCGCCTTCTCCACCGCCGACGCCGCCCTGCTGCCCCGTACGCTGGCCGCCTTCCGGGCCCGCCACCCCGCCGTGGCCGTCGCCCGCACCGAGGGCCCCTCCGCCAAGCACCTGGCCCTGCTCGCCGCCGGGGACCTCGACCTCGCCGTCGTCGCGGCCACCTCCGCGGAGCCGCCCCGCGGCTGCACCCCGCACCACCTGCTCGACGAGCGGATGTACGTGGCCCTGCCGGCCGGCCACCGGCTCGCCGGGCGCGCCGCCGTACGGCTGGCCGAGCTGGCCGACGAGGAGTGGATCGCGGCCGGCCCCCGGCCCGAGGAGACCCTCATGCACTCCGCGCTGGCCGGCGGCTTCCGCCCGCGCACCGGTTTCCTCGCCGCCGACTGGATCGCCAAGCAGGGCTTCGTCGCGGCCGGGCTCGGCGTCACCCTGGTCCCGGCGCTCGCCGCCTCCTCGGCACGGGCCGACCTGGCGCTCGTCCCGCTGCACCCGGACGACACCCCGCGCCGCCGGGTCTACGCCGCCACCCCGCACGGCATCGCCCCCTCCCCCGCCGCCCGGGCCTTCCTGGCCCTGCTCAAGGAGGTCGCGGCCGGGCTGGCATCCTGACCGGGTGAAGATCGCCGCAGCACAGCTGACCTGCGTCCCCGCGGATGTCCGGGCCAATGTCGCGCGGGCCGCGGACCTCGCCGCCGCCGCCCGCGAACAGGGCGCCGCGCTCGTGGTGTTCCCCGAGCTCGCGCTCACCGGCTACGAGCTCGCCCCGCTGAGCGCCGACCCGGGCCTGTGGACGGCCGCCGACGACCCCCGGCTGGATCCGCTGCGCTCCGCCGGGATCGCCACCGCGGTCAACGTCGCCCTGCCCACCGGCGGCCCGCGCCCCGCGATCGCGACGCTGGTCCACGACGCGGACGGCGCGCACGTGACGACGTACGCGAAGCAGCACCTCTACCGGCACGAGCAGGACGTCTTCGAAGGCGGCCGGGCCGACGGGCGCTTCGAACTCGGCGGGATCCGCTTCTGCCTGGGCATCTGCTTCGACAACCACTTCCCGGAACTGCCCGGCCGGGGCGCCGCCGACGGCTGCCGGGTCCACCTGGCGAGCTCCCTGTACGGGACGGGCGACGGGATCCACGAGCGCGCCACCGTGCACCCGGAGATCGCGCGGGAGCACGGCCTGTACGTGGTCCTCGCCAACCACGTCGGCCCGGCCGGCCCGTGGACCGGCTGCGGCCGGTCGGCCGTGTGGGGCCCGGACGGCTCGCTGCTGGCCGAGGCCGACGACCGTACGCCCTCGGTGGTGACGGCCTCGATCGCGGCGGCCCCGGTGTGATGAGGTGGGCGCCATGAGCGACTTCGAGACGATCACGGTTCCGGAACGCCTCCACGGATACCCGGGGGTGGCCTTCGGCGGCTACGTGGCGGGCGTACTGGCCGCCCGCGCCGCGGCGAAGGACGTACGGGTGGACTTCCGGCGGCCCGTGCCGACCGGGGCGCCGGTGCGGCTCGCCGCGACCGCCGGCGGCGGCTGCGAGCTGACGGACGGCGAGCTGCTGCTGGCCGTGGCGACCGCGGTCGAAGCCCCCGGCGCGGACGCCCCCGAAGCCCCCTCCTGGGACCGGGCCGTGGCCGCGGCCGAGGCCTTCCGGGCGGACCCGCCGGACGGTCAGGCCGACTGCTTCGGCTGCGGCCTGGACCGGACGCCCGCGACCGGGCTGCGCCTGCACTGCGGTACGGTGCCGGGCCGCGAGCTGGTCGCCGCGGCCTGGACGCCCGCGCCCGGACTCGGGGACGCGGACGGGCTGCTGCCGGCCGAGCTGGTGTGGGGCGCGCTGGACTGCCCGGGGAACGCCGCCGGGCGGCTGCTCGACGGCCGCCCCGCGGGTGCGGTCACCGCCGCGCTCGGCGCCCGGCTGCTGCGGCCGGTGCCGGTGGGCGAGGGGCTCGTCTCGTACGCCTGGATGCTGTCGTCCTCGGGCCGCAAGTACACCGTGGGCACGGCCCTGGCCACGGCCGACGGAGAACTGTGCGCCGTCGCCGAGGCGCTGTGGGTCCAGCCGCGCGCGTGAACCTCAGGCGGTGTCGGCCAGCAGGTGCTTGCCGCCCCACGCCCCGAGGGGTTCCAGGGCCGCGTTCAGGTCCTGGCCCAGCGGGGTCAGGGAGTACTCGACGCGCGGCGGGACCTCGTCGTACACCTCGCGGTGCACGAGGCCGTCGGTCTCCAGCTCGCGCAGCTGGGCGGTGAGCACCTTCTCCGAGATGCCGGGGGCGAGCCTGCGCAGTTCACCGAACCGGTGGGGTCGCTGGTCCAGCAGCCACAGGAGCGACACCTTCCACTTCCCGTCGATCACGGACATCGCCGCGGCGATCCCGCATTCGTCGGCGCCCGGCCTTCGTGTCACCGCCATCGCACACCCTCCCCACCTGCTCGCTCACCTCGGGGTAACCACCCACTCCGAAGTGCGTACTTGAGCGCTCTGCCGCCTGCGACCAGGCTAAACGTCATGACCGACACCACAGCTCACTTTTCCCTCACCCTCCTCGGCCTCGGCGACATGGGCACCGCCCTGGCCCGCACCTGGCTGGCCGCCGGGCACTCCCTCACCGTCTGGAACCGCACCCCCGCCAAGGCCGAGGCGCTGGCCGCCGAAGGGGCCCTTGTCGCGGCGACCGCCACCTCGGCGGTCGCCGCGAACACGCTGGTCGTGGTCTGTCTGCTGGACGACGAGAGCGTCGGGTCCGCCCTGGACGGCATCGACCTGACCGGCAAGGACCTCGTCAACCTCACCACCGGCACCCCGGGCGAGGCACGCGCCCGCGCCGCCTGGGCCGAGGAGCGCGGCGCCCGGTACCTGGACGGCGGGATCATGGCCACGCCGACGATGATCGGCGTCCCCGAAGCGGGCGGGTACGTCTTCTACAGCGGCTCGCACGCCCTCTTCGAGACCCACCGGACGGTCCTGGAGGTCCCGTCCGGCTCCCGCTTCGTCGGCGAGGACCCCGGGCACGCGGCCCTCCACGACGTGGCACTGCTGAGCGCGATGTGGGGGATGTTCGCCGGCATCTCGCACGCCTACGCGCTGATCGAGGGCGAGGACATCGCCCCGAAGGACCTGGCTCCGCTGCTGTCCGAGTGGCTCGGCGCGATGGGCTTCTTCGTCGGGAACGCCGCCGAGCGGCTGACCTCCCACGACTTCACCTCGGGGGTGGTCTCCAACCTGGCCATGCAGGTCACGGGCACCGACACGATGCTGCGCACCGCCGCGGAACAGGGGGTCAGCGCCGAGCTGGTCCTCCCGTACGTGGACCTGCTGCGCCGCCGGCTGGCGGCGGACCCGGCCGCGCACGGCGGGGAGGACACGACGGGGGCCATCCTGCTGCTGAAGCGGTAGCCCGCCGGGCGGTCAGGAGTACGCGGGCGGCGGCGGTCCGAAACCCGCGGGAGCCGATTCGGCCTCCGGGGCCTCGTCGGTCTTCATGAGGTCGCGGGCCATCAGCGTGGCCCCGGCCACCGCGCCCGGCATCAGGAACACCGCGACCAGCGGCACCAGGAACGCCAGCACCAGCGGCACCCCGAAGCCGAGCACCAGCAGGCGCCGCGAGCGCATCAGCTCCAGCCGGTCGGGCAGCTCCACCTTGCGCCGCTGCAGGGCCACGGCGGTGAGCTCCTGGGTCAGGAAGTACCCGGAGACGCAGAAGCCGAGCACCGGGATCACCGTCTGGCCGATCAGCGGGATGAAACCGAGGGCGAAGAGCAGGATCCCGTACAGCAGCACCCGCACGAGCACCTTCACGCTGTCCCGGGCCGAGACCCACAGCTCCGTCCAGAGCGGGAGCCCCGACTGCGGCACCTCGCCGCCCTCGCTGCGGTCGACCTGCTCCGAGAGGGACTCGTAGAAGGGCTGGCCGATCAGCAGGGTCACGGCGGTGAAGGTGATCACGGCGAGGAAGAGGCCGAGGCCGAAGAGCAGGGCGGTCAGGAAGCCGCGGAAGAGGGAGAGCCAGGGCGAGGACCAGTCGTCCGCGAAGGGGGTGGCCCAGGCGGTGAGGTCGTCGGCCCCGTATCCGAGCCCGATCAGGGCGCCGACGTAGAGGACGAGCGCCACGAGCCCGGGCAGCAGCCCGAAGCCCAGCCACCTGCCGTGCCGGAACACCCATCGCTGTCCGGCCAGCAGATACCGGAAGCCCCCCGCAAGATCACGCATGGGGCCAGTTTACGGCGCAGGCCGCACCCCGGTCGGGGGTGCGGCCTGCGCGCTGCGAGCGCCGGATCAGACGGCGAGCTCGACGGTGATGTTGCCGCGGGTGGCCTTGGAGTACGGGCAGACCTGGTGGGCCTTCTCGATGAGGTCCTTGGCGGTGGCGGCGTCCACGTTCGGGATCACGGCGGAGATCTTGACGATCAGGCCGAAGCCCTCGTCGTTCTTGCCGATGCCGACCTCGGCGGTGACCGTGGAGCCGGAGATGTCGGCGTTCACGTTCTTGGCGACGACGCCCAGGGCGCCCTGGAAGCAGGCGCTGTAGCCGGCGGCGAACAGCTGCTCCGGGTTGGTGCCGGCGCCGCTGCCACCGAGCTCCTTCGGCGGGTTCACGACGACGTCGAGCTGGCCGTCGTTGGTGGCGACGCGGCCGTCACGGCCGTTCTCGGCGGTGGCGACAGCGGTGTAGGCGACGTCGGACTGCTGGATGGACATAAAGGAAAATCCTCCTGGTAATCGCCGTGAGTCGCGCCCACGATCACGACGGTGTGCAGTGAGCCTAACCGGTGAAGGAAACGATCATCTTTCCGGTGTTCTCGCCGCGCAGCATGCCGAGGAAGGCGGAGGTGGCGTTCTCGACGCCCTCGACGACCGTCTCGTCGTACCGCAGCTCACCGGAACGCAGCCATCCGGCGACGTCCTGGACGAACTGCTGCTGGAGGTGGTTGTGGTCGTTGACGAGGATGCCCTGCAGGCGCAGGCGCTTGCCGATGACCTGCATCAGGTTGCGCGGGCCGGGTGCGGCCTCGGTGTCGTTGTAGCCGGCGATCGCGCCGCACAGGGTGGCCCGGCCGTGCACCTTCATCGAGGAGATGGCGGCCTCCAGGTGGTCGCCGCCGACGTTGTCGAAGTAGACGTCGATGCCCTCGGGGGCGGCGACCGGGAGCTGCTCGGCGACGGGGCCGTTCTTGTAGTTGAAGGCGGCGTCGAAGCCGTACTTCTCCGTGAGCAGCGTCACCTTCTCGTCCGAGCCGGCGGAGCCGATCACCCGGGACGCGCCCTTGATCTTGGCGAACTGGCCGACGAGGCTGCCGACCGCACCGGCGGCGCCGGAGACGAACACGGAGTCGCCCTCCTTGAAGGAGGCGACCTCGAAGAGACCGGCGTAGGCGGTCAGACCCGGCATGCCGAGGACGCCGAGGTAGGCGGAGAGCGGGGCGAGCGAGGCGTCCACCTTGACGACGTGCGCGGCGTCGAGGTCCGCGTACTCACGCCAGCCCAGCATGTGCAGGACGTGGTCACCCACGGCGAAGCCCTCGGCGGCGGAGGCGACGATCTCGCCGACCGCGCCGCCCTGCATCGGCTCGTCCAGCTGGAAGGGCGGGACGTAGGACTTCACGTCGTTCATCCGGCCGCGCATGTAGGGGTCAACGGACATGTGGAGGTTGCGCACGAGGATCCGGCCGGCCGCGGGCTCGGCGGACACGGGCACCTCGCGCAGGGCGAAGTCCTCGGCGACGGGCCAGCCCTGCGGGCGACGGACGAGGTGCCACTCGCGGCTGACGGCGGGGATCTGAGACATGCGGCGCTCCTGGTCAGAACGAAATTGCTTCACTAGGTGAAACAACCATGCGCCTAGATATTTCATGTTGTCAAGTAAATGGGTACGCTGGTTCCATGCCCAGTCGTCGCGTAGACCCAGTGACCATCGAAGTCGTCGAGCTCATCGGCGACGTCGTGGCCCGGTACCACATGGAGTACGAGCACGCGGCCGCCAGCCACCAGCTCACCGGCGCCCAGGCCAAGGTGCTGAACATGCTCTCCCTGGAGCCCATGCCGATGCGGCGCATCGCGCTGAAGCTGCGGTGCGAGCCCTCGAACGTGACCGGCATCGTCGACCGCCTGGAGACCCGTGGCCTGGTCGAACGCCGCCCGGACCCGGCGGACCGCCGGGTGAAGCTGGCCGCCCCCACCGAGGAGGGCACGCTGACCGCGGAGCGGCTGCGCGAGTCGCTCGACTTCGCCCGCGAACCGCTGGCGGGGCTTTCCGCGGAGGAGCGGACGGTCCTGCGGGACCTCCTCAGGCGCATGCTGGCCTGACGGGGGTGGCCCGGCCCGCCAAGGCCGGAAAGTTCCTGTTCACGGGCGCGTACGTGTCCGTGGGCCTGCCCGTGGGCGCGCACCCGGCAGAGATCCGGGAGGGGCGGCCTAGAACCAGCAGCTGAAGTCGAAGAGGCCGCAGGGCTTCTTCGTCGGCGAGGGACTCGGGGACGGGGACATCGGCGGCGACGGCGCCTGCGTGCCGGCGGTGGCGCTCTGCGACGGCCTTCCCGAAGCACTTGTCTGTACGGTCGGCCCCGGGCCGGGAGTGCGCGAGGCCGGGCCCGATGGCGCGGGGGCGGACGCGGCCGGACCCGGCTGCGTGACGTTCCCGGAAGGCGCCGGGGCCCCGGCGCTCTTCGTCCCCGCGGCGGTGGCCTTCGCCGTGACCTTCCCCGGCCCCGTCGGCGCACCGGCCGTCGGAGCCTCGGGCAGCGGGGCGGGCTGCTGCGGGCCGTCGTCGGTCAGCACCACGGTCGCGGCCCGGTCGGTGCGCTCCCCGTCGGTGGCCATACGGGCCACCGTCATCAAGCCGCCGACCGCGAGCAGCAGGCCGAGCGAGAGCGACAGCACGGTCCGGCGGCGGCGCCGGTGCGTGACCCGGCGGCGGGCACCGGCGCGCCGCTCGTTCGGCGAGGACAGCACCACGAGCGAGTCGGCGAAGACCTCGGCCAGTGCGGGCGGCGGCCCGGAGTACGGCGCCTCGGCAGCGGGCACGACGGCCGGCGGGCCGGCGGCCGTGGCGGGTATCAGGTACTCGGCGGGGGTTCCGCATCCGGCGCACGCCAGTGCGCCGTTGAGGTGCCTCCGGCATGCGTGGCAGTAGTTCATGGCGCCCGCAGGCTACGTGGTCTGCGGCAACATCCGGATCCCGAGAACGTAAGGATCCTGTGTGGAATCGTTTCCGCCATGACATCTTTCGGGCCGACCGGATTCCAGTTGGTGCTCTTGCGGCGGATGGCCGACTTCCAGCCGGACCTCGCCGACGAGGCCCGCCGCAGGCTGGGCGCCTCGCTCGCCGACCAGCGGGAGGCGAACAAGCACTGGCAGGCGATGGTCCGCTCACGACGCTCCCGCGGGGCCCTGGCCCGGTACCGCTCGGTGCTCGGCCCGCCGGAGTCCGCCGAGCACCGCACGATCGGCGATCTGGAGTGCGAGGCCCTGCTGTGGCCGCTGCCGCTCTGGCCGGATCTGCGCTTCGAGGTGCTGGCCGCGCCGGACGGGGCGGTGTGGAACGAGTGGCTGGTGCGGGCCCCGGGCGCGCGGGGGCCCGTACTCCGCTCGCCGGAGGATCTGCTGCCCTGGTCGGCGACGGTGGACGAGGTGGCGCGGGCCTTCGCACCGGTCCGGCCGATGGAAGGCACCGCCCCGACCCGCTGGCGCCTGGCCTTCGCCGCGCGGGGACGGACCTGCGTGGCGGAGTTCACCTACGGCCTGCTGCAGCGGTTCTCCCAGGACGACGCAGACACCCCCTAGGAGGAGAGGAAGGCGCGGACTCCGGCCGAGGTGCCGTCGTCGCCGAGCAGGTCGTTGTGCTTCAGGCAGCCGACCGGCGTGTTGGCGGCGCCGGTCAGCGGGACGCTGTCGTCCGGGTTGACGATCTCGTCGCAGGCGGACCAGAAGGTCGCGTACTTCACCGCGCCCGGGGTCTCGTCCCCGCCGTTCAGGTTCCTCACCACGTACGAGCCGGGGGTCATGTCCCGGCAGGCCTGGTCCCACAGCGCGCAGGCCCAGGCGGTGGAGGTACCGCGGTTGGGCCCGGCCAGCGAGACCCAGTGGTCCACGGCGGCCGTACCGCCGCCGAACTTCACGTACCAGCGGCTGACCAGCGAGCCGAAGGAATGCGCGACGACGTCGACCTTGGCGGCGCCGGTCTCCCGGCGGACCTGGTCGACGTAGGCGCCGAGCCGCCCGGCGAGGACCTCGTTGACGGACTGGTGGGTGTCGTAGCCGAAGGAGAAGAACTGCGCGTCGGTGTAACCGGCGGCGCGCAGGTCCGCGCGCAGGGCTCCCCAGACGCCCGGATCGGCGTTGTAGCCGTGCACGAAGACCACCGGACCGCGGGGAGCGGCCTGGGCCCGGCCGGCGGCGTGGGCCGGGCCGGGCCCGGACAGTGCCAGGCAGAGCGTCAGGAGCGCCAGGAGCGCCCGGAGCGAACGGAGGGAACGGAACGCCGTGCCTGCCCGGGGTACCGGGGGTGCCGGGGGTGCCGGAAGGGGCAGCGCTCTCTGTCGGGCCGTCAGCATCGGGTCCCCTTTACCTTGTTACGCGTGAGTAGCGCGTGCGGTGCGGGCATGGTGCTGCCTGTCGGTACAGAAATCCACCCCCATGCAGCTGCGACGCACCCCCCGGCCGGAGCATCTCAACGGGCCATGAGACCGAATTGCCCGCGATGATATGAAAAGTGACCGACATTTCCGTCGGTCCTCTTGCGTCAGCGCTCTCGGGAGGATCTGCCGTGACCGTCAGTCTTGAGCAGTTGCGCCGCTGCCACGTCGCCGTCGACCTGGGGGCGGCAAGAACCCGCGTGTACGTCAAGGGCGCCGGCCTCGTGGTCGACGAACCCAGCGTCGCCGCGGTCAACACGCGCACCGGCGCACTCATCGCCGTCGGCTCCTTCGCCGAACGGATGACCGGCCGCACGCCCGACTACATCCGGGTCGTGCGCCCCGTCTCCGGCGGCACCGTCGTCGACATCGAGATGGCCCAGCGGATGCTGCGTCACCTCCTCGGCGAGAAGCTGCGGCGCGCCCTGCGCCGCAAGCCGCGGCTGCGGGCCGCCGCCTGCACCCCGCACGACGCGGACCCGCTCGCCCAGCGGGCCACCGTGGAGACCCTCGTCGGGCTCGGCGCACGGCGCGTCGAACTGGTCGACACCCTGATCGCGGCGGCCGTCGGCTGCGGACTCCCCGTGGAGCAGCCGACCGCGACGATGATCATGGTGTGCGGGGCCGCGGCCACCCAGGTGGCCGTCCTCTCCCTCGGATCCATCGTCACCGCCCAGCGGATCCCGGTCGGCGGCGAGGCCATCGACCACGCGGTGGTCCAGCACCTGCGCCACGCGCACGAGCTGATGCTGCCCAGCCAGGCGGTCCGGCCCCTGCAGCTGGCCCTCCACGGCAACGGCCTCACCGCCGAGGGGCCGGCCTCCACCCTGATCCACGGCCGCGACGTGGCCACCGGACTGGCCCGCTCCGTCCACGTGGACACCGCGGCCGTACGGGACGCCATCCACACGCCGCTGACCGCCGTCCTCGACGGCATCGGCAAGGTGCTGCGGGACTGCCCGCCGGACCTGGTCGCCGATCTGACGGACCGGGGGATCATGATGGTGGGCGGCAGCGCCCTGCTGCCGGGCCTGGACCAGATGCTGCGGGACGCCACCGGGATGCCCGTAGCCATCGCGGAACGGCCGGACGTGTGCGCCGTGGTCGGTCTCGGCGCGATGCTCGAAGGGAAGATCGCCCCCATGGTCCTCAACCCGCTGGCCGAATGAGGCCCCAGGAGCCGAAGGAACCCACGGAGTCCGAGAGGTCGGACGAGTCCACGGAGTCCCGCGAACCCGGGCAGACCGGAAAGCCCGGGGAGACCGGAAGGTCCGGGGAGACCGGAAAGCCCGGGGAGACCGGAAGGTCCGGGAACCCCGGTGAGGAGACGGCGAGCCTTCCCACGCTGCTGCAAGCCGTCCTCGACGTCGGGTCCGAGTTGGAACTGCACACCACCCTCCAGCACATCGTGGACTCCGCGACCGAGCTGTGCGCGGCCCGGTACGGAGCGCTCGGGGTCGTCGACCCCGAGCGCGTCCTGCTGACCCAGCTGTTCACGGCAGGGCTCACCGAGGAGGAGCGGGCCGCCATCCCGCACCTGCCGGACGCGCGTTCCGGGGTGCTCGGAGCCCTCGTCAGCGACCCGCGCCCGCTGGTCCTGGACGACGTCACCCAGGACCCGCGGGCCGCCGGCTTCCCGCCGGGCCACCCGCCCATGCACAGCCTCCTGGGTGTCCCGATCCGGGTGCACACGCAGGTCTTCGGCAACCTCTACCTCACCGAGAAGCGGGGCGGCGGCCCCTTCACGGACGAGGACCTCGCCCTGCTGCGCGTCCTGGCCTCGCAGGCGGGCATAGCGATCGGCAACGCCCGGCTCTACGAGACCGCGCGCCGCCGGGAGCGCTGGATCGACGGCGCCGCCGCCGTGACCACGACCCTGCTCGCCGGACGGCCCGCGGCGGACGCCCTGAAGTGCGTGGCCGAACGGGCCCGGCTGCTGGCCGACGCCGCGGCCGGCGTGGTGCTCCAGCCGACCCCCGAGGGCGGCATGGAGATCGTGGCCGCCTCCACGCAGGGGGACCCCGGGGACCTGGTGGGGACGGCGATCGCCCCCGGTTCGCCGGTACTGGTACAGCTCCTCGGCGGCGAACCCGTCTTCATCGACGACTCGGCCACCGACCCCCGGATGACCACCCACGTGCGGGAGCGGTTCGGGCCCAGCATGATGCTTCCGTTGCAGAGCGGCGGCCAGCTGATCGGCACCCTGGCCCTGCCGCGCGCCCGGGGCGGCCCCGCGTACGACGCCGTGGACCGGCTGCTCGCCTCGCAGTTCGCCTCCCAGGCCGCACTGGCCCTCGTACTGGCGGACGCCCAGCACGACCGGGAGCAGCTGGCGGTGTACGAGGACCGCGACCGGATCGCGCGCGACCTGCACGATCTGGTGGTCCAGCGGCTGTTCGCCACCGAGATGATGCTGGAGAGCACCCGGCGGCGGGCCGCGAACGCCCCGTCGGGGGACACCGTGGGCGACGAGCTCAGCAGGGCCGTGGACGAACTCGACTCCACCATCCAGGAGGTCCGGACGGCCATCTTTGCCCTCCAGCAGCCGCCGACCGATGCCCCGACGACCTTCCGGGGACGGGTGCTGCGCGAGACGGGCGGGGCGGCGGCGGTGCTCGGCTTCCAGCCGTCGGTGCACTTCACGGGCGCGGTGGACGCCCTGCTGCCGGAGCCCGTGGCGGCCGGTCTGCTCGGGGCCCTGCGCGGCGCCCTGGCCGCGGCGCACCGGCGCGGCGAGATCACCTTCATCGACGTACAGGTGGACGCGAGCCCGTCGCGGGTACGCCTGACGGTGGCGGACGACGGCCGTGCGGAGTCGGGCGCGCGGGGCACGACGGTGACGTGGGAGTCGGCGCTGTGACCGCCGTGGGCGTGCGCCGGGAACGGACGGTGACGGACCTCTGCTCCGCGGCCGTGCTTCCATGATCCGATGACCGACGAGAGTGCTCCCGCAACCGGCGAACCCGTGGCCGGGCACGACCGGCACGTCCGGCTCGACCGGCTCGACCGGCACGACCGGCACGACCGGCACGACCGGCACGACCGGCACGACCGGCACGTCCGGCTCCGTACGGACGACGATCTCGGAGCGTGCGTCCGGGTGCTCGCCGAGGTCCACGAGCAGGACGGATACCCGGTGAACTGGCCGGACGACCCCGGCGGCTGGCTGTCCGGGCCGACGCTGCTCGCGGCCTGGGTGGCGGAGCTCGACGGGCGGATCGTCGGTCACGTGGGCCTGTCCCGCAGTGCGGCGGACGATGCGGCGCCCGCGCTGTGGAGCGGCCGCGAGGGCGTGGGGGCCGCGGCGGCCGCGGTGGTCGGCCGCCTGTTCGTCGCTCCGGCGGCCCGGGGTCACGGGATCGGTGCGCTCCTGATGGCCCGGGCGACGCAGGAGGCGCGGGGGCGCGCTCTGCACCCCGTGCTGGACGTCGTGGCCTCCGACACCTCGGCGGTGGCCCTGTACGAGCGTCTGGGCTGGGAGTTGCTGGCCACGGTCGAGCAACGGTGGAGTCCGGAGCTGACGGTGACCGTGCGCTGCTACGCGGCGGCCGGGTGACCGGAGCCCCGTACCGGGTGCGGTCGGCTGCACCGGCGACGTGGCGCGGTGCCGTGGTCTTCAGGTCTTCAGGTCTTCAGGTCGTCCGGCATTCCGGGCTCCGGGAACAGCCCTCAGTACTGCCCCGGCCGGGTGGCTGCGCGCAGCGCGATGCGGGTGTTGGACTGGGCCACCCCCGCCTCGCGTTTCATCCGGCGGAGCAGCCCGTCGAGGGCGGCGGGGTCGGCGGCCCGGGCGCGTACGAGGTAGTCGTGCTCGCCCGTCACGTGCACGACCTCGGTGATCCCGGAGAGCTTGGCGACCTGGCGCTCGAACTCCTCGTTGGTCGTGTCCTGGCGCAGGGTGACGTCGATGAAGACGACCAGCCCGCCGGCGGTGTCGGCCGCCGGGTCCACGATCGTGGTGAACCCGCGGATCACCCCCTCGCGGCGCATCCGCCGGACCCGGTCGGCGGTGGCGTTGGCGCTGAGGCCGACGCGGACTCCCAGGTCCCGGTACGAGATCCGCGCATCCTGCTGCAGGATGCCGAGGATTTCCCTGTCGAGGCGGTCCATACCGCGATTCTCGCAGCCGGGCCCGATATGCGCGCCCGTCCCCCGCGGGCCGGGCCCGACGCTCGCCCCATGAGCGAACTGATGACACCGGCGCTGGCCGGCGCGGCCGCGGGCCTGGGCGTGGCGATGCCCATGGGGGCGATGAGCGTGCTGCTGCTCCAGGAGGCGATGCGCGACCGCCGCACGGCCGTGGCCGCGGCTGCGGGAATCGCGGCGGTCGACCTCGGCTACGCGGCCCTCGCCACTGCCGTGGGGCCCTGGGTGGCCTCCCACATCTCCCCGGTCGAGGCCTGGGTCCGGCTGGCCTCGGCGGTGATCCTGCTGGTCATCGCGGCGCACGGCCTCTCCGGCGCCTCCCCCGCCTCTGGGGCCTCCGCCGCCTCTGGGGCCTCCGTGGCCTCCGCCGCTTCCGGGGCTTCCGCCGCCTCAGGGGCCTCCCCCGGCTCGGTGTCGGCGCCGGTGTCCCCACCTGCGCCCGCCCCGACGCCGAAGCAGGCTCCGGCACCCCCGGCCCGGCCAGCCAGGGCCTTCGCCCGGTACGTCGGCCTCACCGCCCTCAACCCCACCACCGCCCTCTACTTCGCCGCCCTCACCACCGCCCAGGGCGCCGCCCTGGGCACCGGACCGGCCGGCGCCGCCTTCCTCCTCGGGGTCGGGGCCGCCTCCCTCCTCTGGCAGCAGGCGCTCGTGGCACTCGGCTCCCTCGTCGGCACGCGCGTCCCGGACCGCGCCCGCGTCTGGACCTTCCGCCTCGGCTACGGCCTGGTCGCCGCCTACGCCCTCAAGATCGCCTTCCCCCTGCCGGCCCTCGGGTTCAGCCCCTAGGGTGACCCCGTGACGACCCGTCTCTCGGCCCGCGCGGCCATCGCCTCCGTGACCGACCCCGGCAGCTTCGCCGAACTCCCCGCGCCCCGGCGGGATTCCCCCGCCGACGGCCCCCTGGGATGGACCGGCTACGACGACTCCCGCGCCCGCGCCGCCGGGCGCACCGGCGAGCAGGAGTCCGTGGTCACCGGCACCGCCCGGGTCGGCGGCCACGCGGCCACCGTCATCTCCTTCGAGTTCGGCTTCCTCGGCGGCTCGCTCGGGCAGCGCACCGGCGACCGGCTCGAAGCCGCGTACGCCCACGCCCGCGAGCACCGGCTCCCCCTCGTCTCGCTCATCGCCACCGGTGGCTCCCGGATGCAGGAGGGCATGCTCGCCCTCACCCAGCTCCAGCGCGTGGCCCGCCAGTGCGTCCTGACGCGCGCCGCGGGCCTGCCCCAGCTCGCCGTCCTGCGCGATCCGACCACGGGCGGCGGCTGGGCCACCCTGGGCGCCGGCGCCGATGTGGTCCTCGCCCTTCCCGGGGCCCAGGTCGGCTTCGCCGGTTCCCGGGTGCGTCCGGCGGACGCGGATCCGGCGGCCTACTGCGCCGAGGGCCAGTACGCCGCCGGGCACGTGGACGCCGTCGTGCCCGCCGCCGAGCTGGCGGGCACCCTCGCCGACTGGCTCCGTGTGCTGGCCGCGCCCCGACCCGGCGGGCCGGCCGAGCCTCCGGGCGCGCTGGCCGACGTGGCACCGCCGCGGACCGGGTGGGACGCCGTCCTGCAGGCCCGGCACCCCGACCGGCCGCACGCCACCGCGTACCTGGACGCGTACTTCGACCTCCGGCTGCCCCTCTCCGGGGACCGGGCGGGCGGCACCGACCCCGGCATGCTGTGCGGGTTCGGGCTGCGCGAGGGCCGCGCCGTCGCCTACGCCGCCCAGTGCGGCACCGCCACCCGCCCGGCGGGCTACCGTACGGCGGCCCGCGTCATCCGCCTCGCGGACCGGCTCGGCATCCCCGTGCTCACCCTGGTGGACACCCCGGGCGCGGCCAACGACGCCGCCGCCGAACACGCGGGCGCGGGCGCGGCCATCGCCGACACCTTCGCGGCGGTGGCCGCGGCCACCGTCCCCGTCACCACCCTGCTGATCGGCGAGGGCGGTTCGGGCGGCGCCCTCGCGCTGGCCGCGCCCGGGAACACCTGGGTCACCCCGGACAGCTACTTCTCGGTGATCGCCCCGGAACTGGCGGCGGCCATCCTCAAGCGCCCCGCGGAAGCCGCCCCGGCCACGGCGGAGCAACTCCGCGTCCGCCCCCAGGACCTGGTCGCCCTGGGGGTCGCCCGCGGCATCGTCGGCCCCGACGCGTCGGCGAAGGCCCGGGCACGGGGATGACGGAGTCCAGGCCCTCCGGGCCCGCGCCGGGCAGCGGCCCGGCGCGCCGGAGCGGCCCGTCCAGCTCGCGCGGCCCAGGTCGCGAAGGGTGACTCACACCGCCGGCAGGAAGGCCTCCTGGGACTGCGGATCCCAGATGACCAGGCGGAATTCCCCGGCGAGCTCCTCGATCGCCCTGAGCGCCGCGTCGCTCCGCGACGAGAAGCTCAGATTCATGATCACGTGGTCGATGCCGACCGCCAACGGCGTGGACATCCACGGCAAATCCACGGCATGGGGCGGGCGGTCCGGGAACCGCGAGCGCAGCCGCTCGTAGAACCCGGCCACCCGCTCGTCCAGTTCGCCCTCGTCGTGACGGCCGAAGGCGCACCGCTCGAACATCGCGCGCGCCGTCGCGGGGTCGGCCGACTCCTCCATCGCGAGAACCGCCAGATCGAAGCTCACGGGATCATTCTCCATCCGGCCGTACGGGAACGACGTGCGGGGCGAACGCCGCCGATCCGGGCACGGGACGCGTCGCCCGGCCCGGCCGACCAGATCCCGAAAGAGCCGGCCTAGCGCTGCCGGTCCCGGCGCTGTGGCAGCCGTACGTCCATCCGGTACGGCCGTGTCACCTGTTGGGCGAGCTCGTCGTCGTCGCTGGCCGGCAGCAGCCGCAGGCGCCCGGTCCCTCACGACCGGCCGGACCGGGCGAACCTCGCCGGGCTGATCCCGACATGCCGCCCGAAGTGCCGGGTCAGGTGCGCCTGGTCGTAGAACCCGGCCGCCACCGCCACCTCGGCAGGCCGCATCCCCGCCAGCAGCAGCCGCCGCGCCAGCGCCACCCGCCGCGCCGTCAGGTACGCGTGCGGTGGCAGCCCGTACGCCGCCTTGAAGCTCCGGATCAGGTGCGTGGGGTGCGGGTTCCCGAGCTCGGCCGACGCCTCCTCCAGGGTGATCCCCCCGGTCACCCGCGCGTCGAGCAGCTCGCGCAGCCGTACCGCAACCAGCCCGCCCGGCCCACGCCGTGGCCCTGGCCCCGGCCCCGGCCCCGGCTCCGGAGCTTCGGCCGCGCGCCCCGCCAGCCTGCGGTGCAGCCGCTCCCGTACGAACGCCAGCCGCGACGCGGCTTCGAAGGGGTCCCGCTCCGTGAGCGCCAGGTGCAGCCCGTGCACGCGCTCGCGGAGCGCGGGGTCGGCCAGCAGCGGGGTGTCGACGGCGGCCCCGGTCAGCCGCTCGGGGAGCACCGAGGTGTCCAGGTACAGCACGCGCTTGCGGAACCCCGCCTCGGTCACGGTCCGTCCGTCGTGGCTCACCCCGGGCGGCAGCAGGACCACCGCGTCCGACACACCGAGGCCGTGCCGTTCACCGTCGAGCGCGAAATCCACCCGCCCGCCGTCGAGGACCATCAGCGCCCAGGTGTCGTGCACGTGGGCCGGGTAGGCGTGTTCCGTGAAGCGGGCGTGGAAGACCTCGGTGATGCCGGGTACCTGCGGCTGCCAGGCGGACACGGTGCTGCGCGGACGTATCGCGGCCATGTCAGGAACGTACAAGACCGCCCGCCGGGGGTGCCGACAGGCTGCCCCCATGACGACACACAAGGTCAACATCGCCGAAAAACTGGCCGGTTTCACCGAGCAGTGGGCTCCTCGGCGCATCGCCCGCGTCAACGACTACGAGGTCAAGGCCGCCCGGCTCCAGGGGGAGTTCGTCTGGCACGCCCACGAGGACACCGACGAGCTCTTCCTGGTGGTCGCCGGCACCCTGACGATCCGCCTGCGCGACGGGGACGTGGTCCTCGGCCCCGGCGAGATGTACGTGGTCCCGCGCGGGGTCGAGCACTGCCCGGCGGCGGAGGAGGAGGCGCAGATCCTGCTCTTCGAGCCGGCCGGCACCGTCAACACCGGCTCCGAGGGCGGCGACCGCACCCGGGAACCGGTGGACGCCTAGCCGGCCCGCGTCAGGCCTGCGGGGAGCGGGCGTCGTAGCGGGCGAAGTTCCGCCAGCGCAGCGCGAGCAGACCCAGCACCAGGACGCAGGCCAGCCCGCCGCCCGTGACGGCCACGGTCGGGGAGACCAGGTCGGCGGTGGTCCCGGCGAGGAAGTCACCGAGCCGGGGCCCGCCCGCGACGACGATGATGAAGACGCCCTGCAGGCGGCCGCGCATGTCGTCGGGGGTGGCGGCCTGGAGCATGGTCGTGCGGAACACCATCGACGCGGTGTCCGCGTACCCCGCGAGGGCCAGGAAGAGCATGCCGAGCCACAGGTTCCGGGTGATCCCGAACACCGCGACGGCCAGCCCCCAGCCGGCGACGGCGAGCAGGATCGCCAGCCCGTGCCGTTGGATGCGGCCCTGCCAGCCGGAGAACAGCCCGCCGAGCAGCGCCCCGGCGGCCATCGCGGCGACCAGCAGGCCGACCGTACCGGGGCCGCCGCCGTACCAGAGCCCGGCGATGGCCGGGAACAGCGCCCGGGGCTGGGCGAGCACCATGGCGGCCATGTCGGAGAAGAAGGTCATCCGGATGTTCGGCCGGGTGCCGAGGAAGCGCAGGCCGTCGAGGACGGAGGCCCGGCCCCGCGCGCCCTCGGCCCGGTCGGGCTTCATCGACGGCAGCTTCCACATCGCGTAGAGCGCGGCGGAGAAGGTGACGGCGTCGATCAGGTACGCGGCCTCGTAGCCCGCGACGGTCACGATGAACCCGCCCAGGGCCGGGCCGACCATCGACCCGAGGGTCACGGTCACCGAGTTCAGGGCGTTGGCGGCGGGCAGCTGCTCGACCGGGAGCAGCCTGGGGATCATGGCGGACCGTGCCGGTCCGGTGAGCGCCCCGCAGACCGCCTGGAGCGCCACGACGGCGTACAGGAACCAGACGCGGTGGTAGCCGAGCAGCGCGGCGGCGGCGAGCGCGAGCGACAGGGCGGCGGCGCCCGTCGAGCTGTAGAGGCCGAGCTTGCGCCGGTCCACGGTGTCGGCGATCGCGCCGCCGTAGAGGCCGAAGACGACGAGCGGGACGAGCGAGAAGAGACCGACGAGCCCGACGGAGAAGCTGGACCCGGTGATGTCGTAGACCTGGAGGGATATCGCGAGGGTGGTCATGGCCTGACCGACCCACGAGATGGTTCCGCCGAACCAGAGCCGCCGGTAGTCCGCGGATGCGCTCAGCGGGGTGAGGTCGGCGAATATGCGCTGCCAGAGCTGGGGTGGGGCGGTCGTCGGGGGCACAGCGGATGATAACCACCGGCCGTCCTTGCGCCTCCTCGATTATCGGCCGCTTCACACACCGGCAACAGTCGCCCCATCCGGCTCCGGGCTCCCGGTCCGGGCGGCGCATTGCCGGTAACTCGCCACTATCACCGGACATTTGACTGAATCGACGTACGCTCCTCACCTCGTGTTCAGCTCATGATGAAAAGACTCGTATGTCCAGGGAGGCGTAGTGATCGAACCTGGCAACAGCACCACGAGCACCGGCACGACGCAGAACACGGTGCGTCCCACCGTCCCCCTCACCGTCGGCGTCGAGGAGGAGTTCCTGCTCGTCGACGCCCGCAGCTTCCGGGTGGTCCCCGCCGCCCCGCTGGTCCTGGCGACGGCCGGCGGGCTGCCCGGCGAGCTCCACCCCGAGGGCACCCGCTACCAGGTGGAGATATCCACCCCGATAGCCCACTCGGCGGCCTCGCTGCGCACCGAGCTCGCCGCCCTGCGGCGCACCCTCGGCCGGGCCGCCCGCGCCCACGGCTGCCGGCTGCTGGCCGCCCCCTCGCCGGTCGTCGCCGTGGAGGGGCCGCTGCACCTGACCGACGACGAGCCGCGCCAGCGTGAGCAGCACCGCCGCTTCGGCGCGCTCACCGACACACTGGTCAGCTGCGGCCGTCACATCCACATCGGCACGCTCGACGTGGACACGGCGGTGGCCGTGTCCAACCGGATCAGACCCTGGCTGCCCACGCTGATCGCGCTGGCCGCCAACTCGCCGTTCTGGGGTGGCCGTGACACCGGCCATGCCAGCTGGCGGGCGATGGCCTGGTCCGGCTGGCCCTCGGCGGGCCTGCCCCCGCACTTCACGTCCACGGGACACTTCAGGCGCTCGGTGCAGACCCTGCTCGGCTCCGGGGCGGCCCTGGACACCAAGATGGTCTACTGGGACCTCCGCCCCTCCGGACACTGGCCGACGCTCGAAATCCGGGCGCCCGACATGTCCCCGGACATCGACTCGGCCGTCCTGCAGGCCGAGCTGGCCCGCGCGCTGGTCTCCACGGCGCTGCGCGAGATCGCGGAGCGCCACCCCGAACCGGCCGTACGGGACGACGTACTGCGCCTCGCGCGCTGGCGGGCGGCCCACGACGGCCTGGAGGGCTTCGGCCTCGACCCGTACACGGGGACGGAACTCCCCGCGGCGGATCTCGCGGAGGCCCTGCTGGACCTGGTGGCCCCGGAACTGGCCGCCGCCGGCGACCTCGACCACGCCGCCAAGACCCTGGCGGGTCTCCTGCGCGACGGCTCGGGCGCCCACCGCCAGCGGGTGGCCTACGCCCGCCGCCAGGACCTCACCGACGTCCTGCGCCACCTGACGGACCAGACGGAGGACTTCTAGCCGGACAGAGCACCGGGATACACCGAAGCCGCAGGTGCGATCGTTTCTGCACCTGCGGCTTGTGGTGGGGCGGGTGGGACTCGAACCCACGGCCGACGGATTATGAGTCCGCTGCTCTAACCGGCTGAGCTACCGCCCCTTCACGGCGTGGCGCGTACACGTGTGCGCGCCGTCTGCCGCAGCATAGCCGCTCATACGATCTCCTGCCTCGGATGCCTCGCATGATCGGCTTCCCCTGCCCAGTGAGACCGCGCCGAGGGCTGTCCGGTTCCCGGACAGGGCGACAAAGAAAAGAAGAGGACCCCTCGGGGCCCTCTTCCTCTTCCTTGCTCCCCCGGCTGGACTCGAACCAGCAACCCTCCGGTTAACAGCCGAATGCTCTGCCAATTGAGCTACAGGGGACTGCGCTCCCCCGACTGGACTCGAACCAGTAACCTGCCGGTTAACAGCCGGCTGCTCTGCCAATTGAGCTACAGGGGATTGCTGCGGTGCATCGAACAGCCCACCTCCGGCGTTGCCGGGGGGCGGGTGCCCGCTGCGAGTCATAGATTAGCGCAAGCAGGGGGGTGCTCCGCCAATCGGTATCGACAGCGGGCCGGGCACCACACGACGAAGGGTGACAGGCATGCGGTACAAGGTCACGTTCGTGGTCGGACTGGCCCTCGGGTACGTGCTCGGAACCCGGGCCGGACGCGAGCGCTACGAGCAGCTGCGGAAGTCCGCACGCCAGCTCGCGCAGAACCCCGCGGTCCGCAACGCCGCCGAGACCGCGGGCCAGACCGGGCGCGAGTACGCCGGGAAGGCCTTCACCGCGGTGAGCCACAAGGTCGGCGACGCCGTTCCCGACTCGCTCGCCGGGCGGGTACGGGGGCTGCGCGGCCGGGCCGGCGGCGGCGCCGGCGAGGACGACTGGGGCACCAGCAACACCTGAGCGGTACGGTCCGCGCCGGGGCCCGCGGGATCCATGAGGTTCCGGGGGCTCCGGACCGGTCGCGTCCGGCCCCGCGTGCGGCAGAATTCACCGCATGGGGATAGTCGCCGGGCTGGACAGCTCTTCCGCGTTCACACGCATCGTCGTCTGTGACACCGAGACCGGCGCCGTGCTGCGCCAGGGGTACGCACCCCATCCGCAGCCCGCGGGCGAACCGGACGGCGCCAACCCCCACGAGACGGACCCGCAGGCCTGGCTGCTCTCGCTCGGCGAGGCCGCCGGCGGCGGCCTCCTCGAAGGCGTCCAGGCCATAGGGGTCTCCGCGCAGCAGCACGGCCTGCTCCCGCTGGACCCGCAGGGCGCCCTGGTGCGTCCTGCTCTCGTCGGCAACGACAAGCGCGGCCAGGTCGCCGCCGCCGACATCATCGACGCCTTCGGCGGCCGGCACCGCTGGGTCGAGGCGGTGGGCTCGGTCCCGCACTCCGCGCAGCCGGTCGCCAAGCTGGCCTGGCTGGCCCGCACCGAGCCCGAGGCCGCCCGCCGGGTCGCCGTCCTGATGTCCCCGCACGACTGGCTCGTCTGGCAGCTGCTGGGCCGCCCGGCCCGCCGGACCACCGACCGTGGCGGCGCCTCCGGTACCGGGTACTGGTCGGCGGCCACCGGGACCTGGCGCCCCGACCTGGTCGAGCTGGCGCTCGGGCACCGGGCGCTGCTGCCCGAGGTGCTCGGCCCGGCCGATGCCGCCGGGACCACGCCCGAGGGGCTGCTGATCTCCTCCGGCACCGGCGAGACGATGGCCGCCGCGCTCGGGCTGGGGCTCGGCCCGGGCGACGCGGTGGTCTCGCTCGGCGCCTCCGGTTCGGTGATGGCGGTGCACCACGAGGCCGTGTCGGAGCCGGGCGGACTGGTCACCTCGCTGGCCGACGCGAGCGGCATGCACCTGCCCGTGGTGAACACCTCCAACGCCGTACGGGCCCTGCGCGGCACCGCCGAGCTGCTCGGCACCGATCTGGAGGGGCTGTCCGCGCTCGCGCTGAAGTCGACCCCGGGCGCGCACGGCCTCGTACTCCTGCCGTACCTGGAGGGTGAGCGGACGCCGAACCTGCCGCACGCCGCCGGCACCCTGACCGGGCTGCGCCGGGACTCGATGAAGCCGGAGCACCTGGCCCGGGCCGCCTTCGAGGGCATGCTGTGCGGGCTGGTGGACGCGCTGGACGTGCTGCGCTCGCGCGGCGTCGAGATCCGCCGCGTGTTCCTGCTGGGCGCGGCGGCCGAGCTGCCCGCCGTACAGGCCGCGGCCCCCGGGCTGTTCGGTACGCAGGTCGTCGTACCGGCGCCGGCCGACTACGCGGCGCTGGGCGCGGCGCGCCAGGCGGCCTGGGCGCTCGGTGTGGCGCAGGGCACACTGGCCCCGCACACCCCGCCGGTCTGGCCGGCCCCCGCGGCCCAGGTCTTCGAACCGGGCGAGGAGTTCCCGGCGTGGCAGGCGGTGCGCCAGCAGTACATCGCCACGCGGGAGCAGATCCACCCCGGGGCGTTCTAGGACGGGCCCGGGTACCGCCTACGTCGCGAGTCGGGGCGGGCTGGTCCTTTTGACCGGCCTTTGCGAAATCCGGTGGGGATCACAGGGCCGGTTGGCCCAAGATGGGTTGAACCCCTCGATCGTGCCGACCGGAGCCTGCGCGTGCTCATACGACTTCTGCGGACCCATCTGGGTGCGTACCGGAAACCCATCGCGGTGCTGGTCCTGCTGCAACTGCTGCAGACCAGCGCCAGCCTCTACCTGCCCACACTCAATGCGGACATCATCGACAACGGTGTCGTCAACGGAGACACCGGCTACATCCTGCGCTTCGGCGCGCTGATGCTCGGCGTGTCCCTCGTCCAGCTCGTCTGCAACGTCGGAGCCGTCTACTACGGCGCCCGTACGGCCGCGGCCTTCGGCCGGGACCTCCGCGCCGCGGTCTTCGACCGCGTGCAGTCCTTCTCGGCGCGGGAGCTGGGCCAGTTCGGCGCCCCGTCGCTGATCACCCGTACGACGAACGACGTCCAGCAGGTCCAGATGCTGGTGCTGATGACCTTCACCCTGATGGTCTCGGCCCCGATCATGTGCGTCGGCGGCATCGCCATGGCGCTCTCGCTCGACGTGAAGCTGTCCGGCGTGCTGCTCGCCGTCGTCCCGGTGCTCGGGATCTCGGTCGGCGCGATCGTCTTCAGGACCCGGCCGCTGTTCCGCCGGATGCAGACGCGCCTGGACACCGTGAACCGGGTCCTGCGCGAGCAGATCACCGGCAACCGGGTGATCCGCGCCTTCGTCCGCGACGACTACGAGAAGGACCGCTTCCGCGAGGCCAACGCCGACCTGACCGGTGTCTCGCTGGCCGCCGGCAAGCTCCTGGCGTACATGTTCCCCACGGTGATCGTGGTCGTGAACATCTCCAGCGTCGCCGTCATCTGGTTCGGCGCGATGCGCGTCGACAGCGGCGGCATGGAGATCGGCCAGCTGACGGCGTTCCTCGCCTACCTCATGCAGATCGTCATGGCCGTGATGATGGCCACCTTCATGTTCATGATGGTGCCGCGCGCCGAGGTCTGCGGGGAGCGCATCCAGGAGGTCCTGGACACCGACTCCAGCGTGGTCCCGCCCGAGGACCCGGTGCGCGAACTCGCCCGCCGCGGCCGACTGGAGCTGCGCGGGGCCGACTTCCGCTACCCGGGCGCCGAGGCACCGGTCCTGCGCGGGGTGGACCTGGTGGCCCGCCCCGGTGAGACCACGGCGGTCATCGGTTCCACCGGAAGCGGCAAGTCCACACTGCTGGGCCTGGTCCCGCGCCTGTTCGACGCGACCGGCGGCGAGGTCCTCGTCGACGGGGAGGACGTCCGCGCGCTCGACCCGGACCTGCTGGCCAGAACGGTCGGCATGGTGCCGCAGAAGCCGTACCTGTTCTCCGGGACCATCGCCTCCAACCTGCGCTACGGGCGCCCGGACGCCAGCGACGAGGAGCTGTGGCGGGCGCTGGAGGTGGCCCAGGCCAAGGAGTTCGTCTCCGCGCTGGAGGGTGGCCTGGACGCCCCCGTCAGCCAGGGCGGAACCAATGTCTCCGGCGGCCAGCGCCAGCGTCTGGCCATCGCCCGCGCGCTCGTGCAGCGCCCGGAGATCTACCTCTTCGACGACTCCTTCTCGGCCCTGGACTACGCGACGGACGCGGCGCTGCGCGCGGCCCTGTCCCGTGAGACCGAGGACGCGACCGTGGTCATCGTCGCCCAGCGGGTCTCCACGATCCGCGACGCCGACCGGATCATCGTCCTGGACGAGGGGCAGGTCGTGGGCGAGGGACGCCACCACGAGCTGATGGCCGGCAACGAGACCTACCGGGAGATCGTGCTCTCCCAGCTGACGGAGGCGGAGGCCGCATGAGCGGGCCCGGAGGACGGATGATGATGGGGCCGGCCCAGCGGTCCATGGACTTCAAGGGCTCGGGCAGGCGGCTGCTGCGTCAGCTGGCGTACGACCGGGCCAAGATCTGGGGCATGGTCGCGGCCGTGGTCGGCAGTGTCGGCTGCGCGGTGGTCGGCCCGAAGATCCTCGGTGAGGCCACCGACCTGGTCTTCGCGGGGATCGTCGGCCGCGAGATGCCGGCCGGTACCACCAAGGAGCAGGCGCTGGACGGCCTGCGGGCCCGGGGCCAGGACGGTATGGCGGACATGCTCGCCGGCACCGACTTCACCCCGGGGCAGGGCATCGACTTCGGTGCCGTCGGGGTCGTCGCGATCTGGGCGCTGGTGGTCTTCACCCTGGCCGGCCTGCTGATGCTGGTCGCCACGAGGCTGTCGAACCACGTCATGAACGGCACCGTCTACCGGATGCGCGAGGAGCTGCAGGCGAAGCTGTCGCGGCTGCCGCTGTCGTACTTCGACCAGCAGAAGCGCGGCGAGGTGCTGAGCCGGGCCACGAACGACATCGACAACATCGGCCAGACGCTGCAGCAGACGATGGGTCAGCTGCTGAACTCGCTGCTGACCATCGTCGGCGTGCTCGTGATGATGTTCTGGATCTCGCCGCTGCTGGCGCTGGTCGCGCTGGTGACCGTACCGCTGTCGGTCTTCGTCGCCGCGAAGATCGGCAAGAAGTCGCAGCCGCAGTTCGTGGCGCAGTGGAAGGCGACCGGCGCGCTCAACGCCCACATCGAGGAGATGTACTCGGGCCACAGCCTGGTCAAGGTCTTCGGCCGGCAGCGGGAGTCCGCCGCCGTCTTCGCCGAGCAGAACGAGGCCCTGTACCGGGCCTCCTTCAAGGCGCAGCTGGTCAGCGGCATCATGCAGCCGGTGATGTTCTTCATCTCGAACATCAACTACGTGCTGATAGCCGTCGTCGGTGGCCTGCGGGTCGCCTCCGGCACCCTGTCGATCGGTGACGTGCAGGCCTTCATCCAGTACTCCCGGCAGTTCTCGATGCCGCTGACGCAGGTCGCCTCGATGGCGAACCTCGTGCAGTCCGGTGTCGCCTCGGCGGAGCGGGTGTACGAGCTGCTGGACGCGGCGGAGCAGGAGCCCGACGCCGTGGTTCCGGAGCGTCCTCAGGAGCTGCGCGGCCAGGTGACCTTCGACAAGGTGGCGTTCCGCTACGAGCCGGACCGGCCGCTGATCGAGAACCTCTCGCTCACGGTCGAGCCGGGCCAGACGGTGGCGATCGTCGGCCCGACCGGCGCCGGCAAGACCACGCTGGTCAATCTGCTGATGCGGTTCTACGAGGTCACGGGCGGGGAGATCGCCCTGGACGGGGTGGACATCGCGAAGATGACCCGCGAGGAACTGCGCAACGGCATCGGCATGGTGCTGCAGGACACCTGGCTCTTCGGCGGCACCATCGCGGAGAACATCGCCTACGGTGCTTCGCGCGCGGTCACCCGTGCCGAGATCGAGGAGGCGGCGCGGGCCGCCCACGCGGACCGGTTCATCCGCACCCTGCCGGACGGCTACGACACCGTGCTGGACGACGAGGGCGCGGGGGTCAGCGCGGGCGAGAAGCAGCTGATCAC
Source organism: Streptomyces venezuelae (assembly GCF_008642275.1). Classification (NCBI taxonomy): domain Bacteria; kingdom Bacillati; phylum Actinomycetota; class Actinomycetes; order Kitasatosporales; family Streptomycetaceae; genus Streptomyces; species Streptomyces venezuelae. Next base: position 2,425,881 of record NZ_CP029189.1, read on the forward strand.
CATCGCCCGGGCGTTCCTGTCGGAGCCGGTGATCCTGGTGCTCGACGAGGCGACGAGCTCGGTGGACACCCGTACCGAGGTGCTGATCCAGAAGGCGATGGCGCGCCTCGCGCGCGGCCGTACGTCCTTCGTGATCGCGCACCGGCTGTCCACGATCCGCGACGCGGACGTGATCCTGGTGATGGAGAGCGGGTCGATCGTGGAGCAGGGCACGCACGAGGAGCTGCTGGCCTCGGGCGGCGCGTACGCGCGGCTGTACGCGGCACAGTTCGCGCAGGCGGTGGCCGAGGTCGACTAGGTCGTCCCTTGCGTGAGCGTGAGGTCGCACGGCGGAGGGGCACTCGGGTACGGGAGACGTACGCGGGTGCCCCTTCGGCGTCGTTAGCATGACGGCATGGCATCGGACGTGGTGATACGCCCCGCGCGGGCGGAGGATGAACCGAACATCGTGGAGCTGGCCCGCTCGGTGTGGTCGCGCGTGAGCGAACCGGGCCCCGAACGCCCGGCGGACGCGGCCCTCTTCGACGAGCGGCACCCGGTGGAGAGCTTCCTCGTCGCGGAACGCGGTCGGCAGATCGTCGGGTACGTCGCCCAGGCCCCGGCGAGTCCCCTGGATACCAATCGGCACGTCCGCCACATCCAGGGACTGGCCGTCAGCGAGTCCGCCCGCGGCGGCGGGGTCGGAGCGGCCCTCGTCGAGGCCGCCTGTGCCGCCGCGCGCGCCGGGGGTGCCCGTCGGATGAATCTGCGCGTGCTCGGCCACAACGAGCCGGCGCGGCAGCTCTACCGGCGGTGCGGCTTCGAGGTGGTCGGGGTCCTGCCCGAGGAGTTCCTGCTGGACGGCGCCTACGTCGACGACGTGTGGATGAGCCGGCCGCTGACCGGGGCCGACGGGCCCGCGCAGGGGTAGCCGAAAGGGCGGCGGAGCGGGGGCGCCTGGCGGGGCGCCCCCTTTTCCGGTGGTCCGTCAGTCCAGGTAGCCGCGGAGCTGGTCGGCGAAAGCGTGGTCGCGCAGCTTGTTGAGGGTCTTGGACTCGATCTGGCGGATCCGCTCGCGCGTCACGCCGAAGATCCGTCCGATCTCCTCCAGGGTACGGGGACGCCCGTCGGCGAGGCCGTACCGCAGTTGCACGACCTTGCGTTCGCGCTCGCCGAGCGTCGACAGGACGGCTTCCAGGTGCTCGCGCAGCAGGAAGAAGGCGGCCGACTCCACGGGCGAGGCGGCGTCCCCGTCCTCGATGAGGTCACCGAGCGCGACGTCGTCCTCCTCGCCCACCGGGGCGTGCAGGGAGACCGGTTCCTGGGCGAGGCGGAGTACTTCGAGGACCCGCTCGGGGGTCAGCTCCAGGTGGACGGCCACCTCCTCGGCGGTGGGCTCGTAGCCGCGCTCCTGGAGCATCCGGCGCTGCACGCGGACGACCCGGTTGATCAGTTCGACGACGTGGACGGGCACACGGATGGTCCGGGCCTGGTCGGCGAGCGCCCGGGACATCGCCTGCCGGATCCACCAGGTGGCGTAGGTGGAGAACTTGTAGCCGCGCGCGTAGTCGAACTTCTCGACGGCGCGGATCAGCCCGAGGTTCCCCTCCTGCACGAGGTCGAGCATGGTGAGTCCGCGGCCCACGTACCGCTTGGCGACGGAGACGACGAGCCGCAGGTTCGACTCGATGAGCCGGCGCTTGGCCATCCGCCCCATGACGACGAGCTTGTCGAGGTCGAGGGCGAGCTGGGAGTCGAGGTCGGGGGTGGTGCCGAGCTTCTCCTCGGCGAACAGGCCGGCTTCGACGCGTCGCGCGAGGTCCACCTCCTCGGCGGCGGTGAGCAGCGGGATCCTGCCTATCTCGCGGAGGTACTGCCGGAAAAGATCGGCGGACGGGCCCGCTCCGCCTCCGCCGTCCTCACTGCTGCGCCTGCGCTGCACGGGCACCGGCTCGATCAGCTCCAGTACCTCGGGCTCTTCGTCCACGGCCTTGGCCTCCGAGGACTCGCTCACGTTCACGGTCAGGGTCCGGGTCTGCACGGGGGCGACCTCCAGGGCTCCGAGGACGGGGGCTCCGCACCTCAGTGTGGGGTACGACACATCGCGGCCACGAGGGGCGTGCGAGCACTTTCTGAGTCCGGTGCGTGACCGGATGGTTACCCCCCGGTGGGAATGCCGATGCGGATCGGACGCATGTCCGAGATGATCGACTCCATGTCGGAGTACGAGACCCATGTGACCTTGCGGTGCCCGGACGCGACCGAGCTGGCACGCCTCGAAGCCTGGGCCGGGGCAAGGGAGTTGAAGGTCACCCACATCCTGCTGGCCCGCGGCCGGATGGTGTCCCAGCCGATGCTGACCCTGCCGGACCGCACGGGCCACGAGCTCCTGGTGCCCCGGCTGCGCGCGGCCGGCTTCGACCCGGTCCGGGTCAAGGTGGAGACGGTCCCGTGGACCACGGACTCCCCCGGCCCGGGCGGCGGGTACTTCGAGCACCACCTGAAGCTGATGCTGCCCGCGGACTTCGACCGCACGGCCCTGGAGTCCCTGGTCGTCCCGCACGGGGCCCACCTGTCCTGGAACGCCCGCCGGGTCCTGACCGGGGGTGCGCACGAGCGGTTCGTGACCCAGCGGTGGCGCGGCACGGCGGCGGAGGCGGGGGCGGCCTGCGACGCACTGGTCGCGGCGCTCGGCTCGGCCGGGTACGAGATCCGCTCGGAGGAGCGGGAGTTCGTGCTGTACGACAGCGACCTGTCGGTCGACGACGGGTGGATCGCAGAAGGGGTGACGGCATGACCGGGACGAGCGCGCAGGACGCGGCGCGGGCCGACTACCCGGGGATCTCCGGCTCCGCCGAGTCCTACGCCGACCGGCTGCTGGCCGCCCTGGCACCGACCTTCGCAGGTCGCCGCTAGGCCGGCTCGACGCGGACCGCGCAGACCTTGAACTCCGGCATGCGGGAGGTGGGGTCCAGGGCCGGGTTGGTCAGGGTGTTGGCGCGGCCCTCCCCCGGCCAGTGGAAGGGCATGAAGACCGTGTCCGCCCGGATGGTGTCGGTGATGCGGGCCGGGGCGACGGCGCGGCCGCGGCGGGAGGTCACCGCGAGGGGGCTGCCGTCGACCGCGCCGATCCGGGCCGCCAGCCGCGGGTGGAGTTCCACGAAGGAGCCCGGGGCCGCCGCGTTGAGCTCGTCCACCCGGCGGGTCTGGGCTCCGGACTGGTACTGGGCGACCACGCGGCCGGTGGTGAGCAGCAGCGGGTAGTCCGCGTCGGGGACCTCGGCGGCGTCACGGTGGGAGACGGGGGCGAAGCGGGCCCGGCCGTCGTCGGTGGCGAACCGGTCCAGGAAGAGGCGCTCGGTGCCCGGGGAGTCCCCGGGCACCCCGGGGCTCCCGGGGCTCCCGGGGCAGGGCCAGAAGACGCCCTGTTCGGCCTCGATCCGGGCGTAGGTGATGCCCGAGTAGTCCGCGGGGCCGCCGGCCGAGGCCCGGCGCAGTTCCTCGAAGACCTCCTCCGGCTCGGTGGGGAAGCCCTTCTCCACGCCCAGGCGGGCGGCGAGTCCGTGCAGGACGTCGAGGTCGCCGCGGACCCCCGGTGGCGGGGTCAGGGCCCGGCGGCGGAGCAGGACGCGGCCCTCCAGGTTGGTGGTGGTGCCGGTCTCCTCCGCCCACTGGGTGACCGGCAGGACCACGTCCGCGAGGGCCGCGGTCTCGGAGAGGACGACGTCGGCCACCGCGAGGAAGTCCAGGGAGCGGATGCGGTCCTCGACGTGTCCGGCGCGGGGGGCGGACACCACCGGGTTCGAGCCCATCAGGAGCAGGGCCTTCACGTCCGTGCCGAGGGCGTCGAGGAGTTCGTAGGCGCTGCGGCCCGGGCCGGGCAGGCTGTCGGGGTCGACGCCCCAGACCTCGGCGACGTGGGCGCGGGCCGCCGGGTCGGTGAGCTTGCGGTAGCCGGGCAGCTGGTCGGCCTTCTGGCCGTGCTCGCGGCCGCCCTGGCCGTTGCCCTGCCCGGTGAGGCAGCCGTAGCCGGAGAGCGGGCGGCCGGCCCGGCCGGTGGCCAGGCACAGGTTGATCCAGGCGCCGACCGTGTCGGTGCCCTTGGACTGCTGCTCGGGCCCGCGGGCGGTGAGGACCATGGCGGATTCCGGGGCGCAGAACATCGCCACGGCCTCGCGGAGCCTGGGGACGGGTATCCCGGTGATGCGCTCCACCAGCTCCGGCCAGTGGGCCATGGCCGCGGCCCGGGCCTCCTCCCAGCCGGTGGTGCGGGCCGCGATGAACTCCTCGTCGGTCCGGCCTTCGGCGACGATCAGGTGCAGCAGGCCGAGCGCGAGGGCCAGGTCGGTGCCGGGGCGCGGGGCGAGGTGCAGGTCGGCCTGTTCGGCGGTGCGGGTGCGGCGCGGGTCGATGACGATCAGGGTGCCGCCGTTCGCCTTGAGCTCCGTGAGGTAGCGCAGGGCGGGCGGCATGGTCTCGGCCAGGTTCGAGCCGACGAGGACCACGCAGCCGGTGCGGGGGATGTCGGCCAGCGGGAAGGGCAGCCCGCGGTCGAGCCCGAAGGCCCGCTGGTGGGCGGCGGCGGCCGAGGACATGCAGAAGCGGCCGTTGTAGTCGATCTGAGAGGTGCGCAGGGCGACGCGGGCGAACTTGCCGAGCGCGTAGGCCTTCTCGTTGGTGAGCCCGCCGCCGCCGAAGACCCCGACGGCGTCCGGTCCGTACGTGCGGCCGGCGCGGGCGAGTCCCTCGGCGACGGCGTCGAGGGCCTCCTCCCAGGTGGCCGGCTCCAGCAGCCCGGCGTGGGTGCGGACGAGCGGGTGGGTCAGGCGCACCCGGGAGGAGAGTACGGCGGGGGCGGTGCGGCCCTTGCCGCACAGCGCGCCCCGGTTGACGGGGAAGTCGGCGCGCTCCTCCACCGTCACGGCGGCGCCGCCCGGTTCGGGACGCAGCCTCATCCCGCACTGCAGGGCGCAGTAAGGGCAGTGCGTGTCGGTGGCGGAGTCGGTGGTGCGCATGCGGTCCAGCGTGGGCCGGCGGTGTTACGCCGACGGCCGCCGCGCGTTACAAGTCCGGGTGCTGCGCCTCAGCACCGCCGGACGGCTGCGGTGAGGCCCGGCGCCCCGGCGGCGGCACGCGAGTTTCCGCCCGGGCCGCCGGAGGGAGCCGGGGTCGGGTCACTGTCCCGTCAGGTACTTCACTGTCAGGCCCGCGGTCCAGCCTCCGTCGACGGCGAGTTCGGCGCCCGTCATGTAGCCGGCGGCGTCGGAGAGCAGGAAGGCGATCGCCGCGGCGATCTCCTCGGGAACTCCGACACGGCCGAGCGGGGCGCCGGGGTAGTTGCCCTCGCCCGCCTGGATGCCGATCGGGGCGGTCATCGGGGTCAGGGTCATGCCGGGGTGGACGGAGTTGACCCTGATCCCCGCCTCGGCGAGTTCCACCGCGCCGATCTTCGACAGGCCGCGCACGCCCCACTTGGAGGCCCCGTAACCGGCGGTGAGCGCGAGACCGGTCAGGCCGGCGGCGGAGGAGACGTTGACGACGGACCCGCCGCCGTTCGCGCGCAGGAACGGGATCGCGGTCTTGATGCCGATGAACACGCCGACCAGGTTGATCTCGACGACCTGGCGGAAGTGCTCGACGCTCTCGTGCTCCAGGAACTGGCCGGTGGATATGCCCGCGTTGTTCACCAGGCCGTCGATGCGGCCGAACTCGGCGACCGCGTGCTCCAGCGCCGCCTGCCAGTCGGCCTCGCTGGTCACGTCGTGCCGGAGGAAACGCGCCGCGTCGCCGAGCTTCGCGGCCGTCGCGGCGCCCTCCGCCTCCAGCACGTCGGTGATCAGCACCCGGCCGCCGCCGTCCATGACGGCCTGTGCGGCCGCGGCGCCCAGGCCGCGGGCTCCACCGGTGACGACGACGGCCTTGCCGCTCAGATCCACAACAGCCACGGTTCCACACCCCTGCGCTCTCGGACGGACTCACCGACATATGACTAATCGGCATACCCGGCGTCGCGTCAGTCTGCCAGAGCGGCCAGGGCCTGCGACACCCCCTCCTCCTTGGGTCCCAGGAAGCGCGGGGCCGGCTTGAAGACCGCGTCCAGCGCCGCCTTGCCCGCCGCGAAGACCTCGCGGGTCTCGCCGTAGTACCAGGTGGCGTCGTGCACGTCGGCCACCCCGACGCCGTACGACTCCAGGCCCGCCGCCTGGCACAGCGCCACGGCCCGGCGGATGTGGAAGCCCTGGGTGACCAGCACGGCCCGCTCCACGCCGAAGATCTCCTTGGCCCGCACACAGGAGTCCCAGGTGTCGAAGCCCGCGTAGTCGCTGACGATCCGGGCGTCCGGCACCCCGTGCGCGGTGAGGTACGTGCGCATCGCGTCGGGCTCGTCGTACTCCGTGCGGCTGTTGTCCCCGGTGACGAGGACGACCTTGACCTTGCCGGTGCGGTACAACTCGGCGGCGGCGTCGAGCCGGTCGGCCAGGTACGGGGTCGGCCGGCTCCCCAGCAGGCCCGCGCCGAACACCACGGCCACCTCGGCGGCGGGCGTGTCGGCCGTGGTCCGCAGCCGGTCGGCGGCCACCGCGTGCATCCACGCCGAGGGCAGCAGCGCCAGTACGCAGCCCGCCATGACGGCCTGCACCGCCCGCCGCCGGTTCCGCACGCTGCGCAGCGCCGCCACCGCACGGCTCCACTCGACTCCCGGCAGGCGCGGTCGGCGCATCGTCCATCCCCTGTGTCTCGGCTGCTCGTCCGCTGGTCAGGACGCCTGGCGCGGCCGCGCGGTTCGCCCGGGCCCGGTCCGGCAGGCGCGCGGCCCGCCGCGGCGGATCCGGACAGCGGCGCCGGCCGGCCTGTGAGCACACGGCAAAGACCCGTCATCCCCGCGCAACGCGGTGGCAACCTCCGGCGCGGAGGATCGGTTCATGACGGAGCCGGTGCACCCTCCCGAGTTTCCCGCCCTCCCCTTCGACAGTACGGCCGAGCTGCTCGGCCGCATCACCCTCCAGCTGGGCACCCAGCTCAGCGGCCTGCGCCGACCCGGAGTCCGCCCATGCAGCCCACCCTCGTCGCCGTGGCCCACGGCAGCCGTGACCCGCGCGCCCTGCACACCGCCCTCGCCCTCCTCGACCGGGTCCGCGAACTCCGCCCCCGGCTCGACGTCCGGCTCGGCCACATCGAGCTGAACGAGCCACTGCTCGACGACACCCTGGACGGGCTGTCCGGCTCGGCCGTGCTGGTCCCGCTGCTGCTCGGCCGCGGGTACCACGTCAAGCGTGATCTCCCCGCGGCCGCCGCCCGGGCCGGCCACCTGCTCACCCGCGTCGCCGCCCCGCTGGGACCGCACCCGCTGCTCGTCGAGGCCCTGTACGAGCGGCTCCTGGAGACCGGCTGGACCCCGGCCCCCGGTTCGGCCGTCGTGCTGGCCGCCGCCGGTTCCCGCGACCCCGACTCGGCGGCCGACACCCGCCGCACCGCCGCCCAGCTCTCCGAACGCCTCGGCGGCACCCCGGTGACCTGTGCCTACGCCTCCGCCGCGGCGCCTGCCGCGCCCGAGGCGGTCCGGGCCCTCGCCGCCCGCGGCCACCACCGGATCGCCGTAGCCTCGTACTTCGCCGCTCCCGGCCGGTTCGCCACCCAGACCGCCGCGGCGGCGCCCGGCCCCGCCGCAGCCCCACTGGGCGATCACCCGGCCCTGGCCCGGCTGCTGCTGCACCGCTACGACGAGGCCCGCAGGCTGCCCCTCGGCCTGGCACGGCCGGAACTCGTCTCCGCCTGATCCCGGTTTGTCAGTTGTTCCGGTTACCGTCTCTGCATGGAAGGCACCACGCACGCCCTCACCGACGACCACCGCGACCTCTACGACGCGGCCGACACCGAACGCTGGGCCGCCGAGCCCGACAAACGGCCCGGCCGGACCGCCTTCCAGCGCGACCGCGCCCGCGTACTGCACTCGGCCGCCCTGCGCCGGCTCGCCGGGAAGACCCAGGTCGTCACCCCCGGCAGCCGTTCGTACGACTGGGACGCGAGTCCGCGTACCCGCCTCACCCACTCGCTGGAGTGCGCCCAGGTCGGGCGGGAGCTCGGTGCCGCGCTCGGCTGCGACCCCGACCTCGTCGAAGCCGCCTGCCTCTCCCACGACATGGGCCACCCGCCCTTCGGTCACAACGGCGAGGAGGCGCTCAACGAGTTCGCCAAGGACTGCGGCGGCTTCGAGGGCAACGCCCAGTCGCTGCGCCTGCTGACCCGCCTGGAGCCCAAGCGGTTCGTGCCCGACCCGGTGAGCGGGGAGCCCGTCAGCGTCGGCCTCAACCTCACCCGGGCCTGCCTGGACGCCGCCACCAAGTACCCGTGGGCGCGCGGGGACCACCCCACCGACCCGGCCTCGGTGAAGTTCGGCGCGTACGAGGACGACCTGCCGGTCTTTGAGTGGCTGCGGCGCGGCGCGCCCGCGGACCGCAAGTGCTTCGAGGCCCAGGTCATGGACTGGGCGGACGACGTCGCGTACTCCGTGCACGACTTCGAGGACGGCCTGCACGCCGGCCACCTCGACCCCAACATGCTCTTCGCCGAGCCCGAGCGCGCGGCGATCTGGCAGGTGGCCATCGGCAGGTACGTCCCGGCCGACACCGCCCCCGAGGAACTGCGGGCCGCCCTGGACCGTTTGATGGAGCAGGAGTGGTGGCCGCACGGGTACGACGGTTCGGCCGTCGCCCAGTCCCGGCTGAAGGACGCCACGAGCCAGCTCATCGGCCGGTTCTGCCTGGCCGCCGAGGGGGCCACCCGGGAGGCGTACGGCTCGGGCCGCCTCACCCGGTACGGTGCCGAACTGGTGATCCCGCGTGCGGCGCGCAACGAGTGCGCGGTGCTCAAGGCGGTCGCCGACCTCTACGTGATACAGCGGGACGAACAGGAACGGATCCGCGCCGACCAGCGCATCGTCCTGGCCGAACTCGCGGAGGCGCTGAGCGCCCGCGCACCCGAGGGGCTGGACCCGCAGTTCCGGGCGATCTTCGACGCGGCCCAGGACGACAAGGCGAGGAAAAGGGCGGTCATCGACCAGATCGCGTGCCTCACCGACGCTTCCGCCCGTTCCCTTCACGCACGCCTCACCCGGCGCGGCCGACGCGCCGAAAGGTGAGCCGATCGAGCCACTCCCCCTTCACGCGGCAGGCTCGGTGCGGGACGCTCGCATGTGCTCGCATGTGGCGGAGAGGTTATGAGGAGGCATCAGGTGGTCGACGCACACCGGACATTCGTCATCGTCGGCGCAGGGCTCGCCGGGGCGAAGGCGGCCGAAACGCTGAGGTCCGAGGGGTTCACGGGGCGGGTGATCCTGATCGGCGACGAGCGTGACCACCCCTACGAACGCCCCCCGCTGTCCAAGGGCTATCTGACCGGCAAGGACGACCGGGAGAGCGTCTTCGTCCACGAGCCGTCCTGGTACGCGGCCGCCGACGTCGAGCTGCACCTCGGCCAGCCCGCCGTCCACCTCGACCGGGACGCCAAGAAGGTGGTCCTGGGCGACGGAACCGTCCTGTACTACGACAAGCTGCTGCTGGCCACCGGCGCCGAGCCGCGCCGCCTGGACATCCCCGGCACCGGCCTGGCCGGGGTGCACCACCTGCGGCGCCTCGCCCACGCCGAACGGCTGAAGGGCGTACTGGCCGGGCTCGGCCGGGACAACGGGCACCTGCTCATCGCGGGCGCCGGGTGGATCGGGCTGGAGGTGGCCGCCGCGGCCCGTGGCTACGGCGCCGAGGTCACCGTCGTCGAGCCGGAGGCCACGCCGCTGCACGCGGTCCTCGGACCGGAGATCGGCCGGCTCTTCGCGGACCTGCACGCCGATCACGGGGTGCGGTTCCACTTCGGGTCGAGGCTGACCGAGATCGTCGGCCACGACGGCATGGTGCTGGCCGCCCGTACGGACGACGGGGAGGAGCACCCGGCGCACGCGGTGCTCTCCGCGATCGGGGCGGCCCCGCGGACCGCGCTCGCCGAGACCGCCGGGCTGGCCCTGGTCGACCGGGAGCACGGCGGCGGGATCGCGGTGGACTCCTCCCTGCGTACGAACGATCCCGACATCTACGCGGTCGGGGACGTGGCCGCGGCCCACCACCCGGTGCTCGGCACCCGGCTGCGGGTCGAGCACTGGGCCAACGCGCTGAACGGCGGCCCGGCCGCCGCGCGGGCCATGCTGGGCCAGGAGGTCGGCTACGACCGGGTGCCGTACTTCTTCTCGGACCAGTACGACGTGGGGCTGGAGTACTCGGGCTACGCGCCGGCCGGCGGCTACGACCAGGTGCTGATCCGCGGGGACGTGGGCAAGCGGGAGTTCATCGCCTTCTGGCTGTCGGAGGGCCGGGTCCTGGCCGGAATGAACGTGAACGTGTGGGACGTCACCGAGCACATCCAGGCCCTGATCAGGTCGAAGACCGCGGTCAACCGCGAGGCACTGGCGGACCCGTCCGTTCCGCTCGACTCCCTGGTGCGGGCCTAGGGGGTGTCCGCAAAGGAGCGCCGGCCGTCCGAAGGGCGGGCCCCGCGGCGTCCGGTGCCGTACATCGCAAGGCGGAGGGGTGCCCGTGTACTGGACGTACTCGGGCGCCCCGACAACGCGGCGAGGTGCGGTGCCGGGCGTCGCGGGGCAGGCGGTACTTTGCGGACACGCCCTAGGGGGGTGTCTGGCCGGTCAGGCCGGATCCCCGACCCCGCGCGCCCGGCCTGACCGGCAGGGCGCCCCCCCGGGGGGCCTGACCGGATTGCCGTCACCCGGCCGTAGACTTCACGGGTGGCAGGACGGATCAACGACGACGACGTGAAGGCGGTACGGGACGCGGTCCCGATCGACGCCGTGGTCTCCGAGTACCTCCAGCTGCGCAACGCGGGCGGCGGCAACCTCAAGGGGCTGTGCCCCTTCCACGACGAGAAGTCCCCTTCCTTCCAGGTCAGCCCCAGCAAGGGGCTCTACCACTGCTTCGGCTGCCAGGCGGGCGGGGACACCCTCGACTTCGTCATGAAGATCGACCACCTCTCCTTCTCGGAGGCGGTCGAGCGCCTGGCCGGCCTGGCCGGCATCACCCTGCGGTACGAGGAGGGCGGCTACACCGCCGGCACCAGCGGCCGCGGGGACCGCATCCGGCTGGTCGAGGCACACAAGGCAGCCGCCCAGTTCTACGTCGACCAGCTGAGCGGCCCCGAGGCCGAGATCGGCCGGAAGTTCCTGGCGGAGCGCGGCTTCGACCAGGCCGCGGCCACGCACTTCAGCGTGGGCTACAGCCCCGCCGGGTGGGACCACCTGACCCGCTTCCTGCGCGGCAAGGGCTTCACCGACAAGGAGCTGATCACCTCCGGGCTCGCCCAGGACAGCCGCAGCGGCAAGCCGATCGACCGCTTCCGCGGCCGCCTGATGTGGCCGATCCGCGACATCAGCGGTGAGGTGGTCGGCTTCGGCGCGCGCAAGCTGCGCGACGACGACAACGGCCCGAAGTACCTGAACACCCCCGAGACCGCGATCTACCGCAAGTCCCAGGTGCTCTACGGCATCGACCTGGCCAAGAAGGAGATCGCGAAGACCTCCCGCGCCGTGGTCGTCGAGGGCTACACGGACGTGATGGCCTGCCACATGGCCGGGGTCACCACCGCGATCGCGACCTGCGGCACCGCCTTCGGCGGGGACCACATCAAGATCCTGCGCCGGCTGCTGATGGACAACGCCACCGCCGAGGTGATCTTCACCTTCGACGGCGACGCGGCGGGCCAGAAGGCCGCCCTGCGGGCCTTCGAGGACGACCAGAAGTTCGCCGCGGAGACCTCGATCACCATCGCCCCCGGCGGGATGGACCCCTGCGACCTGCGCCTCGCCCAGGGCGACGCGGCCGTGTCCGGCCTGGTGGAGGCCCGCACACCGCTGTTCGAGTTCGCCCTGCGGCACATCGTGTCCCGGCACAACCTGGAGAACCCGGCGGGCCGGGCGGCCGCGCTGGCCGAAGCCGCACCGGTCGTCGCGAGCATCAAGGACCTCTCGATCCAGCACGAGTCGGCGGTCCAGCTGGCGGGCATGCTGGGCATCCTCGACGAGCAGTTCGTGGTCAAGCGGGTCGCGCAGCTGGCCCGCTGGGCCCGCGAGCGCGGCCAGGGCGACGGACCGCAGGGCGGCCGCCCCGGCGGGGACCGGGGTCGAGGCCGCCCGTCCCACGAGGCCGCCCCCGCGCCCGTCGCCCCGCCGGCCGGCGGTCCCGCGCTGAACCTGCGCAGCCCTGCCCACCGCACCGAGCGCGAGCTGCTGAAGCTCGCCCTCCAGCGCCCGGCCCTGGTCTCCCCCGCGTTCGACGCCTACGGGATCGACGAGTTCACCGCCCCTCCCTACGCCGCGGTCCGCCAGGCCATCCAGGACGCGGGCGGCGCCTCGCAGGCCGGCGACGACTACCTGGCCCGGGTCCGCGAGGCCGCCCCGAACGACACCGTCCGCGCGATGGTCACGGAGCTGGCGGTCGAGGCCATCCACGCGAAGACGGTGGACGAGATCTACGCCGGGGTCCAGCTGGTCCAGGTCCGCCTGCGGGCCGTCGACCGTCGGGTCCTGGAGATCCAGGGCGCCATGACGCGGCTGAGCCCGCAGGCCCCGCCGGAGCAGCACGCGGCCGTCCAGCAGGAGCTGTGGGTGCTCCAGCAGTACGGCCAGCGGCTGCGCAACCGCGGCGCCGAGGGCCTGTAGCCGCGGCGCTCAGCGGCGCGCGAACCAGTCGCCGCCGGGTATCTCGGTGCCCGATTCCCGCAGGTCGCGGGCGATCAGCGGGGCCGCCAGATAGACCCAGGCGCGGACCGTGGTGCCGTCGGGGCGCAGGGCCGGACGGGCGATCCGGTCGTAGACGTTCCCCGGGCGGCCCGGGCCGCCGTACTCCTCCAGCTGGTCCAGGGCGGCGAGCAGGCTCCCGTAGGCGCCCGGCGCCGCCGTGATCAGCTCGCCGACGACCGCCGTACCGGGACGGTGGACCGCGTACGGATATCCCGGGCCGTCGTAGAGCGCCGCGTCGGGGAGGATCGCCGGCTCCTCGGATGCCGTGCGGCCGCGCAGGAAGAGGTCGTGGTTGACCTCGCCCGGACGCAGGGTCCCGTAGACGAAGAAGGGGAGCGGATCGCTCGGGTCCGGTAGCCGTTCGACCGATGTCACGGGCCCTCCCTGGGGTGCGGCGTGGCGGTGCGCGGGCCGGGCCGCGATCCCGGCCGTCGCGCGCTCCACCACCGTACGCACCGCTGGTGCACGACCGTGCGGGCGGTCGGCGTCACCCGGACGGCGCGGGGCGCTCCGATGACCGCAGCCCTCTCGTTGACCTGGGAAGACGTCTCGCGGGCAGGCTCCGGAACGGCATACCTGACGGAACATCAGCAGGCGCGCGGCGGGCGGTCCGGGTTTCCTCGGAGACACGACCCCGTGTCTCCAGGAGAGTCCCCATGCGCCGACGTACCGCACACCTGCTGACCGCGACCGCGCTGACCGCCGCCGCGTTCGCCGGGCCGGTCGCCGGCGCGGTGGCCGCCGCGGACCTCGGCATGGTGGGCTTCGCCCCCGGGGACTTCGCCGCGCTGGAGGTGTGGCCCAAGTCCGCCGCCCCCGGCGCCACCGTGACCGTGAACACATCCGCCTGCGGCAGCGGCGGCCACGCGGACGGCGACGCCACCACGGTCGGCGGCGGCCGGTTCAAGCTGGTCCCGGGGACCCACAAGGAGGTGGTCGTGGGGCAGTTCCAGATCGCCCTCGGCACCCGCGGCGGCACCTACGGCATCGGTGCCACCTGCGCGAACGGCAAGTTCGCCACCGGCAACCTGATCGTCACCGAGCGCGGCCCGCAGGGCCACGTCAACACCGGGGTGGGCGGTGGCACGACCACCACCACCGACCCCGCCAAGATCGCGGCGGGGGCGGCCGTACTGGCCGCTGCCGCCGTCGGCGGTACCTGGCTCCTGCGTCGCCGGGCGAGCGGCACGCGGAGCTGACGGACGCCCACCGCGGCTCCGGCCGCGGTCCGACCGGTACCGTCCCCCGTCGCCCGCCCCGCGAGGTCCCCCCGTTCGCGGGGCCGGGCGACGGCCATTCACCCCGAAACGGAAGCCGAGGGGGTACGCATGGGTGGCGATTTCGGTGGCGCGAGGGGCCGCGACCGGCAGCCCCGGCCCGCCGACGGAGACCGCCCCGGATCCGGAGCAAGGCCCGGGCGAGCGGCGGGCCGGACCTTCCGCACCCCCACCGCCCGCCACGGCGGACTCGTCGCGCTCGCCGCCTGCGTCGGCATCTGGCTCGTGACCAGCGGTTCGCGTGAACCCGTCGGACCTCCGCTGCCCTCCCCCGCCGAGTCGCTGACCGCCGCGGGCGTGGTGGGCCCGGGGATCGCCCCGCTCCCCGGTTCCCCGCCGGCCCGGATCCGGATCCCCTCCATCCGGGTCGACGCCCCGCTGACCGGGCTCGGACTCGACGCGCGCGGCAGCCTCGAAGTCCCGCCGCCGGACCGGCGCGACCTGGCCGGCTGGTACCGCGACGGCACCACCCCCGGCGCCACCGGCACCGCCGTCATCGCCGGACACGTGGACGACGCCGCCGGGCCGGGGGTCTTCTACCACCTGGGCGCCCTGCGCCGCGGGGCCGCCATCGAGATTCCGCGCGCGGACGGCCGTACCGCGGTGTTCACGGTGCACGCGGTCGAGGTGTACGACGCCAAGGCCTTCCCCGACACCCGCGTGTACGGGCCTTCGGCGCGCGCCGAGCTACGGGTGATCACCTGCGGCGGCGGCTTCTCGCCGCGCACGGGCTACCGCGGCAACGTGGTCGTCTTCGCACACCTCACGGGGACGTACTGAGCCGCGCCGGCGGGTGCGCCCCGGCGGGTCAGCCCCACTGTTCGAGGCCGAGCTTGACCACGAGCGCACCCACCACCGTCAGCAGCACGCCCCGGACGAAGCCGCTGCCCTTCTTGAGCGCCATACGCGCGCCGACCATGCCGCCGGCCAGGTTGAACACCGCCATCAGCGCGGCCAGCTGCCACAGCACCATGCCCTGGTAGGCGAACATCACGAGCGCCCCTGCGTTGGTGCAGCAGTTCACGATCTTGGCGGTGGCCGAGGCGGTGACCAGGTCGAGGTGGAGCAGCGCGGTGAGGGCGAGCACCAGGAAGGTGCCGGTGCCGGGCCCGATGAGGCCGTCGTAGAAGCCGATGCCCAGGCCCGCGAGCCCGATGGCGAGGAGCACCCGCCGCCTGCTGACGGGCGCGGTCGAGGGGGCGGTGCCGAAACCCGGCTTGAAGATCACGACGCCCGCGACGATCACGAGCACCACCATGATCAGCGGACGGAGGGCGTCCTTGCTGATGCCGCCCGCGAGCGCGGCACCGCCCATCGAGCCGGCGAGCGCGGCCAGGCCGATGCGGACGGCCAGCTTCACGTCGACCGGGGCCTTGCGGACGTAGGTCACGGCCGCACCGGCGGTGCCGACGATGGCCACGGCCTTGTTGGTCCCGAGGACGGTTGCGGGGTGGGCGTTCGGCAGACCGAGGAGGAGCGCGGGCAGGAGCAGCAGGCCGCCGCCGCCCACCACCGCGTCGATCCAGCCGGCCGCGGCCGCGGCCACGCACAGGACGATGATCATCGTCGTTGATATGTCAGGCACGGCTCGACCCTATGGAGCAGTTGGGTGCAGCGACCATCAATCTCCGGAAAGTTGTGCAAAGGTTGAGGTTCGGCCCGCCGGCACGCGGTCGGGGGCCACCGGAGCCGCCGGGTCCACGGCCGCCGTCAGCACGGTCGCGGCCAGCACGCTGGCCGCTCCCAGCCCCGCCGCCAGCCGCCGCGCGGGCGGTACGGAGGTCAGCGCGGCGAGCGCGGCCCGTACCGGCGAGGGGCGGCGCGGCTTGCGGTGCCGGGCCACGGCAGCGGCGGGACCGGTGGTGCCGACGGGTACGGAGAGGGCGATGTGCAGCGGGTGACGCATGGGGCGGTGACTCCTCGGAGAACACGGGGGACAGGGACAGCACGGGCAGCGCGGACAGCACGGACAGCACGGGCAGCACGGGCAGCACGGACAGCGCGGCCGGTGCGCGCAGTGGGCACGCCGCTCAGAAGCTGAAGCACTCCGAATGGATGCGCCCGGCCGGCACCCCGGCCCGCAACAGCGCGGTTCTGGTCGCCTCGGCCATCCCCGGCGGCCCGCACAGGTACACGTCGTGCTCGGCCAGCCCGGGCACCCGCGCGGCCAGCGCCTGCGGGGCCAGCGGGTCGTAGGCCGCACCGGACGGCCCGAGCAGGTAGTGCAGACCGGCCTGCCGCCCGGCGGCGATGGCCTCCAGCTCGGCCCGCAGCACGAGGTGCTCCTCGGCCCCGGCCCGGTAGAGCAGCGTGATGTCCCCGGGCCCCCCGGGCAGCGTCTCGAACAGGGCCCGCATCGGGGTGATCCCGACCCCGCCCGCGATCAGCAGCACCTTGGGCCTGGTCCGCCGGGCGGCGGTGAGCGCGCCGAACGGCCCGGTGGCCAGCACCCGCGTCCCGGGTCGCAGCCGGCGGATCCGGCGGGAGTGACCGCCGAGCCCCTTCACGGTGATCCGCAGGGCGTTCCCGCGGACGGGCGCGGACAGCGAGAACGGCAGGGCCGTGTGCCACAGCCGCCGCTGGAGGAACCGCCAGCGCAGGAACTGGCCCGGCTCCGCACGAAGTTCCGCCAGGTGCTGCCCGTACATGACGACGGAGACCACCCCGGGTCCCTCGACCCGGACGTCCGCGACCCGCAGCCCGTGCCGCAGCGCCTGCCGTACGGGCACCACGGCGCGGTACCAGACCAGCAGGACGGCGACCACGGTGTGGGCGAGCGTCCAGAACCAGGCGCCCGCGGCCAGATCGGGCCCGGCGAGCTGGTGCCCGAAGGCGAGGGCGGTGGCGAGGTAGACCAGCAGGTGCACCCCGCGCCAGGTTTCGTGCGGCACCCGGCGGCGTACCGCCCGGGCGGAGGTCACGCCGACCGCGGCCAGGAGGACGGTCCCGGCCACGGCGGCGGCGAGCGCGGGGTAACGGAGCAGCTCCGAGACGGCGGAGACCACGTCGATTCCCTCGTGCACGGCGTATCCGAGCAGGGCGAAGAGCCCGTGCCCGAAGACGAGCAGCAGGACGTAGCGGCCGCCGGACGCGTGCCAGCGGGCGAGCCGGTCGGCACCGACCCCGTGCTCGACGGCGGGCACCCGGGCCATCAGGAACAGCAGCACCAGCACCCCGTACCCGGCGAGCAGACCGGACAGGTGCGCGGCGGTGGCGAACAGCGCGTCGGGCCGGGCCGAGGGCCGCACCTGCGCCGCCCAGAGCAGGGTCACCACCCCTGCACCGCCCAGCATCCCGCCCCTCACCCGCACCACCGCATTCCGCATACGGATCACGCTAAGGCCGCAGGTGGCAGCCCTGACGACCCTTAAGGCGGCCTTGAGGGAGGCCTCACCGACCCTTAACCCGTGCGCTGAGGCCGGCGTTCCGTCCGGGTAACAGAGGCGATGCCGTGGGGAAACAGCGGCCGCGCACGCTCGTGGCATGACCTCGGAACAGCGTGTGGTGGTGATCGGCGGCGGCCTCGCGGGCCTGCGGCTCGCGCAGCGGCTCGGCCCGGCCGCGGCGGTGACCGTCCTCGGCGAGGAGACCCACGTGCCGTACAACCGGGTCCTGCTCGCCGAGGTCCTGGCGGGCCGGTACGCCCCCGAGGTGACGGCCCTCCCGGCACCCGGCCCGGCGCTGCGGCGCGGGGTCCGGGCGGTGCGCCTGGACCGCGACGAGCGGGCCGTGCACTGCGACGACGGCACGGTGGCCCGGTACGACACGCTGGTCCTGGCCACCGGTTCGAACGCGGTGCTCCCGCCGCTGCGCGGACTGTTCGAGCCGGAGGGGCGGGACCTCCCGGACGGGGTGCACGCCTTCCGCACGATGGACGACTGCCTGGCGCTCTCCGCGGCCGTGCGGCCCGGGGTCCGCGTGGTGGTGATCGGCGGGGGCCTGCTGGGCGTCTCGGCGGCGCGGGCGCTGGCCGCACGGGGGGCGCAGGTGGTCCTCGCCCAGCAGGGCGAGCGGCTGATGGAGCGCCAACTGGACGCGGACGCCTCCGTCCTGCTGCACGCGCACCTGACCGAGCTCGGGGTGGAGATCCACACGGAATGCCGGGTCCGCGGCGTGCTCACATCTGCCGCGCCGCGAAATCCAGCCCCTCCGGCGTTTGAGGAGCGGGGTCCGGGGCGGAGCCCCGGCAGCGGCGGCGCGCGGGCGCAGCGCGAGGTCACCGGGGTCGAACTCGCCGACGGCTACCGCCTCGACGCCGACCTCGTCGTGCTCGCCTGCGGCGTCCGCCCCCGTACCGGCCTCGCCCGGGCCGCCGGCCTGGAGGTCCGCACCGGCATCCTGGTCGACGACCACCTGCGCACCGGCGATCCCCGCGTCCATGCCATCGGCGACTGCGCCGAACACGCCGGCCAGGTGTACGGCCTCGCGGGCGCCGCCCTGGAGCAGGCCGACACCCTGGCCGCGCTGCTCACCGGTGATCCCGCGCGGTACACCGGCACCCGCGCCCTCACCCGCCTCACCCTCAGCACCGACGGGGACCGCTCCCTCGATCTCGCCGCGTTCGGCGAGACCACCCCCCTCCCCGGCGACGACGTGGTGCGCCTCGCCGACGCCACCCGCCGCACCTACCGCAAGGTCGTCCTGCGGGGCGACCGCCTCGTCGGCGGCGTACTGCTGGGCGAGCTCTCCACCGTGGGGGCCCTGGCCCGCACCTGGGAGGGCGAGGAACCACCGCACGACCTGTTCCACCTGCTCACCGACGACGGAGGCCACTGACATGACCGAGCCCCTGCCCACGATCGTGCTCATCGGGCACGGCATGGTCGGCCAGCGCTACCTCGAAGCACTCGCCGAGCGCGGGGTCACCGCCACGCACCGGATCACCGTGCTCTGCGAGGAGCCCCGGCCCGCCTACGACCGCGTGCACCTGACCTCGTACTTCTCCGGCACCACCGCCGAGGACCTGTCCATGACGCCGGCCGGGTTCATGGCGGAGCACGGCATCGCCCTCCACCTCGACGACCCCGCCGAGCACATCGACCGGGCCGCCCGTACCGTCACTTCGCGGTCCGGGCAGGTGTTCCCGTACGACGTGCTGGTGCTGGCCACCGGCAGCTACCCCTTCGTGCCGCCGGTCCCCGGCAAGGACGCCCCCGGCTGCTTCGTCTACCGCACGATCGAGGACCTGCTCGCGATCGAGGAGTACGCGAGGACCAGGACGTCCGGCGCGGTCGTCGGCGGCGGTCTGCTCGGACTGGAGGCCGCCGGCGCACTCCAGGGTCTGGGCCTGGCCACCCGTGTCGTCGAGTTCGCCCCGCGCCTGATGCCCGTACAGGTCGACGAGGGCGGCGGCGCGGCCCTGCTGCGCACCATCGAGTCCATGGGGCTGACCGTCCACACCGGCGTCGGCACCCAGGAGGTGGTGACCGGCGAGGACGGGCACGTCAGCGGAATGCGGCTCTCCGACGGCTCCACCGTCGACACCGACCTCGTCGTCTTCTCCGCCGGCGTCCGTCCCCGCGACCAGCTGGCGCGCGACTGCGGGCTGGACGTCGGCGAGCGCGGCGGCATCGCGGTCGACGCCCGCTGCCTCACCTCCGACCCGAACGTCTACGCCATCGGCGAGTGCGCGCTCGCCGTCGACGGCCGCGTCTACGGACTGGTCGCCCCCGGCTACGAGATGGCCGAGACGGCCGCCGACGACCTGCTGGGCCGCGAGAAGGAGTTCACCGGGGCCGACCTCTCCACGAAGCTCAAGCTCCTCGGCGTGGACGTGGCCTCCTTCGGCGATGCCCACGGCGCCACCCCGGACAGCCTCGACGTCGTCTGGTCCGACTCCCGCTCCGGGGTCTACAAGAAGCTGGTCGTCTCCCCCGACGGGGTCCTCCTCGGCGGGGTGCTGGTCGGCGACGCGGACTCCTACGGGCTGCTGCGCCCCCTCACCGGCAGCGTCCCGCCCGTGGCCCCCGAGCAGCTGGTGCTCCCCGCCGGGGTCGGCGCCCCGGTCGCGCTCGGCCCGTCCGCGCTCCCCGACGACGCGGTGATCTGCTCCTGCCACAACGTCACCAAGAAGGCCATCGCCGCCTGCTCCACCCTGCCCGAGGTCAAGAAGTGCACCAAGGCGGGCACCGGTTGCGGCAGCTGCGTCAAGGTCATCGGCCAGCTGCTGCCCGCCGCCGCCGACAAGGGGCTGTGCGGCTGCTTCCCCTTCACGCGGGCCGAGCTCTACGAGATCGTCCGCACCCGCAGGCTGACCACCTTCGAGGCGATCCTCGACGGCCACGGCCGCCCGGAGGCCCGTGGCGGCGACGGCTGCGAGGTCTGCAAGCCCACCGTGGGCTCGGTCATCGCCTCACTCGCCCCGACCCTCGGCGCGAGCGGCTACGTCCTGGACGGGGAGCAGGCCGCCCTCCAGGACACCAACGACCACTTCCTCGCGAACCTGCAGCGCAACGGCTCGTACTCGGTCGTCCCCCGCATCCCCGGCGGGGAGATCACGCCCGACAAGCTGATCGTGATCGGCGAGGTGGCCCGGGACTTCGGCCTCTACACGAAGATCACCGGTGGCCAGCGGATCGATCTCTTCGGTGCGAGCGTGGACCAGCTCCCGCGGATCTGGGCGCGGCTCGTCGACGCCGGCTTCGAGTCCGGGCACGCGTACGGGAAGGCCCTGCG
The DNA here is from genome assembly GCF_008642275.1 of Streptomyces venezuelae. Classification (NCBI taxonomy): domain Bacteria; kingdom Bacillati; phylum Actinomycetota; class Actinomycetes; order Kitasatosporales; family Streptomycetaceae; genus Streptomyces; species Streptomyces venezuelae. The sequence continues at coordinate 2,446,608 of NZ_CP029189.1, forward strand.
CACCGTGAAGTCCTGCGTGGGGCAGACCTGGTGCCGCTACGGGGTCCAGGACAGCGTCCGGATGGCCATCGACCTGGAGCTCCGCTACCGGGGGCTGCGCGCCCCGCACAAGCTCAAGTCGGCGGTGTCGGGCTGCGCCCGCGAATGCGCGGAGGCGCAGAGCAAGGACTTCGGCGTCATCGCGACGGCGAGCGGCTGGAACCTGTACGTGGGCGGCAACGGCGGTGCCACCCCCCGCCACGCCGACCTGCTCGCCCAGGACCTCTCGGACGCGGAGCTGATCCGGCTGATCGACCGGTTCCTGATGTTCTACATCCGCACCGCCGACCGGCTGGAGCGGACCTCCACCTGGCTGGAGCGGCTGGAGGGGGGCCTGGCCCACCTGCGGGACGTGGTCGTGCACGACTCGCTCGGGCTGTGCGCGGAGCTGGAGGCGCTGATGGCCGACCACGTGGCGCACTACCGGGACGAATGGGCCGAGACGCTCCAGGATCCGGAGCGGCTGCGCCGGTTCGTGTCCTTCGTCAACGCGCCGGGCGCTCCCGACCCGACCGTGAAGTTCGTTCCCGAGCGCGACCAGGTCAAGCCCGACCTGGCCGTCCTGACCATAGGAGGAGCCGTCCGATGACCGTGGAACTGAAGGTGGCGCAGGGCTGGCTGACGGTGTGCGAGCTGTCCTCGCTGATCCCCGGGCGCGGGGTGGCGGCGCTGCTGCCCGACGGGAGCCAGGCCGCGGTGTTCGTCGACCGCGCGGGGCGCCCGTACGCCATCGGCAACCAGGACCCCTTCACCGGCGCGCAGGTGCTCTCGCGCGGGCTGGTGGGGACGGCGGGAGGCCGGCCCTTCGTGGCGTCGCCGCTGCTGAAGCAGCGCTTCGACCTGGAGTCGGGGCGCTGCCTGGACGACGAGGAGGCGACGGTCCGGACCTACCCGGTGCGGACCGCCGTGACCTCGTGAGCGCCGTGTGTGTGGGTGATCAGCCCTGGATCACCGAGGGGTCCATCCACATGATCTCCCAGGTGTGACCGTCCAGGTCGTCGAAGGCACGGCCGTACATGACGCCGTGGTCCTGGGCGGGGCGGGGCTCGGTGGCACCGGCCGCCAGGGCCCCGTCCACCAGCTCGTCGACGGCGGTGCGGCTCTCGGCGCTCAGACAGAGCAGCACCTCGGACGTCTTGGTGGCGTCCGCGATCTCCTTGTGGGTGAAGTCCTTGTAGCGGGCCTCGGTCAGGAGCATCGCCACGATGGTGTCGCTGATCACCATCGAGGCGCAGTTCTCGTCCGTGAACTGGGCGTTGAAGGAGTAGCCCAGCTTGCTCCAGAAGGCCTTGCTGGCGTCCAGGTCCTTGACGGGCAGGTTGACGAAGATCATGGTGGCGGACATCGAGGTCCCTCTTCTCTCGTGTGCGTTGCTCGGTGCGTGCTGTTCGCTGGCGTGCTGTTCGGTGCTTTCGACAGGTAGACCGCGGGCCCGCCGGAAACTCATCGCGCTCCGCGAAGTTTTTTCGGGATTTCCTGCCTGACCGGTGACATCGCAGGTCAGCCCGCCGGGACGAAACCCGGCTCCGGCACCGCCCGCGGGATGGATCCGGTCCCCGGGGCCGGCGCCGCGGTGCGCCCCGCCATGGCCCGTTCGGCGGATTGCACGTCGAGTGGTCGCTCGTGCGTCATGGGGAGTTGGTGCCACGGAAACTGACGCCTCCTAGGTTCCTCGACGCGTGCGACCCCGCATCCGACCGGCCGCGGGGCCTTCATCCCACAGGAGTGACCGTGGAACGTCGTACCTTCCTGCGCGGCGCAGTGATCGGTTCGTCGGCCGCCGCCTTCGGCGGCACGTTGATGCACGGGGCGGCCTACGCGGCTCCCGCCCAGCCGGGCGCCGGTCCGTACGGGGCGCTCGGCGCGGCCGACGCCAACGGCATCATGCTCCCCAGCGGCTTCACCAGCCGGGTCGTCGCCCGCTCGGGCCAGACCGTCAGCGGCACCTCGTACACCTGGCACAGCGCCCCCGACGGCGGCGCCTGTTTCGTCGACGGCACGGGCTGGATCTACGTATCGAACTCGGAGATCAACCCCTCCGGCGGCGCGAGTGCCGTCAGGTTCAACTCCTCCGGCACGATCACCGGCGCCTACCGCATCCTGTCCAACACCCGGCAGAACTGCGCGGGCGGGAAGACCCCCTGGAACACCTGGCTGTCCTGCGAGGAGGTCGACCGCGGCTTCGTCTACGAGACCGACCCGTACGGGGTGAACGCGGCGGTGCAGCGTCCGGCGATGGGCCGGTTCAAGCACGAGGCGGCCGCCGCCGACCCGGTGCGGCAGGTGATCTACCTGACCGAGGACGAGACCAACGGCTGCTTCTACCGCTTCATCCCGACCACCTGGGGCAACCTCTCCTCGGGCACCCTCCAGGTCCTGAAGGCCGGGACCGCCGCCTCCGGCTCGTTCACCTGGCAGAACGTCCCGGACCCGGACGGTTCGCCGACCGTGACCCGCAGCCAGGTCTCGGGCTCGAAGAAGTTCAACGGCGGCGAGGGCTGCCACTACGCCAACGACACCGTCTGGTTCACCACCAAGGGCGACAACCGGGTCTGGCAGCTGAACCTCACGAACAACACCTACGAGCTGGCCTACGACGACTCGCTCGTCCCCGGCGGCGCGGCCCCGCTGACCGGAGTCGACAACGTCACCGGGTCCTCGTACGGCGACCTGTACGTCGCCGAGGACGGCGGCAACATGGAGATCTGCGTGATCACCCCGGACGACGTGGTGGCGCCCTTCCTGCGGATCACCGGCCAGTCCTCCTCCGAGATCACCGGCCCGGCCTTCTCGCCCGCCGGCAACCGGCTCTACTTCTCCAGCCAGCGCGGTACGAGCGGCAGCTCGTCCGGCGGCATCACTTACGAGGTCACGGGCCCCTTCCGCACCTGACCCCGCCGTTCCAGCCCCGTCGGCGACACTCCAGCCCCGCCGGCGTTTGAGGCGCGGGGGCCCGGGGGCAGCGCCCCGCTCTTTCAGCCCCGCCGGCGTTTGAGGCGCGGGGGCCCGGGGGCAGCGCCCCGCTCTTTCAGCCCCGCCGGCGTTTGAGGCGCGGGGGCCCGGGGGCAGCGCCCCGCTCTTTCAGCCCCGCCGGCGTTTGAGGCGCGGGGGCCCGGGGGCAGCGCCCCCGCAACGGCGCCGCACCCGCACGACCGGCCGCACCCCCACGGGCAACCCCGCAGGGGTGCGGCGGCCGCGTCACGACGCCACGGCCCCACCCTTCAGCAGGGCCGCCCCCAGCGGGGTCACGGTGTGCAGCACCGCGTTCCCCCGCCGCAGCGTGGTCACCAGCCCCGCCTCCCGCATCACGCAGGCGTGCTGGCTCGCAGAGGCCAGCGACACCCCGGCCCGGCGGGCCAGCTCGCTGGTGGTCGCCCCGTCCCCTATGGCCCGCAGCACCACCGACCTCGTGTGCCCCACCAGCTTGCCCAGCGTGCGCTGGCGCTGCTCCTCCACGGGCCGGGCCGCCTCGCCGCCCGCCGGCGCCGAGGCCAGCTGCGCCGCCGCCGGATAGACCAGCACCGGCGGCAGCTCCGGGTCGTGCAGGGTCACCGCGGTGCGCCGGCAGAAGAAGGACGGCTGGAGCAGCAGCCCGCGCCCCCGCAGCCGTACGTCACGGTCCACCGGGTAGTCGCACTCCAGTACCGGCGCCCGCCAGCGCAGCATCGGCGGCAGCGAGTCCAGCAGCTCGTCCGCGCCGCCGTCCAGCAGGGCCCGCCCGCGCGCGGCGCGCTCGGCCTCGATCTGGGCCTGGATGTGCGTCCAGTAGGGCTCCACGGCGGCCCGGTGGTACGCGCGGAGCTCGCCCATGAGCCGCGGCAGCTGTTTGTCACCGGCGTCCATGAACTCCCGTAGCCGCGGTGCCACCGGCGCTCCGGCACCCAGCAGCTGCAGCTCGCGCCGCATCCGCTCGGGGCGGATCCCGCGCAACGCGTCGAGTCCCACGTCCCACCCGTACTGCCCCTCCACAGGGGTCAGGAAATCGGGGAAATAACCACGACTCGGTATGAGCATACCGAGCGTGCGTGTTTCACTATTCAACCTGCTCCGGGTTTCCGTACGCCATTCACCGAACAACCGGGCATCACGCCGGTCTCGTAAGCGGTGAAAGCTCAGAATCGTCTCCCACAACGCATCGGGACGCCCTGCCATCCGTACGCGTGCCAGGTCCACTCCAGTGAAATGGATACGCAGCACCGAACCCCCACCTGTGCAACCGCAATCCCCCCGCCCCATGAGTATGCACGCCGTCACACGTTGTCACCACGCCCTTTCGGCCACAGTTGAAACCCCTTTCGGCGGGGGCGTGACAACCGAAATCCTGTACTCCGCCGGGCACACTCCGGTGCGACCGAAACGCTCCGCGAAGGCCGTGGGGGGCTTTGCGGGGCCTGGCGGTCGGTCGCACCGGGAAGCGCCGACGTGCCCGGCAGAATGACAGCGGCGGTGGACGGGTGGGGATCCGTCCACCGCCTGCTGGCGTAAAGATTTGTTGAACAACAAAAATAGGCGCGCCCGCCCCCGGGCAGTCAGGGAACCCGGGGACAGGCGCGGTCTATGGGGCCCTTGGCGGGCCGTGGGTCAGCGGCTGTCGCTGCCCTTCGCCTCGGCGGCGGCACGGCCGGCCTCCAGGCGCGCCACCGGAATCCGGAAGGGCGAGCAGGAGACGTAGTCGAGGCCGACCTCGTGGAAGAAGTGGACGGACTCGGGGTCGCCGCCGTGCTCGCCGCAGACGCCGAGCTTGAGGTCGGGGCGGGTGGCCCGGCCCTGCTTGACCGCGTGGCGCACGAGGGAGCCGACGCCGTCCTTGTCGATGGTCTCGAAGGGCGAGACCCCGAAGATGCCCTTCTCCAGGTAGGCGGTGAAGAAGCTGGCCTCGACGTCGTCGCGGGAGAAGCCCCACACCGTCTGGGTCAGGTCGTTCGTGCCGAAGGAGAAGAACTGCGCGGCCTCGGCGATCTGGGCGGCCGTCAGGGCGGCGCGCGGCAGCTCGATCATGGTGCCGATGGAGAGCTTGAGGGTGGTGCCGGTGGCGGCCTCGACCTCGGCGATGACCTGGTCGGCCTCCTCGCGGACGATCTCCAGCTCCTGGACGGTGCCGACGAGCGGGATCATGATCTCGACGCGGGGGTCGCCCTTGGCGTTCTTGCGCTCGGCCGCGGCCTCGGCGATCGCCCGGACCTGCATGGCGAACAGGCCGGGGATGACCAGGCCGAGGCGGACGCCGCGCAGACCCAGCATCGGGTTCTGCTCGTGCAGCTTGTGGACGGCCTGGAGCAGGCGCAGGTCGTTCTCGTTGGCGTCCTTGCGGGACTCGGCGAGGGCGACGCGCACCGACAGCTCGGTGATGTCGGGCAGGAACTCGTGCAGCGGCGGGTCGAGCAGGCGGACGGTGACGGGCAGGCCGTCCATCGCCTCGAACAGCTCGATGAAGTCCTTCTTCTGCAGCGGCAGGAGGGCACTGAGTGCCTCGTCGCGCTCGCCGTCGGTGTCGGCGAGGATCAGGCGCTCGACCATCTCACGGCGCTCACCGAGGAACATGTGCTCGGTGCGGCACAGGCCGATGCCCTGGGCGCCGAAGCGGCGGGCGCGCAGCGCGTCCTCGGCGTTGTCGGCGTTGGCGCGCACGCGCAGGCGGCGGACGCGGTCGGCGTAGGCCATGATCCGGTGCACGGCGGCGACGAGCTCGTCGGCGTCGTCGGCGCCGGCGTGCATGCGGCCCTCGAAGTACTCGACGACCGGGGACGGTACGACGGGTACCTCACCGAGGTAGACCTTGCCGGTGGAGCCGTCGATGGAGACGACGTCGCCCTCTTCGATGACCGTCTCGCCGACCGTCATGCGGCGGCGCTTGGTGTCGACGTCGAGCTCCTCGGCGCCGCAGACACAGGTCTTGCCCATGCCGCGGGCGACGACGGCAGCGTGCGAGGTCTTGCCGCCGCGCGAGGTCAGGATGCCCTCGGAGGCGATCATGCCGTCCAGGTCGTCCGGGTTGGTCTCGCGGCGGATCAGGATGACCTTCTCGCCGGAGCGGGACCACTTGACGGCCGTGTAGGAGTCGAAGACGGCCTTGCCGACGGCCGCGCCCGGGGAGGCGGCGATGCCGCGGCCGAGCAGGGTGGTCTTGGCGCCCTCGTCGAAGCGGGGGAACATCAGCTGCGCGAGCTGGTGGCCGCTGACGCGCTGGAGGGCCTCGGCCTCGTCGATCAGGCCCTGGTCCACGAGCTGCGTGGCGATGCGGAAGGCCGCACCGGCGGTGCGCTTGCCGACACGGGTCTGGAGCATCCACAGCTGGCCGCGCTCGATGGTGAACTCGATGTCGCAGAGATCCTTGTAGTGGGTCTCCAGCGTCGTCATGATCGTCATGAGCTGGTCGTACGAGGCCTTGTCGATGGCCTCCAGGTCCGCGAGCGGCACGGTGTTGCGGATGCCCGCGACGACGTCCTCGCCCTGGGCGTTCTGCAGGTAGTCGCCGTAGACGCCCGCGTGGCCGCTGGCCGGGTCACGGGTGAAGGCGACACCGGTGCCGGAGTCGGGGCCGAGGTTGCCGAAGACCATGGAGCAGATGTTGACCGCGGTGCCCAGGTCGCTCGGGATGCGCTCCTGGCGGCGGTAGAGCTTGGCGCGGTCGGTGTTCCACGAGTTGAAGACGGCCTCGACGGCGAGGTCGAGCTGCTCGCGGGCGTCCTGCGGGAAGTCGCGGCCGGCCTGCTTGGCGACGATCTTCTTGAAGCGGGTGACCAGCTTCTTCAGGTCGGCGGCGTCGAGGTCGGTGTCGACGGTGACCTTCTTGGCGGCCTTGGCCTCGTCGAGGGCTTCCTCGAAGAGCTCGCCGTCGACGTCCAGCACGGTCTTGCCGAACATCTGGATGAGGCGGCGGTACGAGTCCCACGCGAAGCGCTCGTTGCCGGCCTGGGCGGCGAGGCCCTTCACGGAGTCGTCGGAGAGACCGATGTTCAGGACGGTGTCCATCATGCCGGGCATCGAGAACTTCGCACCGGAGCGCACGGAGACCAGCAGCGGGTCGTCCGACTGACCGAGCTTCTTGCCCATCTTCACCTCAAGGGCGGCAAGGTGGGCGCTGACCTCTTCGCGCAGCTCGGCCGGGGCCGTGCCGCTCTCGAGGTAGACCTTGCAGGCCTCGGTGGTGATGGTGAAGCCGGGAGGGACCGGCAGACCAAGGTTGGTCATCTCGGCGAGGTTGGCTCCCTTGCCGCCGAGAAGGTCCTTGAGGTCGCGGTTGCCCTCGGTGAAGTCGTAGACGAACTTCTGATCTTTGTTTTCCGACACGGGTCTCGACTCCTCGAGGCTCGGTGGCTGCCCTGACGGCCAGGAACATACCCAGATCGAAGGCTTCTGGGTACGTCCACTTGGTCGTCATACGGCTGTAACCACCCGTGCGCCAGCAGATCGAAAGTAACTCATGGGTAATCAGAAAGTACGAAGAGCCTTCACATCCTGAAGGGTGAGGGGACTCCTGAGGCCTGATCACGCTCGGATGAGCGATCATCGATACCTTTGCCTTCAAGTATTGAAGGCACAAAGGGTGGCACCCAGTGCCACCCTTTGAAAGTCTTACCCGTGATTTCTGCGCTCATCTGAGCGAAACCCTTCCCATGCGTGGCGTATATCACGCACCACGGAGGGCGATTTGTCAGCCTCCGGAGGTGTCCAGTTCAGCGTCCTCGCTCACACCTGCGCAGTCGTACGGGTCCTTCAGCCAGCCGTCCGGCAGGACAACTCGGTTGTTTCCGGACGTCCGGCCGCGGGGCCCGTCCGCACTCTCCGGCCATGCTTGATCCAGATCGAGCTCGCTCAGATGAGCATCCAGCTCGGCCAGGGAGGAGGTGACCGCGAGCTTCTTGCGCATCTCGGAACCCACCGAGAAGCCCTTGAGGTACCAGGCCACGTGCTTACGGAAGTCGATCACCCCGCGCGCCTCGTCGCCGATCCACTCCCCCAGCAGCTGGGCATGGCGGTGCATGGTGGCGGCCACCTCGCGCAGGGTGGGCTTGTGGAAGTCCTCGGGGCGCCCCTCGAAGGCCGCCACCAGGTCGTTGAACAGCCACGGCCGCCCCAGGCAGCCGCGGCCCACGACCACGCCGTCGCAGCCGGTCTCGCGGACCATGCGCAGCGCGTCCTCGGCGCACCAGATGTCGCCGTTGCCGAGCACCGGGATCTCCGGCACGTGCTCCTTGAGCCGGGCGATGGCGTCCCAGTCCGCGGTGCCGCCGTAGTGCTGGGCGGTGGTCCGGCCGTGCAGGGCGATGGCCGTGACCCCCTCCTCCACCGCTATCCGGCCGGCGTCGAGGTAGGTGAGGTGCTCGTCGTTGATGCCCTTGCGCATCTTCATGGTGACCGGCAGGTCGCCGGCGCCGGCGACGGCCTCGCGCAGGATGGCGCGCAGCAGGTTCCGCTTGTACGGGAGGGCCGAGCCGCCGCCCTTGCGGGTCACCTTGGGCACCGGGCAGCCGAAATTGAGGTCGATGTGGTCGGCGCGGTCCTCTTCGACGATCATGCGGACCGCCTTGCCGACCGTGGCCGGGTCCACCCCGTACAGCTGAATCGAGCGAGGCTTCTCGGTCTCGTCGAAGTGGATCAGCTGCATGGTCTTCTCGTTGCGCTCGACCAGGGCGCGGGTCGTGATCATCTCGCTCACGAACAGCCCCTTGCCGCCCGAGAACTCCCGGCAGAGGGTACGGAACGGGGCATTGGTGATGCCGGCCATGGGTGCGAGCACCACCGGGGGCTGCACGGTGTGCGGGCCGATCGCGAGGGGCGGAGGGAGCGTGGTCATCCGCCCATTGTCCCGCATGCCGAGGGGGTGCGGGGGACGTAGCATCGGCGCATGATCGAGCCGAGTCCCCGGCAGCGCATGCTCGTCCTCGCGATCTGCTGCATGAGCCTGCTGATCGTCAGTCTCGACAACACCGTGCTCAACGTCGCCCTGCCCTCGATGCGCCGTGACCTGGACGCCTCGGTCTCGGGGCTGCAGTGGAGCATCGACGCCTACACCCTCGTGCTGGCCTCGCTGCTGATGCTCGCGGGCTCCACGGCCGACCGGATCGGGCGCCGGAAGGTGTTCGTGGCCGGTCTGGTGGCCTTCACCGGCGGTTCGCTGCTCTGCTCGCTCGCCCCCAGCCTCGACTGGCTCATCGTCTTCCGGATGGTGCAGGCGGTGGGCGGCGCCATGCTCAACCCGGTGGCGATGTCGATCATCACCAACACCTTCACCGACCCCGCCGAGCGGGCCCGGGCCATCGGCGTGTGGGGGGCGGTCGGGGGCGTCTCCATGGCGGCGGGGCCGCTGATCGGCGGGGTGCTGGTGGACTCCGTGGGCTGGCGCTCGATCTTCCTGATCAACCTGCCGATCGGTCTGGCGGCGTTCGTGCTGACCCTGAGGCACATCACCGAGTCCCGGGCGGCACGGCCGCGCCGTCCGGACCCGCTGGGGCAGGTGCTGGTCATCGCCCTGCTGGGCAGTCTGACGTACGGGATCATCGAGGCGCCCGCGGCGGGCTGGCGCTCGCCGCTGATCATGGGGTGTGCGGTGGTGGCCGTCGCCGCGTTCCTGGGGCTGCTGATCCACGAGCCCCGCTGCAAGGAGCCGCTGATCGATCTCCGGTTCTTCCGGAGCGCGCCCTTCAGCGGGTCGACCGTGATCGCGATCAGCGCCTTCGCGGGGCTGGCCGGCTTCCTCTTCCTGAACACCCTGTACCTCCAGGACGTACGGGGGCTCAGCGCCCTGCACGCCGGGCTGTACATGCTGCCGATGGCCGGCCTGACCGTGCTGTTCGCACCGCTGGCCGGGCGGCTGGTGGGCAGTCGGGGGCCGCGGATCTGCCTGCTGATCGCGGGGGTGTCGATGGCGGCGAGCGGGCTGCTGTTCGCCCTGTTCGAGGCCGAGACGTCCAACCCGCTCCTGTTCACCGGCTACATGCTCTTCGGGCTCGGTTTCGGCATGGTGAACGCGCCGATCACCAATACGGCGGTGTCCGGGATGCCGCGCTCCCAGGCCGGCGTCGCTGCCGCCATCGCCTCCACCAGCCGGCAGACCGGCGGAACCCTGGGGGTGGCGGTGATCGGCTCGGTGCTGGCGGCCGGGCTGGCGAACGGCTCGGACTTCTCCGGGGCGGCCCAGCCGGCCTGGTGGATCATCACGGTCTGCGGGCTGCTGGTCCTGGTCGTGGGCGCGGCGACGAGCGGCGCATGGGCCCGCGGGACGGCGGAACGGACCGCCCGCACCCTGGAGGACGCGGTCGGCGCCGCTGCCGTGACGGGCTCCCCGCGGGCCTGAGGATCCTGCGCCGGGCGGCTACTCGCCGCAGTCGAAGTCCTCGGCCGAGGTGTTGACCCGGTCGAGGAGGCCGCGCAGGAGCTCGCGCTCGGCGGCCGACAGGCCCGCGAAAATGCCGCTCTCGACCTCGTCGAGGGCGGTGTTCGTCTTGTGGAGGGCCGCTCCCCCGGCTTCGGTGATGGCCACGTTGTGACGGCGGCGGTCGGCCGGGTCACGGCGGCGTTCGGCCAGGCCCTCGCCCTCCAGGTCGTTCAGGATCCCGACGAGCACGCTCGGGTCCACCTCCAGCCGCTCGGCGAGCGCCCGCTGGCTGATGGGGCCGCCCTCCAGGTGCATCAGCGTCATCGCGTGCCGGGGGGTGAGTCCGGCCGCGCCGAGCGCGCGCCTCATCCGCGTCTGGGTGACCGATCCGTGCCAGGCCAGCAGCAGGCCCAGCCGCTGCGGAGGGTGCGGTCCGTCCTGATCTGCCGTCATGGTCCACATCGTAGCAACCGGGAAATGATTGCGTTCGGCATATCGTTGATGCTATTCAATGGTTTCACATCACCGACCGTTGGAGTCCCTCATGTTCATCGCCTATGCCGTCGTCGGCGTCCTGCTCGCCCTCGTCCTCACCGCATCCGCCACCTTCACCCTCCAGCGCAACGACCAGGTCGTGGCGAGCATGCAGAAGGTCCGGGTCCCGGACTCGTGGCTGCCGCGCCTCGCCACGCTCAAGGCCGCGGGTGCGATCGGCCTGGTGGCCGGCCTGTGGGTGACTCCACTCGGCGTGGCCGCGGCGGCCGGCGTGACCCTCTACTTCACCGGCGCGGTCATCAGCCACCTCCGGGTCGGGGACTACGAGCTGGCGCCGGCGGCCGTCTTGACCCTGGTCGCCGCGGCCGCCCTGACGCTGCGGATCCTCGCCTGACACTGACGAGTGACAGATATTGAAATCTGTCACTCGTCATGCCATTCTCATTGCATGACGAAGAACGAGATCACCCCCACGACCGCCGGCCTCCGCACCCTCGGCAGCACCGGCCCCACCGTCTTCCCGCTGGGGCTGGGCTGCATGGGAATGTCCGCCCTCTACGGGGAGGCGGACCGCGCCGAGTCCATCGCGACCATCCACGCCTACCTGGACGCCGCCCCCGACGGCACGCAGACACTGCTGGACACCGGCGACTTCTACGGCATGGGGCACAACGAACTGCTGATCAACGAGGCCCTGCGCACGGCGCCCGCCGGGGCCCGCTCGCGGGCGCTGACCAGCGTCAAGTTCGGCGCGCTGCGTACGGTCGAGGGCGGCTTCGCCGGTTACGACGGCCGGCCGGAGGCCGTCAGGAACTTCCTGGCCTACTCCCTCCAGCGGCTCGGCCGGGACCACATCGACATCTACCGGATCGCGCGGGTGGACCCGGACGTCCCGATCGAGGAGACCGTCGGGGCCATCGCCGAGGCGGTCGAGGCCGGGCACGTGCGCCACATCGGCCTCTCGGAGGTCGGCGCGGACACCCTGCGCAGGGCCGCCGCCGTGGCCCCGATCTCCGACCTCCAGATCGAGTACTCGCTGATCTCCCGCGGCATCGAGGCCGAGATCCTGCCGGCCGCCCGCGAGCTCGGCATAGGGATCACGGCGTACGGGGTGCTGTCCCGCGGCCTGATCAGCGGCCACTTCACCCGCGACCGCGCACTGGCCCCCGGCGACTTCCGCGGCATGAGCCCCCGCTTCCAGGGCGACAACCTCGACCGGAACCTCGACCTGGTGGAGGCGCTGCGCAAGGTGGCCGAGGCCAAGGGCGTGAGCGTCGCCCAGACCGCGATTGCCTGGGTGCTCGCACAGGGGCCGCGGCACGGGGTCGACATCGTGCCGCTGGTGGGCGCCCGGCGCCGAGACCGTCTCGCCGAGGCACTGGGTGCCATGGACATCTCCCTGGACGCCGCCGACCTGGCCGCCGTCGAGGAGGCCGTCCCGGCGGGCGCCGCGGCCGGTGAGCGGTATCCGGCGGCCCAGATGGCCCACCTCGACAGTGAGCACTGAGCTGACGGTACGGTCGTACCCATGCCCCCCGCTGCTGCCGAGCCCCTGACTCCCGAGCGCATCCTCGCGACCACCGAGGAGGTGCTGCGCCGCTTCGGCCCCACCAAGGCGACCGTCGTGGACGTGGCCCGCGCCCTGGGCGTCAGCCACGGCAGCGTCTACCGGCACTTCCCGTCCAAGGCAGCGCTGCGCGAGGCCGTGACGGACCGCTGGCTCGCCAGGAGCGTGGTCATGCTGGAGGAGATCACCTCGGCCCCCACCGGCAGCGCCCCCTCCAAGCTGGAGTCATGGCTGGAGGCCCTCTTCGAGGCCAAGCGCCACAAGGCGGGCGACGACCCGGAACTGTTCGCCACCTACACCGTGCTGCTCGCCGAGAACAGCGGCGTGGTGGACGCGCATCTGACCGAGCTGATCGACCAGCTGGGCCGGATCATCTCCGAGGGCGTCGCGGCGGGCTCGCTCGCCGCCGCCGACGTGCCGGCGGCCGCCCGCGCGGTCTTCGACGCCACCGGCCGCTTCCATGACCCGCAGTACGCGGCCGACTGGCTCTCGCCGACGATCATCACCGAGTTCGAGGCGGTCACCGCCCTCGTGATCCGGGGCCTGCGCGCCTGACGCGGGACCGCCGGCAGCACCCGGAATCAGCCAGTCCGGACAACTTGATGATCATTTTGTGCGCCTTCGGGTTGTTCGCGTCCCGTCAAAGTCCGTACGGTCCCCCTACCGCACGTCATCAGGTACGGCTCAGGGGGAACTTTGTCCACTCCGGCAACTCAAGTCACACAACCGGGACCGCCGAAGCGCTCGGGCATCGCCACCGCCCTCGGCTGGATCCGGACCATCGGGCTCAACGTGATCGCACCGATCATCACGTACAACCTGCTCACCAAGGACCACGGCTGGAGCGAGTTCTCCGCGCTGCTGCTCAGCAGCGCCTGGGCCGTGCTCGACAGCGCCATCAGCGTGGCCTGGCGGCGCAAGGTCGACGAGTTCGCCGTCGTCACCATGGTGTTCCTGGTGATCACGGCCGTCGTCTCGCTCGTCGGCGCACACTCGGCCCGCGCCCTGCTCGTCAAGGACTCGGGGGTCACCGGGCTGTTCGGGCTGCTCTGCCTGGCAACGCTGCTCGCGCCGCGCCCGCTGATGTTCTACTTCGGCCGCAAGTTCGCCACCGACGGCACCCCGGCGAGCACCGCGTGGTGGAACGGCCTGTGGCAGTACGAGGGCTTCCGCACCACCATGAACCGGATGACGCTGGTGTGGGGCCTCACCTACGTCGCCGAGGCCCTCGTCCGCCTGGCCCTCGCCTACATGCTGCCCACCAAGACCATGGTGGTGGTCAGCCCGATCATGATCTACGGGGTGCTCGCCGCACTCGGTGTGTGGACCGCCATGTACGGGAAGCGGTCCCAGGCCGAGGGGGAGCGCCGCGCGGCCGAGGACGCGGCCCGGGCGGCGGCAGCGGCTTCCTGATCCGGCCCCACCCCGCGAAAAGACCGGTGGCCCGGTGCGCACACAGCGCACCGGGCCACCGGTCTTCGTACGGCAGGACCTAGCAGCCGAGCAGACGGCTGCCGAGGTAGGCCTGGATCTGGTCCAGGGAGACGCGCTCCTGCTTCATCGTGTCGCGCTCGCGCACGGTCACCGCGTTGTCGTCCAGGGTGTCGAAGTCGACGGTGACGCAGAACGGCGTACCGATCTCGTCCTGGCGGCGGTAGCGGCGGCCGATGGCGCCCGCGTCGTCGAACTCGATGTTCCAGTTCTTGCGCAGGTCGGCGGCGAGGCCCTTGGCCTTCGGCGACAGCTGCGCGTTGCGGGACAGCGGCAGGACGGCGACCTTGATCGGGGCCAGGCGCGGGTCGAGGCGCATCACGGTGCGCTTCTCCATGACGCCCTTGGCGTTCGGGGCCTCGTCCTCGTTGTACGCGTCGAGCATGAAGGCGAGCATGGCGCGGTTCACACCGGCCGCCGGCTCGATGACGTACGGGGTGTAGCGCTCGCCCGTCTCCTGGTCGTGGTAGGTGAGGTTCGCACCCGAGGCGGCGGAGTGGGCCTTGAGGTCGTAGTCGGTGCGGTTGGCGACGCCTTCGAGCTCGGAGAACTCGTTGCCACCGAAGTTGAAGCGGTACTCGATGTCGGCGGTGCGCTTCGAGTAGTGGGACAGCTTCTCCTTCGGGTGGTCGTACCAGCGGATGTTCTCCTCGCGGATGCCGAGGTCGCGGTACCAGTTCCACCGCTCCTGCATCCAGTACTCCTGCCACTGCTCGTCCTCGCCCGGCTTGACGAAGAACTCCATCTCCATCTGCTCGAACTCGCGGGTGCGGAAGATGAAGTTGCCCGGCGTGATCTCGTTGCGGAAGGACTTGCCCATCTGCGCGATGCCGAAGGGCGGCTTCTTGCGCGAAGTGGTCTGCACCACGGCGAAGTTGGTGAAGATGCCCTGGGCGGTCTCGGGGCGCAGGTAGGCCTTCGAGCCGGTGTCCTGGGTCGGGCCGAGGTGGGTCTCCAGCATGCCGGAGAACTGCTTGGGCTCGGTGAACTGGCCCTTCACACCGCAGTTGGGGCAGTTGATGTCGGCAAGACCGTTGGCGGGCATACGGCCGTGCTTGGCCTCGTACGCCTCCTCAAGGTGGTCCGCGCGGTGACGCTTGTGGCAGGAGGTGCACTCGGTCAGCGGGTCCGAGAAGGTGGCGACGTGGCCGGAGGCAACCCAGACCTCGGGAGCCAGGATCACGGAGGAGTCGATACCGACGATGTCCTCACGCCCGGTGACCATCGCCTTCCACCACTGGCGCTTGATGTTCTCCTTGAGCTCGACACCGAGCGGGCCGTAGTCCCAGGCGGCCTTGGAGCCACCGTAGATCTCACTGCACGGGAAAACGAAGCCACGGCGCTTGCTCAGGCTGACGATGGTTTCGATCTTGTCGGCGGCCACGGTGCTCTCTTCATTACGAGGACGAACGGCGAAGTCTTTAGGTTACCGGCGCCCGCACCCCCCCTTTCAAATCGGTTCCCCTTCCAGGCCGGCCCGCCCGGGCCTCCCACCTGGGTTTTTGACAATCGTTTCCATCTTTGATGAAAATGGATGTCATGAACGTACGACGCCTCATACCCACCGCCGCCCTCGCCGGAGCCGTCGCCCTCGGCGCCACGGCCCTGACCGCCTGCTCCGGAGCCGCTGCCGGTACCGGCGGCGACAAGGACGGCAAGGTCGGCGTGACGGCGGCGTTCTACCCCCTGCAGTTCCTCGCCGAGCAGATCGGCAAGGAGCACGTGAAGGTCGACGGCCTGACCAAGCCCGGCGTCGAACCGCACGACCTGGAGATCACCCCGAAGCAGACCGGGCAGCTCGGCGAGGCCGACGTGGTCCTCTACCTCAAGAGCCTGCAGCCCGCCGTCGACAAGGCCGTCGCCCAGTCCGGCGTGAAGAACGTCGTCGACGCGGCGACCCTCACCGAGCTGGAGGTCCACGGCTCCGCAGGCCACGACCACGGCGCCGAGGAGGGCCACGCCGAGGGCGAGGGCCACGACCACGACCACGGCGAGGGCGGCAAGGACCCGCACGTCTGGCTCGACCCGGTCAAGTACGCGGAGATCGCCAAGGGCGTCGGCGCCGCCCTGGAGAAGGCCGACCCCGGCCACGCCGCGGACTACCGGAAGAACACCGACGAGCTCGTCGGCAAACTGACCGCGCTGGACACCGAGTTCAAGGACGGCCTGAAGAACACGGCCTCCAGGACCTTCATCACCACCCACTCCGCCTTCGGCTACCTCGCCGAGCGCTACGGCCTCGACCAGGAGGGCATCTCCGGCGTCGACCCCGAGTCCGAGCCGAGCCCGGCCCGGATGAAGGATCTTCAGGCCGTCGCGAAGAAGGACAATGTCACCACCGTGTTCTTCGAGACCCTGGCCAGCGACAAGACGGCCAGGACCCTCGCGACGGACACCGGCCTGCGGACCGATGTCCTGGACCCGCTCGAAGGAATCACCGACGCCTCCCAGGGCGCTGACTACTTCGAGGTCATGCGGTCCAACCTGAAGAACCTCCAGAAGGCGCTCGGAGCCAAGTAGATGACAGCAGCAACGGAGGCGCGAGCCATGCAGTCCACGCCCGGACCGGCAGCTGACCAGCCGCCCGTCATATCCCTGCGCGGGGCCACGGCCTCGCTCGGCTCGCGCCCCGTGCTGCGCGGGATCGACCTCACCGTCCACCGCGGTGAGGTGGTAGCGCTGCTCGGCGCCAACGGCTCCGGCAAGTCCACGGCCGTCCGCGCCGTGGTCGGCCAGGTCCCGCTGTCCGACGGAACCCTCAGCCTCTTCGGCACCGAGTTCAAGCGCTTCCGCGACTGGTCGCGCATCGGGTACGTCCCCCAGCGCACCACCGCCGCCGGCGGCGTCCCGGCCACCGTCCGCGAGGTCGTCTCCTCCGGCCGGCTCGCCCGCTCCCGCTTCGGACTCCTGCGCAAGGCAGACAGGGACGCCATCGAGCACGCCCTGGCCCTCGTCGACATGGACTCCTACGCCGACGCCTCGGTGGACGCCCTCTCCGGCGGCCAGCACCAGCGCGTGCTCATAGCCCGGGCGCTCTCCGTCGAACCCGAGCTGCTGATCATGGACGAGCCGATGGCGGGGGTGGACCTCGCCAACCAGGAGGTCCTGGCGAACGCCCTGCGCGCGCAGGTCGCCGCCGGCTCCACCGTCCTGCTCGTGCTGCACGAGCTGGGCCCGCTCGAACCCCTGATCGACCGCGCCGTCGTCCTGCGCGACGGCTGCGTCGTCCACGACGGCCCGCCCCCGGAGGCCGTGGGGCAGCACGCCCTGCCCGGCCACGACCACGTACACCCCCACGCGGCGCACGACGCCGGGGCCCTGCGGACGGGACTGCTGAGCTGATGGACATCCTCGACTACGCCTTCATGCAGCGCGCGCTGATCGCGGCCGCCCTGGTCGGCATCACGGCCCCCGCCATCGGCACCTACCTCGTCCAGCGCCGCCAGGCGCTCATGGGCGACGGCCTCGGTCACGTCGCCATGACCGGTGTCGCGCTCGGCTTCGTGCTCCAGACCAGCCCGGTCTGGATGGCGACGCTCGTCGCCGTCGTCGGCGCCGTCGGCATGGAACTGATCCGGTCCCGCGGCCGGACCAGCGGGGACGTGGCCCTCGCCATGCTCTTCTACGGCGGCCTCGCCGGGGGCGTCATGATCATCAACCTCGGGGGCGGGCAGACGGCCAGCCTCCTGGGCTCCATGTTCGGCTCGATCACCACGGTCGCCGCCGAGGACGTGACGGCGATGGCGATCCTCGCCGCCTTCGTCCTCGCCGTGGCCATCGGCCTGCGCAGGCAGCTCTTCGCCGTCTGCCAGGACGAGGAGTTCGCCCGCGTCACCGGCCTGCCCGTGCGCGCCCTGAACCTGCTGATCGCGGTCACCGCCGCCGTCACCGTCACCGTCGCGATGCGCATCGTCGGCCTGCTGCTGGTCAGCGCGATGCTGGTGATCCCGGTCGCGGCCGCCCAGCGCCTCACCCGCAGTTTCGCCGCCACCCTCGGCCTGGCCATGGCCATCAGCGTGACCGTCTCGCTGACGGGCACGGCGGCCACCTACTACATCAACGTGCCCTCGGGTGCGACGATCGTGCTGCTCGCGATCGGTGTCTTCATGGTGATGACCGCCCTGTCCTCTCCTCTGGCCAGGCGCCGGGCCAGAGCCGCACGCGCGGCCGAGGAGGTCTGCACGCGCGACGATGTGAAGGTCTAGCGGGCTGGCACAATGGCCGCAGGCCTATACGAGGAGGAACCGGTGGCGACTGCTCCTGGCGAGATGAATACCGCGCCAGTACGAGGACGATCCACCCGGCAGCGGGCCGCGGTCGCGGCGGCGCTGGACGAGGTGGACGAGTTCCGCAGCGCCCAGGAACTCCACGACATGCTCAAGCACCGTGGCGATTCCGTGGGCCTGACCACCGTCTACCGGACGCTCCAGTCCCTCGCGGACGCCGGCGAGGTCGACGTCCTGCGCACCAGTGACGGCGAGTCCGTCTACCGCCGGTGCTCCACCGGGGACCACCACCATCACCTGGTCTGCCGCAAGTGCGGCAAGGCCGTCGAGGTGGAGGGCCCGGCCGTGGAGAAGTGGGCGGAGTCCATCGCGGCCGAGCACGGCTACGTGAACGTCGCCCACACGGTGGAGATCTTCGGCACCTGCGCCGACTGCGCTGCGGCCGCTTAGACCCGCTTCACGTTCCGGTCCAGGATCGCGCGCAGCCGGTCGACGTCGTCGGGGTGCTGTGCGCCCCGCTTCGGCAGCGTCGCCACAGCGGCCGCACCCGTGCCCCCGAACAGGACGAACAGCTCCTGCGTCTCCGTGTACTGCGGGAAGAGCGTCCAGTCCATCGTGTACGACATGGTCTCGCCCGTGGTCGCGCTGCCCCGCTCGTCGGCCACCGTGCGGCATTGCCCGTACGGCTCCGTCACGGAGTACACCCGGCGGGCCATGCTGCGCCGGATCCAGAAGACACCGCCGATCGCGACGCCGAGGGCGGGGACCACCGAGGCCACGATCGCGATCGGCCGGGAACCGCCCAGCAGGCCGAAGCCCGCGGTGGCGACGGCTGCCAGCAACGGCAGGAGCAGCGTCTCCAGCCGGCCCGCCGTCGTCCGGCGGGCCCGGGCCCGTACGGCTCCCCTGATGTCGGCGAGCGTCAGCCGGTAGGCGAAGACGGCCTGCTCCCCCGTGGCCCCGGCCTGCCCGCTCTGCTCCGCCGTCTGCTGTACGCGACCCTCACCCGTGTTCATGCGATGAGGGTACGGGTGGCTCAGCCCGCCGAACCCTCGGGCTGGTTCGGCACCGCGCCGCCGAAGCGGCGGTCGCGCTGGGCGTACTCCAGGCAGGCCCGCCACAGGTCGCGGCGGTCGAAGTCGGGCCACAGCACGTCCTGGTAGACCATCTCGGCGTACGCGCTCTGCCAGATCAGGTAGTTGGAGGTGCGCTGCTCGCCGCTCGGGCGCAGGAACAGATCCACGTCCGGCATGTCCGGGTAGTAGATGTACTTGGCGAAGGTCTTCTCGTTGACCTTCGACGGGTCGAGCCTGCCCGCCGCCACGTCCCGGGCGATGGCCTGCGCCGCGTCCGCGATCTCCGCGCGACCGCCGTAGTTGACGCAGAAGTACAGGGTCATGGCGTCGTTGTCGACGGTCTGCTCCTGCGCCACCTGGAGCTCCTGGACGACCGACTTCCACATCTTCGGCATGCGGCCGACCCAGCGGATGCGGATGCCCAGCTCGTTCATCTCGTCGCGGCGGCGCCGGATGACGTCGCGGTTGAAGTTCATCAGGAAGCGGACCTCGTCGGGCGAGCGCTTCCAGTTCTCCGTCGAGAATGCGTAGAGGGAGAGGTTCTTGACGCCCATCTCCAGGCAGCCCTTGAGCACGTCGAGGACGACGCCCTCGCCGACCTTGTGGCCCTCGGTACGGGGCAGGCCGCGCTCCTTGGCCCAGCGGCCGTTGCCGTCCATGACGATCGCCACGTGGTTCGGGACGAGCTCGCCGGGGATCTTCGGGGGGACCGCGCCGGAGGGGTGCGGCTCGGGAATCTTGTACTCCCGGCGAGAGCGCCCCAGAATCCCGCGTCGTGCCATGTGTCCAGCTCCTATTTCTCGACGTATCGCAAGGAGCGTAGCCCGCGCTCCAGATGCCAGTGCAGGTAGGCGGAGACCAGCCCGCTGCCCTCCCGCACGTGACGCGCCTCGCACGCGTCGGCATGCCCCCAGTCGCCCGTCAGCAGGGCGCTGAGCAGGGCGATGGCCTCCGATGAGGGTACGACGCTGCCGGGCACCCGGCAGTCCCCGCATATCACCCCGCCCGCGGCGACGGAGAAGTGCCGGTTGGGTCCGTGGATGCCGCACTTCGCGCAGTCCTCGAAGCTGGGGGCGTATCCGTTGACGGCGAGGGAGCGCAGCAGGAAGGCGTCGAGGATGAGGTGGGGCTCGTGCTCGCCGCGCGAGAGGGTGCGCAGGGCTCCGACGAGCAGCAGGTACTGCTGCACGGCGGGCTCGCCCTCGTTCTCGGTGAACCGCTCGGCGGTCTCCAGCATGGCGGTGCCGGCGGTGTAGCGGGCGTAGTCGGTGACGATGCCGTTGCCGTACGGGGCGATGATCTCGGTCTGGGTGCAGAGCGGGAGGCTGCGGCCGATCAGTTCGCTGCCCCGGGCGAAGAACTGCACGTCGGCGTGGGAGAAAGGTTCCAGCCCGGCACCGAATTTGGACTTCGTGCGCCGGACCCCGCGGGCCACGGCCCGCACCCTGCCGTGGCCGCGGGTCAGCAGCGTGATGATGCGGTCCGCCTCACCCAGCTTCTGGGTGCGCAGCACGATGCCGTCGTCGCGGAACAGACTCATGCGCCCATTGTCCCGTACGGCGCCGCAACGACGGGCAGCGTCTGCCCGTCGTGGACGGCAGCGGCCCCGGCCGGGCGCGGGGCCCGGCCGGGGTCCACCCCTTGGGAGGGTCAGGAGGCGGGCGTCCGGGCTTCTTCGCCCTCGCCCGACGGGGCCGGTACGGCTGCCGGGGACTCCTCGCCCGCCGTCGGCTGGGCGGGCAGTTCGACCTTGGGGGCGTCGTGGGCGCCTTCCTTGCCCAGGCCGTTGAAGACCAGGTTGAGGACGATGGCCGCCGTGGCGCCGAGCGTCACGCCGCTGTTGAGCAGCGAGGACAGGTCCGGGTCCATGTGCTTGGTGAAGAAGACCGGAACGGTCGCGGGGAGCAGGGCGAAGGCGAGGGAGACGCCGACGATCAGCGCGTTCTTCTCCTCCTTCAGGTCCACCTTGGCCAGGGTCTGGATACCGGCGAGGGCGACCATGGCGAACATGACGGTCGCGGCGCCGCCGAGGACTCCGTGCGGGACGGCGGCGACGATCGCGGCGGCCTTGGGCAGCAGACCCAGGACGATCATGAAGACACCCGCGGCGACCACCACGAACCGGCTCTTCACCTTCGTCATCCGGACCAGGCCGACGTTCTCGGCGAAGGCCACGTACGGGAAGGAGTTGAGGACACCGCCGAGAGCGGTCGCGGCGCCGTCGGCACGCAGGGCGCGCGCCACGGTCTCGCTGTCGACCTCCTTGCCGACGATGTCGCCGACGGCGTAGGTGTCACCGGTCGTCTCGACCATGGTGATCAGCATGACGATGAGCATCAGGACGATCGGGAACCACTCGAACTTCGGGGCGCCGAAGTGGAAGGGGGTGGTGACCCCGATCCATTCGGAGTTGCTCACGTCGCCGAACTTCGCGTCGCCGAGCAGGAAGGCGACGGTGGTGCCGACGACCAGGCCGAGGAGGATCGAGATGCTGGAGAGGAACGGCTTGCCGATCTTCATCAGGATGAGGATGAAGAGCATGGTGCCGCCGGCGTAGGCGAAGTTCTTCGGGTCTCCGAAGTCGGGGCTGCCGAGGCCGCCGGCCGCGTCGTTGAGACCGACCGGGATCAGCACGATGCCCAGGACGGTGATCACCGTGCCGGTGACGACCGGCGGGAACAGCCGCATCACCGTCCGGAACGCCTTGGCCGGGAGCCAGGCGAAGGCGAAGGTGGCGATACCGGCGGTGATCACCGCACCGTAGATGACCAGCAGGGCGGCGGTACCGCCGCCGGCGCCGAGACCGATGGCGATCATCGGGGAGACCGCGGTGAAGGTCACGCCCTGGATCAGCGGCAGGCGGGCGCCGATCCGGCCTATGCCCCAGGCCTGGATGATCGAGGCGATACCGCAGGTGAAGAGGTCCGCGTTGATCAGGTAGACCAGCTGTTCAGGGCTCAGCTTCAGCGCGTTGCCGACGATGATCGGAACGATCACCGCGCCGGCGTAGAAGGCGAGTACGTGCTGGAAGCCGTACAGCGCGAGCTTGGGGAGGGGGAGCACCTCGTCGACCGGGTGCGTGCTCTGCTCTCCGTCGGTGGAAAGCCGGGCGGCGACACGTGCCATCTCAGCCTTGCCCTTCAAGGTAGGTAAGTGAGAGGAGATCTGGTTGCCCCTGGGCGTAGTGGGTCGCTAACCCGTTGGTACGCCAGGGTTGTCAGTGCATTCACGCTGAGGTGAATCGAAGCCGCGCTGTGTTAACGGCGCCGTCTTGTCGTGTGACCGGAATTGAACGCCTGTGGGTGGCCTCACACATATCGTCGACTTCGACAAACTGTTGACGTTCAGGCGTGCCCGATCTGTAGGTTTCTCCAGTGGTGCGGAGCCTTGGGCAGGGGTATGCGCACAGCGCCGCGGAGCCGGGTGTTCCCGCCGCGCAGCCGTGAAGCACCCACCTCGCGACGTGCGGAGATGGGGTTTGCAGCCCTTCGGGCCGGCAAATCCGAAGGCCTCGTTCCGGGCGTCCGACTGGTGGACACATGGCGCACTTACGGCCTTCACATCGCGTTCACGCGTCCCGAAACAGGCCATGCGAGGCCGGATCGTTACGTCGCGAAAGGCCGTTTCGGACGGCACGGGCCCGTGCGGAGTCCACGGACCGGACACGAGCGGCCCCGCGCGGTGAGTTCGCGCGGGGCCGCTCGTGTCCGGCCCGGGCCGGATCCGTGGAACACCCCCGTCAGGGAGCGCGCACCGCCGACAGCAGGCGGGTCACCTCGTCCGTGTCGATCCGCAGCGCCGCGCCGACCGTCGCGAGCACCTCGCGCTCGGCCGGGGTGTACGGGCCGTCCGCGAGCGCGATACGGGCCCCCTGGAGCAGGATCGATTCACGGCCGGGGCCGGCCAGGTGCGGAGCCAGCGGTTCCAGGGCCTCGTGGAGCTCTATCGACAGTGCGGCCCCGCAGCACTCCGGGACGTCGTACAGCCCGAGCCGGCCCTCGTCCGTGGACAGCGCCTCCACGAGGGACTCCAGCTGCTCCTCGGTGCAGTCCTGGAAGCCCGCGGTCCGCACGGCACCCACCGCGGCCTCCAGCGCGCTGCGCGAGGCGGTGCCGCCCGCGGTGAGCACCGCCAGCGCCACGGTGTGCACGGCGTCGCGCAGGAGGGCCGTGAAGCGGGTCGTGGTCAGGTGGTCCAGGACGTCGGTGTCGAAGCGCGCGCGGCAGCCCTGGCACTCGATCACGGGCCCGGCCTGCCCGCGGGGCAGCAGCGGCACCCCGAGGACGGTGAACCGGCGCCGTCCGGTCCGCCTGCGGTAATTGCGGTCCCCACCGCAGGCCGGGCAGAAGAACTCCCCGTCACCCACGGTGCTCCAGGTGGTACGGGTGCCCCAGACCGTCAGCTTCCGGCCGTCCCCACCCCGAACTGGCAGCACGTCGCACCTCCGTAACCTTCCGGCAACATCGCCGGGTGGGCGTGATGTTAGCCACATCGGTGAGGATGCGTCAGTCGTGTGACAAGACAACCTGTCGCGGGCCGCGGACTTGGCCGGTCTGTGTCCCCGGCGTCCCCCCGCCCCCTCCCCGCGGCCTCTAGGGTTCGCCGCATGAACGAGAAGTCCTGTCTGGTCACCGGCGCCGCGAGCGGGATCGGCCGGGCCACCGCCCTGTTGCTGGCCCGCTCCGGGGCTCTGGTGACCGCGGCCGACATCGATGGCCCCGGGGTCGAGGCCCTGCGTACGGAACTGGCCGAAGAGGGGTGCGCGGTCACCGCCGTCACCGGTGACGTGGCCGATCCGGAGGCCAATCGCGCGATGGTCGCGGCCGCCGTCGGGGCGTACGGGCGCCTGGACGTCGCCGTGGCGAACGCCGGGGTGCTCCCCCTCTCCGACGTACGGGAGACCAGTCCCGAGGACTGGGATCACGTCATGGCGGTCGACGGCCGCGGCATGTTCCTGACCTGCAAGTACGCCATCGAGGCGATGACCTCCCAGCCGCGCCCCGGCGGGTCCCTGGTCTGTGTGTCCTCGATCTCGGGGGTGGCCGGGCAGGCCCGCCAGGCGGCGTACGGACCCGCGAAGTTCGTGGCGTCGGGGCTGACCAAGCACCTCGCGGTGGAGTGGGCCGCGCACGGGATCCGGGTCAACGCGGTGGCACCCGGAACCATCCGTACGGAGCGGGTGATCGCCCTGCAGGACGAGCCGGGCGGACCGGAGTACCTGTCGGAGGTCACGGGGGCGCACCCGATGGGCCGGCTCGGGGAGCCCGAGGAGGTGGCCCGGGTCATCGCCTTCCTGGCCTCGGACGCGGCCTCGTTCGTGACGGGCGTGGTCCTTCCGGTGGACGGCGGCTACCTGGCCCGCTGAGCCCGCCCGCACACCCGGACGCCCGGACACCCGGACACCCGGCCTGCCCGGGAACGACGGAACCCCGCCTCCTCCGCAAGGGAGGGGCGGGGTCCACGCACGGTTCACCCTCAGGGGTCAGCGGCCCGCGCGGTTGACGGCGGAGATGACCGCCTTCAGGGAGGCGCGGGTGGTGTTGGCGTCGATGCCGATGCCCCACAGGACGCGGCCGTCGATCGCGCACTCGATGTACGAGGCGGCCACGGCGGAGGCGCCCTCGCTCATCGTGTGCTCGGTGTAGTCCAGCAGGCGGGCGTCGACACCGATGCCGGCCAGCGCGTCGAAGAAGGCGGAGATCGGACCGTTGCCGGTGCCGTCCAGGACCGTCTCCACGCCGTCCACGACCGCCTCGACGGTCAGCGTGTCGGTGCCGTCCTTGTCGGTGGCCGTCGAACCGGAGCGCAGCTGGATGCGGCCCCACGGGTTCTCGGGGTTGGGCAGGTACTCGTCCGAGAAGACGTCCCAGATCGCCTTCGGCGTGACCTCGCCGCCCTCGGCGTCGGTCTTGGCCTGGATGATCCGGGAGAACTCGATCTGCATGCGGCGCGGCAGGTCCAGCTTGTGGTCGTTCTTCAGAACGTACGCGATGCCGCCCTTGCCGGACTGCGAGTTGACCCGGATGACCGCCTCGTAGGAGCGGCCGACGTCCTTCGGGTCGATCGGCAGGTACGGGACGGCCCACTCGATGTCGTCGACGGTCTTGCCCTGGGCGGCCGCGTCGGCCTCCATGGCGTCGAAGCCCTTCTTGATGGCGTCCTGGTGGGAGCCGGAGAAGGCGGTGTAGACCAGGTCGCCCGCGTAGGGGTGGCGCGGGTGGACCTCCATCTGGTTGCAGTACTCGCTGGTGCGACGGATCTCGTCGATCTGCGAGAAGTCGATCTGCGGGTCGATGCCCTGCGAGAACAGGTTCATGCCCAGCGTGATCAGGTCGACGTTGCCGGTGCGCTCGCCCTGTCCGAACAGGCAGCCCTCGATGCGGTCGGCGCCGGCCATCAGGGCCAGCTCGGCGGCGGCGACGGCGGTGCCCCGGTCGTTGTGCGGGTGCACGGAGATGCAGATGTGCTCGCGGCGGGTCAGGTTGCGGGCCATCCACTCGAAGCGGTCCGCGTGGGTGGACGGCGTCGAACGCTCCACGGTGGCGGGCAGGTTCAGGATGATCTCGCGGCCCTCGGCCGGCTGCCAGACGTCGCAGACGGCCTCGCAGACCTCCAGGGCGAAGTCCAGCTCGGTGTCGGTGAAGATCTCCGGGCTGTACTGGTAGCCGAAGGTGGTCTCCGGGCCCAGCAGCTTCTCGGCGTACTCCATGACCAGGCGGGTGCCGTCGACGGCGATCTGCTTGATCTGCTCCTTGGAGCCGCGGAAGACGACCCGGCGGAAGGTCGGGGCGGTCGCGTTGTAGAGGTGGACGGTGGCGCGCTTGGCGCCGACCAGGGACTCCACGGTCCGCTCGATCAGGTCCTCGCGGGCCTGGGTCAGTACGGAGATGGTGACGTCGTCCGGGATCGCGCCCTCTTCGATGATGGAGCGCACGAAGGCGAAGTCGGTCTCGCCGGAGGAGGGGAACCCGACCTCGATCTCCTTGTAGCCCATGCGCACCAGCAGGTCGAACATCTCGCGCTTGCGGGCGGGGGTCATCGGGTCGATCAGCGACTGGTTGCCGTCGCGCAGGTCGGTGGAGAGCCAGCGGGGGGCCTTGGTGACGCGGGCGTCCGGCCAGGTGCGGTCGGGGATGTCCACCTGCTCGTACGAGCCGTACTTGTGGATCGGCATCCCGGAGGACTTCTGGGAGTGGGTCGCGTTCGTGATGGGCGTGGGGCGACCGACAAAAGGCTGCTGGCTCATGGCGTTGGGCTCCTCGCGTGTCCGCGTGTAGTTCGCTGGGACGGCCGACGGCGGTAGTGAAAACCGCAACACCAGACTCCGCGGGGAGGGGGTCGGCCTACGACTACAGACCCTCGCCGCGGCAGCTAAGGAGAAGCAGCCCGAAACGCATGATGGGCCGAGCCTAGCCGAGCCGCGCCGTTACGCGAGGACCTGTTTCAGTATGCAAGACCCGAGGGTCCGATTTGCCCCAAATGTGAGCCAAGCCTCGTTCGCTCCCGCCGGGTCCGGTTGTTCCGTCAATCCGGCGTCACCACTTTCAGACAAGTGAATGAATCATGGTCGCAGGTAGTGACAGCGTCATGACCCACTGCCACATTTCCGGCATGGATGCCTCCCACACCCACCGCCATGACCCTGTCTTCTGCACCGTCGTCCCGCCGCACCTCCTCGACAAGGCCGCCCTGTCCGAGGACTCCCGCCGCGCCGACCTCGCCCAGCGCACCCTGGAGCACGACTCCCTGCTGCGCACCCGGCGCCGGGTCACCGCCGTCCGGGGAATCACCCCCGCCCTCGCCGCTCCGGCCTCCGACGACCCGGACCGGACGATCTACGACGCCCAGCACCGCACCCGGCTGCCCGGAACCAAGGTCCGCGGGGAGGGGGACCCGCTGAGCAAGGACGCCACCGTCAACCGCGCCTACGCGGGGCTCGGGGCGACGTACGAACTGTTCCTGCAGGGCTTCGGCCGGCGCTCGATCGACGACTCCGGGCTCCCCCTGGACGCGACCGTGCACTACGGCGAGGACTACAACAACGCCTTCTGGGACGGCCAGCAGATGGTCTTCGGAGACGGCGACGGGGACCTCTTCCTCGACTTCACCGTGTCGGTGGACGTCATCGGTCACGAGCTGACCCACGGGGTCACCCAGTACACGGCGAACCTGACCTACCGCGGCCAGTCGGGCGCCCTGAACGAGTCGATGTCGGACGTCTTCGGCTCGCTGATCAAGCAGTACTCGCTGGAGCAGACCGCCGACCAGGCCGACTGGCTGATCGGAGCCGGGCTGCTCGGACCCAACGTCACCGGCGTCGCGCTGCGCTCGATGAAGGCCCCGGGCACCGCGTACGACGACGACGAACTCGGCAAGGACCCGCAGCCGGCCACGATGGACGGCTACGTGAACACCCACAGCGACAACGGCGGCGTCCACATCAACTCCGGCATCCCCAACCACGCCTTCTACATCGTGGCCACCGAGCTGGGCGGCAAGGCCTGGGAGCGGGCCGGGCAGATCTGGTACGACACCCTGACCGGCGGCGACCTCACCCCCAGGGCCGACTTCGCGGACTTCGCCCGGCTCTCGACGGCGGCGGCCGTGACCCGGTACGGGGACGGCGGTGCGGAGCACCAGGCACTCCAGAAGGCGTGGTCCGCGGTGGGCGTCCCGCTCGCGGGGTAGAGGGCCCCCATGCGCATTCAGGTGGTACGGACGGGCGGCTTCGCGGGCATCGAGCGCCGGGCCGAGATGGACACCGCGGGCCGGCCGGACGAGGGCGAGTGGCAGGCCCTGGCCCGGCTCGCGCTGCGGCCCGGTCCGCCGGGCGACCCGGCGGACCGGGTGCGGGACGGCTTCTCGTACCGGATCACCGTAGACGGGCAGACGGTGGCCTGCGCGGAGCCGAACCTGTCGGACGCCCAGCGGGCGCTGATCTCGCGCGTGCTGAAGGAGGGTGCCTGAACCGGCCCGAAACGAGGTGCCCGCGCGGCGCCGCTTTGTTTGGATGGCCGGATGACCAACCACATGATCGATTCGACGCTGTCCGAGCTGGAGCGGTACTACGACACGGTGCCGCGGGTGGGCGGGGCCCGGGCCGAGGACTTCGGCCCCCTGACCCTGTTCGTCCAGGAGGGCGCGGGCTGGCCGTACTACGCGCGGCCCGCGCTCGGCGGCCCCGAGGCGACCCGGGCCGACGTGGAACGGGTATGGGAGCGCCAGCGGGAGCTGAAGGTTCCCGAAGCCTTCGAGTGGGTGGCCGAAACCAGCCCCTCGCTACGGGCCGCGGTGGAGGCGGCGGGACTCCATGTCCACGCGCACCCGCTGATGGTCCTGGACCCCTCGGCGGAGGCCCTTCCCCCGCACCCGGAGGTCCGTCTGCTCGAAGCCGACGACCCGCTGCTGACCGCGGCCGTCGCGGTCCCGGCCCTGGCCTTCGCGGCCCCGGGCACGGCGGTCGGCGAGGCGGGCCCCGCAGAACTGGCGGCGGCGGTGGCGGAACCGGCGGCCGAGGCGGGCCGGGCCCGGGTGTCCGCGAAGCTCGCGGCGGGCAGCACGGTCCTGGCCGCGGCCGTACGGGACGGCGTGGTGCTCTGCGCGGGCCAGTACAACCCCGTCGGGGACGTCGTGGAGGTGGTGGGCGTCGGCACCCTCCCGTCGGCCCGCCGCCAGGGCCTGGCCCTCGGGGTCACGGCGGCCCTGGTCGCACGGGCCCGCGCGCGCGGCGCCCGTACGGTCTTCCTGTCGGCGGGTGACGAGGACGTGGCCCGTGTCTACGCCCGCATCGGCTTCCGCCGGGTGGCCACGGCCCTGATCGCCGAACCGCAGGTGTGACGCGGCCGCCGGCGCCGTACCGGGGCGGCCCGGTTCCCTGACCGGCAGGGTTCACCGCCCCTCGGACTCCTCTTTGCCGGGTCGGCAACAAAGTTTGCCGCGGCCCGTCGGGCGGGCGCAGCATCGGCCGTACCGGCACCCGTACTGGAAGAGGAACCCATGACCGAGCACACGCACACCCACCCGCACACCCACCACCACCCCGCGCCCGGGTCGGAGGCGGGCGAGGAGTTCTGGGACGGCCGCTACGGGGAGAGCCACCGCATCTGGAGCGGCGAGCCCAACGCCATGCTGGTGCACGAGGTGTCCGCCCTCGCCCCGGGCCGGGCCCTGGACCTGGGGTGCGGGGAGGGCGCCGACGCCGTGTGGCTGGCCCGCCGCGGCTGGACGGTCACCGGGACCGACATCTCCGGGGTCGCCCTCGGCCGGGCGGCCGAGCACGCGGCGGAGGCCGGGGTCGACGACCGCGTCTCCTTCGCCCGGCACGATCTGACGGAGTCCTTCCCGCAGGGGGAGTTCGACCTCGTCTCCGCGTGCTTCCTGCACAACTACGGCGACTTCCCGCGTGACGCGGTCCTGCGCACGGCCGCCGCGGCCGTGGCCCCCGGCGGCACCCTGCTGGTGGTCGGACACGCGGGCTGGGCGCCGTGGCAGGAGGAGCGGGAGGAGGCCCACTTCCCCACCCCCGCAGAGGTCCTCGCGCAGCTGGAGCCGGTCACTGCGGGCTGGGAGGTGCTGCGTGCCGAGGAGACCGAGCGGGTGCAGAACCAGCCCGACGGAACGCCCGGGACCCGTACGGACAACGTGGTCCGGGTGCGCCGGCCCGCGTAGCCGGACGGACCGGCGCACCGGCGGAACGACGAACGGACGCGGCCCCCTGCGGGGCGGCGTCCGTTCCTCGTGTCGTCGGGGCGTGCGGTGCGCGCCTCAGAAGCCGAGCTTGCGCAGCTGCTTGGGGTCCCGCTGCCAGTCCTTGGCGACCTTCACGTGCAGGTCGAGGAAGACCGGGGTGCCGAGCAGCGCCTCGATGTGCTTGCGCGACTTCATCCCGACCTCCTTCAGGCGGGAGCCCTTCGGGCCGATGATGATGCCCTTCTGGCTCGGCCGCTCGATGTAGACGTTGGCGTGGATGTCGAGCAGCGGGCGGTCCGCCGGACGGTTCTCGCGCGGGATCATCTCCTCGACGACCACGGCGATGGAGTGCGGGAGCTCGTCCCGTACGCCCTCCAGCGCGGCCTCGCGGATCAGCTCCGCGACCATGACCATCTCGGGCTCGTCGGTGAGGTCGCCCTCGGGGTACAGCGGCGGGCTCTCCGGCAGCAGCGGCGCGATCAGGTCGGCCAGCAGCTGGACCTGGGTGTCGCCGACGGCCGAGACGGGAACGATCTCGGCCCACTCGAAGCCGAGCTCGGCGCCGAGCTGGTGCACGGCGAGGAGCTGCTCCGCCAGCTGCTTGGACTCGACCAGGTCGGTCTTGGTGATGATGGCGATCTTGGGGGTCTTCTTGATCCCCGCCAGCTCCTTGGCGATGAACTTGTCGCCGGGGCCGAGCTTCTGGTCGGCCGGCAGGCAGAAGCCGATGACGTCGACCTCGGCCCAGGTGGTCCGTACGACGTCGTTGAGGCGCTCGCCGAGCAGGGTGCGCGGCTTGTGCAGACCGGGCGTGTCCACGAGGACGAGCTGCGCGTCGGGGCGGTGCACGATGCCGCGGACGGTGTGGCGGGTGGTCTGCGGCCGGTTGGAGGTGATCGCGACCTTGGTGCCCACGAGTGCGTTGGTGAGGGTCGACTTCCCCGCATTGGGGCGGCCGACGAAGCAGGCGAACCCCGCACGGTGCGGGGCGGTGGTCTCGGGGGAACGATCGCTCATACGGGCCATTCTCCCCGATGCGGCTCCCAGCGCCGACCAGATCACGGCGGCGAGGGCCGGCACACCCGTGAGCGAGGGGTGGTCGGCGAGGCCCGCACGGCCCTGAGCTGTGGTTCCGTCGGCCCGGGCGCGCACCGTGACCTCGGCCCATTCCGCTCTGGGCGCGCCCTCCCAACGGGCGGCGAGCCGTACTTCCTGACCCGGCAGCAGTTCGGCGGGCGGCCGGCCGAGCTCGCGGGCGAGGAGCGGGCGGCCGAGGACGCCGGTGGCGGTGAGGGTGGCCCGGGGGCGGAGCGTGACGTTGCCGATGTTGTGGAGCGTGTACGAGATGTCCGCCCCGGAGCCGCGACGCTTCACGGTGACGTCCCGGACGACGAGGGCGGGAGCGGTGGGGCCGGTCACCCGCAGGTACAGCCGGGCGGCGACGGCCTGCTGTACGCCGATCCCCCGGCCCGTGTCGGCCGCGCCGGCCGGCCGTTCCTCCAGGGCCACGACGGCGCCGGGGTGGTCCCCCGGTTCCGCCCGGTCGGGGACGGCGACGGTGAAGCGGACGGAGACCGACGAGCGGGCCGCCACGGTGACCCGCTCCCGGTCGAGCTTCGCCCACGCGGCGGTGGCCAGCCGCGGCTCGTCGGGGCCGCGCAGGGCGAAGCCGCCGTCGCGGGCGGTGTTGTAGGCGTCGGCGGCGTACAGCCGGAAGGTGCGGGGCCGGTCGGTGCGGTTGGTGAGGGTGACGGCGTCGGCGACGGACTGGCCGGGCGCGGCGGCGAGATAGAAGTACGGCCGCTGCCCGACGGTGTTCGCGACGGGCGCCACCGACCACTGCCCGTTGTCCGCGGCCTTCGCCGTCCCGGCGGTCCCACCGAGGGCGATCCCGCCGAGCAGCACCACCACACCGGCCCGGCCGGTTCTCAAGGCGCGGAGCCCCAGGAGACGGCGGAGCGGTGCCGGGCCCGACCGCCCCCTCACGACAAGGTCAGGGTCAGGACCGCCGTATACGCACCCGGCGGGGTGTACGGCGGCACCCGCAGGGTGACCGTGGCGTCGATGGTGAAGGTGCCGCCGACCAGCGGGGCGTCCGGGGTGGAGGCCAGGAGCGCCCCCTCCGGGCCCACCACGCCCGCACTGCCCGGGGTACAGGTGCTGATGCTGCCCGGGGCCGCCACGCACCTCGGGGTCCAGGACAGGGAGGCGCCCGGGATACGGATCCCGCCGGGCCCGGTGAAGTCGGTGACCTTGCCGGTCAGGGACCAGCCGGCCGGGCCGCCACGGGCGTCGGTGACGGTCACCGTCCCGATCCGGCCGGGGGCGGCGCCGCCGTCGCCGTACGGGACGGCGCCCAGGGTGATGTCCTGGCCGGTCTGGGTCATGCCCAGGACCCCCGGCTCGACGGTGGCCGTGACCTTCCGGCCGACGGAGGACGGCGGCGGAGCCGCGTCGACGACCGTGTACGCGGCCGGGCCCGAGCCCTGGCGCGACGACCAGGCGGCGCCCTCGTATGCGATCACCGCGGTGGTGGCCCTGTCCGTGACGGGCAGGGCCACCAGGGCCGTGCCCCGCTCGTCGGCGGTGGCGCTCACCCGGTCGGCGGTCTCCGCGGCGCCGGCCCGGCCGGCCACCGTGACGGCCGCGCCCGGCGGGAAGCCCGCGGCGGTGACCTCGACCCGGTCGCCCGGCCTGCCCTGGGCCGTGCCGAGGAAGACGCTGCGCAGGTTGGCCGTCGGCAGCTCGGTCGCGGTCAGGCGGGCGGAGACGGGGGCGGGGGCGGCAACATCGGCGGTGCAGGTGGTGTCCAGGTCCAGCAGGTGGCCGGTGTGCAGGGTGTAGCCGCCCGGGGCGAGTGTGGTTTCGCCGGGCGCGGTGACGGTGAAGGTACCGGTCATCGTGACGGCGGGGAGGGCGTCGCCCGCCGGGACCGGGTCGTTGCGCTTGGCCCCGACCACGGTGACCTCGCCGTTCTGGGCACCCGCCAGCAGGATCCGGCCGGTCGGGGTCAGCACGTCGGCGGGGAGTTCGCCGCCGACCGGGTTGACGGCAGGGGTCCGGAGCACCTGGTAGGTCACGGTGACGGTGTCGCCGACCTGCGGGGCCGGGTCGTCGACGGTGATCCGCGCGGTGGTCGGCCCGTCCGCGGGCGGCAGCCCGGCCTCCTGGGGCGCCGGGCAGTGGGTCGGGAAGTCCACCTGGCCGGGGGGCGCCTCCCCCTCGGCCGCGGCGGGTGCGCTCAGCGCGCTCCCGGTCGTGGCGGCCAGCACGGCCAGACCCACGGCCGCCGGCCATCTCCGCTTCCGCGCCCCTGTCCGCACTGCCCGCCCCCTGGGTTCCCGCGCGCCCGAGCCCGGCGCAGGGGGCCATTCACGAGCGGGGGGCGGGAGAAGTCAATGCGCGGGCCCGGCAGCAACTGATGGCCCATCAGGAGATGGCAGGTTGCCCGTCCCGGCTGCCGCCCGGAAGGTGCGCCGGTAGGCCGTCGGGCTCACACCCAGCGCCGCCTGCACGTGCTTGCGCAGGGACTGGGCCGTACCGAAGCCGCTGTCCCGGGCCACCCGCTCCATCGGCAGCTCCGTCTGCTCCAGCAGCTGCCGGGCCCGCTCCACCCGCCGGCCGACGATCCACTGGCCGGGGCTGACGCCCGACTCCTCGCGGAACCGGCGCGTGAAGGTCCGTACCGACATGGCCTCCTGCCGGGCGAGGTCGCTCAGCCGGAGCGGCTCGTGCAGCCGGTCCAGCACCCACGCGCGGGCCGCCGTGGTGGTCGCGAGCTGCGGCTCCGGCAACGGGCGCGCGACGAACTGCGCCTGCCCGCCCTCCCGGTGGGGCGGCACGACGGTCCGCCGGGCCACCTCGTTGGCCACGGCCGTCCCGTGGTCACGGCGCACGATGTGCAGGCACAGGTCGATGCCGGCGGCGACTCCGGCCGAGGTCAGCACGTCCCCGTCGTCGGTGTAGAGCACGTCCGGGTCGACCCTGACGGCCGGGAAGAGCCGCTGGAAGTGCTCGGCGGAGGCCCAGTGCGTGGTGGCGGGGCGGCCGTCCAGGTACCCGGCCGCGGCGAGCACGTAGCCGCCCGTGCAGATCGAGACGAGCCGGGTGCCGGGCCGGATGTGGGCGAGGGCCGCCGCGAGCTCCTCGCTCAGCCGGCCCTCCTCGTGCGCCGACCCCAGCTCGTACGAGGCCGGCACCACCACCGTGTCGGCGGTCGCCAGCAGTTCCGGGCCGTGCTCGACCTGGATCGCGAAGTCGGCGTCGGTGCGCACCGGCCCCGGCACGAGCCCGCACGTGAGGATCTCGTAGAGCGGCTGCCCGGCCGGGTCCTTGGCCCGCCCGAAGATCCGGTGCGGGATACCGAGCTCGAAGGGCAACAGCCCGGCGAGGGCGAGGACGACGACCCGGTGTGCCCGCCTCTGCGACTTCTCCGACTCCATGGCCCGATCGTAGCGAAGCATGACAGTCAAGCCACTATCGTACGGTCCCCCGCCGGCCGGAAGCTGTCCGCGTGCCCCAGACAGCCGCTGCCTCCGCTCCCGTGGACCGCCGCCACCCGCGCCGGTCTCCCCGCATCCACCGCGCCTGGTTCGTCGCCGCCGTCGCCTTCGTGACGATCATCGGCGCGGCCGGCTTCGCCTCCCTCCCCGGACTGCTCATCGAGCCACTGCACGCGGAGTTCGCGTGGTCGCGCGCGACCATCGGCTTCGCCGTCTCCGTCAACCTCGCGCTGTACGGGCTCACCGCCCCCTTCGCCGCAGCCCTGATGGACCGCTTCGGTATCCGCCGGGTCGTCGCCCTGGCCCTGCTCGTGATCGCCTCGGGCTCACTGGCCACGGTGTGGATGACCGCGCCCTGGCAGCTCGTGCTGTTCTGGGGCGTCCTCGTCGGGCTGGGCAGCGGCTCCATGGCCCTGGCCTTCGCGGCGACGGTGACGGGCCGCTGGTTCACCGCCCGGCGCGGCCTGGTCACCGGCATCCTGACCGCGGCCGGCGCCTCCGGCCAGCTGGTCTTCCTGCCGCTGCTGGCCTGGCTGGTCGACCACCACGGCTGGCGCCCGGCCACGGTGACGGTCTCCCTGTCGGCCCTGGCGGTCGCCCCCTTCGCGTGGCTGCTGATGCGCGACCATCCGGCGGACGTGGGGCTCGCGCCCTACGGCGGGACGTACGCTCAGAAGCCGGCCCCGGTCCCCGGCGCGGCCCGGCGCGCACTGCGCGTGCTCCTCGACGCGGCCCGGACCGGCCCGTTCTGGCTGCTGGCAGGTACCTTCGCGATCTGCGGCGCCTCGACCAGCGGCCTGGTCAAGACCCACTTCGTGCCCGCCGCCCACGACCACGGCATGCCGGTGACGGCGGCCGCGGGGCTGCTCGCGGTGGTCGGCGTGTTCGACGTGATCGGCACGGTGGCCTCGGGCTGGCTCACGGACCGCTTCGACTCACGTCGGCTGCTGGCCGTCTACTACGCCCTGCGCGGGGTCTCGCTGCTCTTCCTGCCGATGCTGCTGGCGCCGTCGGTGCGGCCGCCGCTGCTCTTCTTCATCGTCTTCTACGGCCTGGACTGGGTCGCGACCGTCCCGCCGACGATCGCCCTGTGCCGGGAGCACTACGGGGACGACGGTGCGATCGTCTTCGGCTGGGTCCTCGCCTCGCACCAGATCGGCGCGGCGGGGGTGGCCTTCCTGGGCGGCCTGACCCGCGACCTCACCGGCTCGTACGACACCGTCTGGTACGCCTCGGGCGCGCTGTGCGCGATGGCCGCCCTGATGGCGATGACCATCCGCCGCCGCTAGCCTCCCGGCGGGGCGGCCGACAACCCCGCCCTGCTCGCGCCGGCGTTCGAGGCCCGAGCCACATCCAGCCCCGCCGGCGTTTGAGGCGCGGGTTCCGGGCGGAGCCCGGTGCCCGGCGGAGCCGGGTTTCCTGGGGCGCTGCCCCAGGCCCCGCGCCTCAGACGCCGGCGGGGCTGAAGGTGGCCGGGATGGGCCGGGGAGGCCGGACGTGGCTCGGCCAGGGCCGGATGGCGCCCCGCCGGGGTCGGCAGTGCGCACCCCGCCGGGAGGCTAGGGGCCGGCCGGGGTCGTCGACTTCAGGGTGCCGTCCGGGGCGGCGAGGAGGACCGGGGTGTCCGGGCCACCGAGGTCACGGACGGCCGCGCGGTCGGCCGCGGCCGGAGCCTCTGCCGCGCTCACGACGGCGGCGGCCTCCAGGGACCGCGCCCCGCTCGCCACCGCCATCGCGACCGCGGTCTGCAGCGCGCTCAGCTTCAGGGAGTCGAGCTCCACCGTCCCGGCGACGTAGGTGCGGCCCGTCTCGTCCCGCACCGCCGCCCCCTCGGGCACCGCGTTACGGGCCCGGGCGCTGCGCGCCAGCGTGATGATCTTGCTGTCCTCGGGGTCGATCCCGGTGCTGTCGGTCATGGGCGAAAGCATAGGGAGCCGCCCCGCCCGGCCGCGCAACGACCCCGCCCGGCCCCGATCAGGGCCGGTCGAGCCTCAGCCGCTCCGCCCTCGGCAGGCCCGCCACCACCAGGTCGTAGGAGTCCTCGACGAGCTCGCGCAGCATCGCGTCGGGTACCCCGCCCACCGTCACCGTGTTCCAGTGCCTCTTGTTCATGTGGTAGCCCGGCACGATCGCCTCGTGCTCCTCGCGCAGCCGCACCGCCAGCTCCGGGTCGCACTTCAGGTTGACCTTCAGCGGCTCCGCGTCCAGCGCCGACAGCGCGAACACCTTGCCCAGCACCTTGAACACCGAGGTCTCGGGCGTGAACGGGAACTCCTCCACCGCGGCGTTGAAGTCCAGGCAGAACGCACGCAGTTGCTCCGGGGTCATTCCCCCTCCTCCCCCGCGGTCTCCGCCGCGGCCACCGGCTCCACCAGGACTGTCACGATCTTGTTCCGCCGGCCCGCCGGGGATTCGGCGGTCAGCCGCAGCGGACGCCCGTCCGGCAGCTCCACCACCGAGGAGGCGCCGGCGATCGGCACCCGCCCCAGTGCCTTCGCCAGCAGCCCGCCGACCGTCTCCACGTCCTCGTCGTCGAAGGCCTCGACCTTGAACAGCTCACCGAGGTCGGTGATGTCGAGGCGCGCGGTGACCCGGTAGCGGTCCTCGCCGAGGTCCTCGACCGGCGGGAGCTCCCGGTCGTACTCGTCGGTGATCTCGCCGACGATCTCTTCGAGGATGTCCTCGATGGTGACGATCCCGGCCGTGCCGCCGTACTCGTCGATCACGACGGCCACGTGGTTGCGCACCTGCTGCATCTCGCGCAGCAGATCGCCCGCGTTCTTGGTGTCCGGCACGAAGACGGCCGGCCGCATCGCGGTCGAGACCAGGTCGGCCTCGGCCTCCCGGCTGATGTGCGTCTTGCGGACCAGGTCCTTCAGATAGACGATCCCGACTATGTCGTCCTCGTTCTCCCCGGTCACCGGGATGCGGGAGAAGCCGGAGCGCAGCGCGAGCGTGGTCGCCTGACGGACCGTCTTGTACCGCTCGATGCAGACGAGGTCGGTGCGCGGCACCATCACCTCGCGCACCAGCGTGTCACCGAGCTCGAAGACCTGGTGCACCATGCGGCGCTCGTCGTCCTCGATCAGCGACTCCTTCTCCGCGAGGTCCACCATCGCGCGCAGCTCGGCCTCGGAGGCGAAGGGCCCCTTGCGGAATCCCTTGCCGGGCGTGAGCGCGTTGCCGATGAGGATCAGCAGCTGCGGGATCGGCCCCATGATCCGGGCCAGCGGTACGAGGACGTACGCGGCCGCGGTCGCCGTGTTCAGCGGGTGCTGGCGGCCGATCGTGCGCGGGGAGACGCCCACGGCGACGAAGGAGACGAGCACCATGACGGCGATGGCCACGAGCAGCGCGGTCCAGTTCTCGCCGAACTCGTCGAGGCAGACGTAGGTGACGAGCACCCCTGCCGCCATCTCGCAGGTGACCCGGACGAGCAGGGCCACGTTCAGGTAACGGGTGGGGTCGCCGGCGACCTGGGCGAGCTTCTCGCTGCCGCGCCGGCCCTCCCGCACGGCCTGCTCGGCACGGAAGCTGGAGATGCGGGCGATGCCGGACTCCGCGCAGGCCGCGAACCAGGCCACGACCACGAGCAGTACCGCACCGGTGATCAGCTGCGGGGCGTTCACGAGACGGTCGGTGCCGGGGACGGGCCGGTCATACCGCGCTCGCCGCGCCAGCCGTCGACGATGGCCGCCTGGAGGCCGAACATCTCGGCCTTCTCGTCCGGCTCCTCGTGGTCGTAGCCGAGCAGGTGCAGCACTCCGTGGACGGTCAGGAGCTGGAGCTCCTCGTCCATGGAGTGCTGCGTCGGGGCTTCCTCGCCCTGCCGCTTGGCGACCTCCGGGCAGAGCACGATGTCGCCGAGGAGCCCCTGCGGGGGCTCCTCGTCGTCCTTGGCCGGCGGACGGAGCTCGTCCATCGGGAAGGACATGACGTCGGTCGGGCCGGGCAGATCCATCCACTGGATGTGGAGCTGCTCCATGGCGTCCTCGTCGATGACGATGACGGAGAGCTCGGAGAGCGGGTGGATCCGCATCCGGGTGAGCGCGTAACGGGCGATGTCGAGGATCGCCTGCTCGTCGACCTCGGTTCCGGACTCGTTGTTGACGTCGATCGACATGGTGCGCTGGGTTCTACTTCCGCTGGTGGCCGTTCGCGGCCTGCTGGCCGTCGTCGTACTTCTCGTACGCGTCGACGATACGGCCGACCAGCTTGTGCCGGACGACATCCTCGGACGTGAGCCGCGAGAAGTGGATGTCCGGGACTCCTTCGAGGATCTTCTGGACCTCCCGCAGACCGCTCCTGGCGCCGCCCGGCAGGTCGATCTGCGTGACGTCACCGGTGACGACGATCTTCGAGTCGAAACCGAGCCGGGTCAGGAACATCTTCATCTGCTCGGCGGTCGTGTTCTGCGCCTCGTCGAGCACGACGAAGGCCTCGTTGAGGGTGCGACCCCTCATGTAGGCCAGCGGCGCCACCTCGATCGTGCCCGCCGCCATCAGGCGCGGGATCGAGTCGGGGTCGATCATGTCGTGGAGCGCGTCGTAGAGCGGCCGCAGGTACGGGTCGATCTTGTCGAAGAGGGTGCCCGGGAGGAAGCCGAGCCGTTCCCCTGCCTCGACGGCGGGCCTGGTCAGGATGATCCGGCTGACCTGCTTGGACTGGAGGGCCTGGACGGCCTTGGCCATGGCCAGGTAGGTCTTGCCGGTACCGGCGGGGCCGATGCCGAAGACGATCGTGTTCTTGTCGATCGCGTCGACGTACCGCTTCTGGTTGAGGGTCTTGGGGCGGATGGTGCGGCCGCGGCTGGAGAGGATGTTCTGGGTGAGCACCTCCGCGGGCGTCTCGGCAGGCCCGTCGCCGTTGCCGTTGCCGCTCGCCTTGAGCATGGCGATCGAGCGTTCCACTGCGTCCTCCGTCATCGGCTGCCCGGTGCGGAGCACCAGCATCATCTCGTCGAAAAGCCGCTGGATCAGGGCGACTTCCGCCGCTTCACCGATCGCGCTGACCTGATTGCCCCGAACATGGATGTCGGCCTTCGGGAAGGCCTTCTCGATCACGCGCAACAGGGCGTCGCCCGAGCCGAGCACGGTCACCATCGGGTGCGTGGCCGGGACGGTGAAGTGGGCTCGCGCCTGCCCCGGCGCAGGGATGTGGGCTGTCGGTGTCTGAGTCATGGGCCGGCACTGTGGCCTGCGCATACCTCCCGCTGAGGGGCCGCGCCGATCGACGACCTCCGGAGTACCAAGCGTACGTCTCCGCCGCTGCTTCCCCGAGAGGTTTTACCGCCCGGCCCCGACGACGTGGCGGTCAGAGCGGGCCCGGAACGGTCCGGAAGGGAAGGCCTACGCCGGGTGCCGGAAGCCGATCGTCGGTACGGCCCTGCGCCGGGCCGCCGGAGCCCCGCTCGGCGGGATCAGGTCGTCCAGGAAGCCGTACCGGCCGCGCAGCTCCTGCGGGGCCGCCTGCCACCAGTGGGCCACCTCCGGCCAGCCCGGGGCCGAGAGGGAGCCGCCGAACTCCTGCACCGACAGGGCCGCCGTCAGCCCGGCGAAGGCCAGGCGGTCCGCGAGCGGCCAGCCCGCGAGGGTGCCGGTCACGAAACCCGCCACGTAGACGTCGCCCGCGCCCGTCGGATCCAGCTCGTCCACCGTGATCCCGGGGACGTGCGCGGTCTCCCCGGTGCGCCCGTCCACCGCGTACGAGCCCTCCGCGCCCATCGTCACCACGGCGATCGGCACCTTCTCGGCCAGGGCCCGGGCCGCGGCTCTGGGGCAGTCGGTCCGGGTGTAGCGCATCGCCTCGCCCGCGTTCGGCAGGAAGGCCTCGCAGTGCTCCAGGTCGGCCAGGGCGCGCAGGTCCCACCGGCCGCTCTCGTCCCATCCCACGTCGGCGAAGATCCGCGAGCCGCGCCGGGCGGCCTCGCCGATCCACTCCTCGCCGCGGCCGGGTCCCAGTGCGGCCACGGCCGCGCGGGCCCGGGGCGGGCACTGCGGGAAGGGCCCGGAGCCCGCCGGCGGGGGAGCCTCGTGGCCGTGCGAGACCATGGTGCGCTCGCCCTCGTAGGCCATCGAGACGGTGACGGGGCTGTGCCAGCCGGGAATGGTGTGCGACATGGACAGGTCGATGCCCTCGCCCTGTTCGAGGGCGTCCCAGCAGTACTCGCCGTAGTGGTCGTCCCCGAAGGCGGCGGCCAGTGAGGTCCGCAGACCGAGCCGGGCCAGGGCCGTGGCCATGTTGGCGACGCCGCCGGGGCTGGAGCCCATGCCGCGCGCCCAGGACTCCGTACCGCGCACGGGGGCCGAGTCGAGGCCGGTGAAGATGATGTCGAGGAAGACCGTTCCGGTCAGGAAGACGTCACAGCCGGGTTCCTGGGGGTCACGCAGCGGACCGAGCGGGTCCACCGCTGCTGCGCGGATCTCGTAGTCCCGGTCGGTCACGGCGATCTCCCCGTTGTTTCTCGAAGGCCCGTTTCTGGATGACGTTTTCCCGTGGAAAGCTGGCAGCCCTGCCCGTGTCGGCCGGGACCAAAACCCAGTGTGGCCCAGATCACCCCCGGAAGGCCCTCCGCTCGCGGACCGCCCGGCTCACGCGCGCCGGGCCCGCCCCGGGGCGCTGCCGGTGCGGCCGGGTCCGGGCAGGCCCGGACCCGGCCATCGTCAGCCCCGCTTGGGCAGCGGCACCCGTACCAGGTCCGCGGCGACCGTGAGCTCGCCCTCGAAGCCGGCCGCGCGGGCCTGGCGCTCGAACTCGGCCGGGTCGGTGTAGCGCTGCGAGAAGTGCGTCAGCACCAGGTGCCGTACGCCCGCGTCCCGCGCCACCCGTGCCGCCTGGCCTACGGTCAGGTGCCCGTGGTCGGTGGCCAGCCGTTCGTCCTCGTCGAGGAAGGTCGACTCGATCACCAGCATGTCGCAGCCCTCGGCCAGCGCGTCCACGCCGGGGCACAGCCGGGTGTCCATGACGAAGGCGAACCGCTGCCCGGGCCTGGGCTCGCTGACCTCGTCCAGGGTGACCGCCCCGAGCCGCCCCTCACGCTGGATCCGGCCCACGTCGGGCCCCTTGATCCCGTGCCGCGCGAGCAGCTCGGGCACCATGCGGCGCCCGTCGGGTTCGGTGATCCGGTAGCCGAAGGACTCGACCGGGTGCGAGAGCAGCCGGGCCTCCAGGACGTACGAGGACCCCTGGGCCAGCGTGCCGTCCCGCGCCACCGGCTCCTCGCGGAGCGGGACGGTCTCCCGGTAGGCCGTGGCGTAGCGCAGCCGGTCGAAGAACTTCTGCCCCGAGGCCGGGTAGTGCGCGGTGACCGGGTGCGGGACCTGGTCGAGGTTGATCCGCTGGATCACCCCGGCGAGGCCGAGGCTGTGGTCACCGTGGAAGTGGGTGATGCAGATCCGGTCGATGTCGTGCGCGGCCACCCCGGCGCGCAGCATCTGGCGCTGGGTGCCCTCGCCCGGGTCGAAGAGGATGCCCTCGCCGTCCCAGCGCAGGAGGTAGCCGTTGTGGTTGCGGTGGCGGGTGGGCACCTGGCTGGCGGTGCCCAGCACCACGAACTCTCGTACGGACACGTGCTATCCGGGGGGCCACTGGAGGCCGCGGCCGCCGAGGACGTGCGCGTGGGCGTGGAAGACGGTCTGGCCGGCTCCGGAGCCGGTGTTGAACACGGTCCGGTAGCCGTGTTCGACGATCTTCTCGTCGAGGGCGACCTGGCCGGCCTCGCGCAGTATGTCGGCGGCCACGCCCGGCTCGGCCGCGGCGAGGGAGGCCGCGTCGGGGTAGTGCACCTTGGGGATGACGAGCACGTGTGTGGGCGCCTGCGGGTTGATGTCCCGGAAGGCGACCGTGGTCTCGGTCTCCCGTACCACGGTCGCGGGGATCTGCCCCGCGACGATCTTGCAGAACAGGCAGTCGGCCTGCGGTTCCCCGGCCATTGCTTAGCCTCCCGTGACGTTGATCGGTCCGGGCATCGTATCCAGCCGGACGCCCGCCGCGGGCGGGCATTTCGGCCCGTCGGGCCGAAGTCCCCGGGCCGGACGGGCCGATCGGGCCGTCAGGACCAGCGGCCCGTGCGGGCCAGCAGGACGGCGACCGCCGCCGTACCCGCCGTGGAGGTGCGCAGCACCGAGCGGCCCAGGCGGCAGGGATGGGCGCCGGCCTCGGCGAAGACCGCCAGTTCCTCCGGCGAGACCCCGCCCTCCGGACCGACCACCAGCACCACGGAACCGGCCTTCGGGAGCTCGGCGGTGGCCAGCGCCCCGGACGGGGTGTCGCGGTCCTCGTGGAGCACGATCGCCAGGTCGGCGCCGGCCAGCAGCGCCGCGACCTGCTTGGTGGTCATGGCCTCGGCCACGTCGGGGAAACGCACCCGGCGGGACTGCTTGCCCGCCTCCCGGGCCGTGGCCCGCCACTTGGCCAGGGACTTGGCCCCGCGGTCACCGCGCCACTGGGTGATGCAGCGCGAGGCCTGCCAGGGCACGATCGCGTCCACACCGGTCTCGGTCATCGTCTCGACGGCCAGCTCGCCCCGGTCCCCCTTGGGCAGGGCCTGGACCACTGTGATCCGGACGTCCGGCTCCGGCTCCTCCGCAATGGAGTTCAGGTCCATGACGACCAGCCGGTCCTTGCCCTCGGCAGCCTTGACCACGCCCTCCGCCCAGTGGCCGCGCCCGTCCGTGAGGACCACGTCCTCGCCCGGGTTCAGGCGTTTCACCGACACCGCGTGCCGGCCCTCCGGGCCGTCCAGGACGAACTCCGGCCCCGCGGGGACCTCTTCCACCACGAAAACCGGGGCGGTCATGACGCACTCCTCATCTGCCTTGCCTTCAACGTGCTCTGTGCCTCGACCAGTTCGGCCGTCAGCACCTCCACCAGTTCCCCCGCCGGCAGCGGCCGCGCCAGCCGGTGCCCCTGGCCCGCCCACAGGGCCATGCCCTGTGGGTCCCCGGCCGCGGCGGCGGCCTTGCGCAGCCCCGAGGTCAGGTGGTGGACCTGCGGATAGGCGGCCGGGGCGTACGGTCCGTGCTCGCGCATGAAGCGGTTCACCAGCCCTCTGGCCGGCCGGCCGGAGAAGGCCCGGGTCAGCTCGGTGCGGACGAACAGCGGGTCCGTCAGCGCCTTCTTGTGGACCGGCTCCGCCCCCGATTCCGGGCAGGCCAGGAAGGCCGTCCCGAGCTGCGCCGACTCGGCGCCCGCGGCCAGCAGGGCCGTGATCTGCGAGCCGC
This sequence comes from Streptomyces venezuelae, assembly GCF_008642275.1. Classification (NCBI taxonomy): domain Bacteria; kingdom Bacillati; phylum Actinomycetota; class Actinomycetes; order Kitasatosporales; family Streptomycetaceae; genus Streptomyces; species Streptomyces venezuelae. The sequence continues at coordinate 2,490,232 of NZ_CP029189.1, forward strand.
GCATGACGCCGCCCGCCGCGATGATCGGGAGTGCCACGGCCTCCCGTACCTGGGCCACGAGCGCGAGGAGACCCACGGTCGCCGTACCGTCGATCTGCGGGTCGTCCCGGTGGGTGCCCTGGTGACCGCCGGCCTCGGCGCCCTGGACGCAGACCGCGTCCGCGCCCGCGTGCTGGGCGCTGCGGGCCTCCTCGACGGAGGTCACCGTGACGACGGTGTACGTACCGGCCTTGCGCAGGGCCGCGAGGGCCGCGAAGGCGGGACAGCCGAAGGTGAACGACACCACCGGGACCGGGTCTTCGAGGAGGATGGCGAGCTTGGCGTCGTAGCCGTCGTCGCTGGTGCCGATGATGTCCTCTTCGGCGAGCGAGATCTCGTACCAGCTCGCCTCGCCCGCCAGCTGCCCGCGGTAGGCCTCCACGGCGGCCGGATCGACGTAACCGGTCTGCGGCATCAGGAGGTTGACGCCGAAGCGGCGCCGGGTCAGCGCGCGTACCTGCTTGATCTCCTGGTACATCCCGTCGGCGGTCTTGTAGCCGCCGGCCAGGAAGCCCAGTCCGCCCGCCTCGCACACCGCGGCGGCGAGGGCGGGGCAGGAGGCGCCGCCCGCCATGGGAGCCTGCACGATCGGGTACGGGGAGAGACCGTTCGGTGCCGAGGACATGGACTGCATCGTGCCACGTCCCGGGCAGGGGGCCGAATCACGGCATTCGCCTGGCACGGTCCGCTTCCCGGCCTTTCTCCGGCCGTCACCAAAGTCATGCGACGAGCCCGGCCGGGGAATCCCCAGGCCGGGCTCGTGACGGCGGATCGCGGTCGGTCAGCGACCGTTGAACGCGTCCTTCAGACGGCTGAAGAGACCCTGCTGACCCGGCGCGAACTGACCCATCGGCCGCTCTTCGCCCCGCAGCTTCGCCAGCTGGCGGAGCAGCTCCTCCTGCTGGGCGTCCAGCTTGCCCGGGGTGGTGACCTCGACGTGCACGATGAGGTCACCGCGGCCGCCGCCGCGCAGGTGGGTGACGCCCCGCCCGTGCAGCGGGATCGCCTGTCCGGACCCGGTGCCGGGCCGGATGTCGATCTCCTCCAGCCCGTCGAGCGTCTCCAGCGGGCACTTGGTGCCCAGTGCGGCCGCCGTCATCGGGATGGTGACCGTGCAGTGCAGGTCGTCCCCGCGCCGCTGGAAGGTCGGGTGCGCCAGCTCGTGGATCTCCACGTACAGGTCGCCGGCGGGGCCGCCGCCGGGGCCGACCTCGCCCTCGCCCGCGAGCTGGATCCGGGTGCCGTTCTCGACGCCCGCGGGGATCTTGACCGTGAGGCTGCGGCGGGAGCGGACCCGGCCGTCGCCCGCGCACTCGTGGCACGGGGTCGGGACCACGGTGCCGAAGCCCTGGCACTGCGGGCAGGGGCGCGAGGTCATGACCTGGCCCAGGAAGGACCGGGTGACCTGCGAGACCTCTCCGCGGCCGCGGCACATGTCACAGGTCTGCGCCGAGGTGCCGGGGGCGGCGCCCTCGCCGGAGCAGGTGTTGCAGACGACGGCCGTGTCGACCTGGATGTCCTTGGTGGTCCCGAAGGCCGCCTCGTCCAGTTCCAGGTCCAGGCGGATCATCGCGTCCTGGCCGCGCCGGGTCCGCGAGCGCGGGCCGCGCTGCGAGGCCTGGCCGAAGAAGGCGTCCATGATGTCGGAGAAGTTGCCGAAGCCACCCGCTCCGAAGCCGCCCGCTCCGCCGCCACCGCCCGAGGAGGACAGCGGGTCGCCGCCGAGGTCGTAGACCTGCTTCTTCTGCGGGTCCGAGAGCACCTCGTAGGCCGCGTTGATCTCCTTGAAGCGCTCCTGCGTCTTCGGATCCGGATTCACATCCGGGTGGAGTTCACGCGCGAGGCGCCGGAAGGCCTTCTTGATCTCGTCCTGCGATGCGTCGCGGCGCACGCCGAGAACGGCGTAGTAGTCCGTGGCCACTTACGACTCCGCCAGGATCTGTCCGACGTAACGTGCCACTGCGCGTACCGCTCCCATCGTTCCGGGGTAGTCCATGCGGGTCGGTCCGACCACGCCGAGTTTGGCGACTGCTTCGCCGCCCGAACCGTAACCGACCGAGACGACCGACGTGGAGTTCAGTCCCTCGTAGGCGTTCTCATGCCCGATCCGTACGGCCATTCCCGACTCGTTGGCCTCGCCCAGCAGCTTGAGGAGCACGACCTGCTCCTCCAGCGCTTCGAGCACCGGCCTGATCGTCAGGGGAAAATCGTGTCCGAAGCGGGTGAGATTGGCGGTACCGCCGATCATCAGCCGCTCTTCGGCTTCCTCGACCAGGGTTTCGAGGAGTGTCGCGAGCACGGTGGAGACCGTGCCGCGGTCCTCGGCCTCGAAGGATTCGGGGAGGTCCTGGACGAGCGGGGGCACGTCGGTGAAGCGGCGCCCGACGACCCGGCTGTTGAGCCGGGCCCGCAGGTCCGCCAGCGACGTCTCCCCGAAGGGGCTCGGGCAGTCGACGAGCCGCTGCTCGACCCGCCCGGTGTCCGTGATCAGTACGAGCATCAGGCGCGCGGGAGCGAGCGAGAGCAGCTCCACGTGCCGGACGGTCGACCGGGTCAGGCTCGGGTACTGGACGACCGCGACCTGCCGGGTGAGCTGCGCGAGCAGCCGGACCGTGCGGCCGACCACGTCGTCGAGGTCGACGGCGCCGTCGAGGAAGTTCTGGATGGCCCGGCGCTCTGGCGACGACAGCGGTTTGACCCCCGCCAGCTTGTCGACGAAGAGCCGGTAGCCCTTGTCGGTGGGGATCCGGCCGGCGCTGGTGTGGGGCTGGGCGATGTAGCCCTCTTCCTCCAGCACGGCCATGTCGTTGCGCACGGTGGCGGGCGAGACGCCGAGCCGGTGCCGCTCCGTGAGCGCCTTGGAGCCGACCGGCTCCTCCGTCCCGACGTAGTCCTGGACGATGGCGCGCAGCACTTCGAGTCTGCGTTCGCTGAGCATCGCGCACACCTCCAGCTGTGATCCGTTGCCGTGTTCTGCCGTGTTCTGCCCTGTGGTCTGGCACTCTGATCGTCCGAGTGCCAGAGAGCCCCCGCTCAGTGTACGGCCGGGCGGTAAGCCCCTGGCAAGGGAGGCCCGCCAGGGTAGCGTCGCGGTATGGACGTGCGTTGGGAAGAGTCCGGCTGGGAACGGCTGACCGGACGGGTCGGCCGGCGGCGGCTGCCGGTGTGGGACTGCACCGTGGGACTGGTGGTGGGCAAGGATTCGGTCCTTCTGATCGACCCCGGTTCGTGTGTCCGCGAGGGCGCGCAGGTGCGGGCCGAGGCGGAGCGGCTGACGGGCCGGCGCGTGACCCATATCGCATTCACGCACGGTCATTTCGATCATGTCCTGGGCGGGGCCGCCTTCGCCGGGGCCGAGGTGTTCGGGGCGGTCGGGCTGGCCGCACTGCTGTCGACGGGCCGTGAGGAGCTGCGCGAGGACGCCGTACGGCACGGGCTCGCGGCGCAGGAGGCGGCACAGGCCGTGGACCTGCTCGTGCCGCCCCGGCACGAGGTGTCGGGCGAGTGGACGCTGGAACTGGGCGGCGTACAGGTGCTGCTGGCCAACGTGGGGCCCGGACACACCGGGCACGACCTCGCCGTCTTCGTGCCGGGCGAGCGCGAGGTGGTCTTCTGCGGGGACCTCGTCGAGGAGTCGGGGGAGCCCTCGGTGGGTCTGGACGCCGTGGTGGGGCAGTGGCCCGCGGCCCTGGACCGCCTGCTGTCGCTGGGCGGGGACGACGCACTGTACGTGCCGGGTCACGGAGCGGTGGTCGGGGCGGAGTTCGTCCGTGCCCAACGCGCCACACTGGCGGCCCGTTTCGGCGTGTCGGAGGCGTGACGCACGCGACTCTCCTACTGTCGGCCGGATGCGCGAGTACTCCCCCGACCTGACCCCGCAGTGGAAGCGACCCAAGGCCGTGCCGGAGGTGGCGGCGGAACCCGATCTGGTGGTCGAGGTGGCTGGTACGGACTTCTGCGGCGCGGTGGTGGCCTGCGAGGCGGGCACGGTGACCCTGGAGGACCGCTTCGGCAAGCGCCGGGTGTTCCCCATGGAGCCGCGCGCCTTCCTGCTGGACGGCGCCGTGGTCACCCTGGTCCGTCCGCCCCGGGGCCCGGCGGCGCCGGCCCGTACGGCTTCGGGGTCGATCGCCGTGCCCGGGGCGCGGGCGCGGGTGGCGCGGGCGGGCCGGATCTACGTGGAGGGCCGGCACGACGCGGAACTGGTGGAGCGGGTCTGGGGTGACGACCTGCGGATCGAGGGCGTGGTGGTGGAGTACCTGGAGGGCATCGACGACCTCCCGGCCGTCGTGGCCGACTTCGCACCGGCCGCCGACGCCCGCCTCGGCGTCCTGGTCGACCACCTCGTTCCGGGCTCGAAGGAGTCCCGTATCGCGGCGCAGGTGACCTCGCCGGACGTGCTGGTCGTGGGCCACCCGTACGTGGACGTCTGGCAGGCCGTGAAGCCGTCCGCCCTGGGCATCCCGGCCTGGCCGGTGGTCCCCCGCGGCCAGGACTGGAAGACGGGCGTCTGCCGGGCCCTGGGCTGGCCGGAGAACACGGGCGCCGCCTGGCAGCACGTCCTGTCCCGGGTGACGTCCTACAAGGACCTGGAGCCGACCCTGCTGGGCCGGGTCGAGGAGCTGATCGACTTCGTCACGGTCGGTGGTACCGCTTGAACTTCGGGAGGGTGCCGAACTCGCCGGTGTCCAGTTTGATGCCCAGGACGTCCAGAGGGACGGGCTCGCCGAACTTCACCCTTCGTTCGACCGTGTAGTCGGCGTCCTCGCCTGCCCTGGCAGGTTCGGTCAGGAGCAGGCACTCGGCCTCGAACGGATCGATGATCAGATACGCGGGGACCCGTCCGGCCGCGTACATCGAGCGCTTGATCCCGTAGTCGGCGTTCGCGCTGTTCTTGGAGACGACCTCGACCAGCAAGGTGACGGCCGGGGCGGGCACCAGCCTGCCCGGACCGTCGAAAGCACCGTGCTCGACGACCACGAGGTCCGGCTGCGGCTCGGAGGACTCCCCGGGGATCGCGATGTCCTGCGTCTGCACCGGATACCACCCGGCGAGCGGAATCTGCTTCTGCACATGCAGGACGATCAGGTTGTGGACCCAATCGGGCCCGGCCATCATCACGATGTCCCCCCTGAGGAGCTCCGCCTTGAAGCCTTCGGGGACCTCCAGGTCCTCGAAAGCTCGGACGGCATCCGTGATCAGCCGGTCATCCACAGCGGTCATCTCCGTGGTCCTCCGCATCCTGCCGCCCGTCGCTTACGGTGGCAGCGTACGAACAGGATAGACAGGCACGTCCTGGTCGCGCCCGGACTCACTCCACCGGGTGGCTCAGTCCACCAGGTCCCGGACCACTGCGTCGGCCAGCAGCCGCCCCCGCAGGGTCAGCACGGCCCTCCCCGCCTCGTAGGGCGCGGCGTCCAGCAGTCCGTCCGCCAGCGCCTTGCGGGAGGCGGCCAGCCCGGCCGGGGCGAGCAGCGACAGCGGGACCCCGTCCACGAGGCGCAGCTCCAGCAGGATCCGCTCCACCCGCCGGTCCTCGTCGGAGAGGAGCTCGCGTCCCGCGCCCGGGGAGCGGCCCTCCGCCAGCGCCGCGGCGTAGGCACCCGGGTGCTTCACGTTCCACCACCGCACCCCGCCCACGTGCGAGTGCGCGCCGGGACCTGCGCCCCACCAGTCGGCGCCGCGCCAGTACAGCTCGTTGTGCAGGCAGCGGCCGGCCTCCGAGGTCGCCCAGTTCGACACCTCGTACCAGGAGTACCCGGCCTCGGCCATGACCGAGTCAGCGATCAGGTACCGGTCGGCGTGGACGTCGTCGTCGGTCATCGGGACCTCGCCGCGGCGGATCCGCCGCGCGAGCTGGGTGCCCTCCTCGACGATCAGCGCGTAGGCGCTGACGTGGTCCGGGCCTGCGCCGATGGCCGCCGCCAGGGAGGCCCGCCAGTCCTCGTCCGACTCACCGGGCGTGCCGTAGATCAGGTCGAGGTTGACGTGCTCGAAGCCCGCCGCCCGCGCCTCCGCGACACACGCCTCGGGGCGTCCCGGGGTGTGGGTGCGGTCGAGCACCTTCAGGACGTGCTGTTTGGCGCTCTGCATGCCGAAGGAGATCCGGTTGAAGCCCCCGGCGCGCAGCTCGGCCAGGTATGCCGGGTCGACGGACTCCGGGTTGGCCTCCGTGGTGATCTCGGCGTCCTCGGCCAGGCCGAACTCGTCCCGGATCGCCGCGAGCATCCGTACGAGGTCGGCGGCGGGCAGCAGCGTGGGCGTGCCGCCGCCGACGAAGACGGTCCGGACCTGCCGCGGGTCGTCGCCGAGCACCTTCCGCGCCAGCCTGACCTCGTCGATCAGGGTGTCGGCGTAGTTCTCCCGGGAGGCGAGCACGCCGCCGGTGCCCCGCAGCTCGGTGGCCGTGTAGGTGTTGAAGTCGCAGTACCCGCAGCGGGTGGCGCAGTAGGGGACGTGCAGGTAGAAGCCGAGCGGCCGCTCCCCCGCGCCCTCCAGGGCGTGGGACGGCAGGGAGCCGTCTTCGGGCATGGGTTCACCGTCGGGGAGTGCGGAAGGCATACCCCCATCATCCCGCACCTCGCCCATGGTCAGCCCCGCCCGGCTCCACCCCAGCCCCACCGGCGTTCGAGGTGCGGGGTCCGGGGCGGCGCCCCGGACCCCGCAGGGAGGCAGCGGACCGGCAGCCCCCTCCCCCGCCTCGCCCCGCCCCGCCCCGCCAGGGAAGCGGTAGGCGCTACGCCTCGCGGGACCCCTCGTACATCTCCTCGATCAGGTGCTTGAACTCACGCTCGACGACCGGCCGCTTCAGCTTCAGGCTGGGCGTGAGGTCGCCGTGCTCGACGTCGAGGTCGCGCGGCAGGATCCGGAACTTCTTGACCGTCTGCCAGCGCTGCAGGCCCTCGTTCAGGGTCTGTACGTACGTCTCGATCAGGCGGTTGGTCTCCGGCGCCGCCAGGACCTGCTGGTACGTCTTGCCCTCCAGCCCGTTCTCGGCCGCCCAGGTCAGGATGGACGGCTCGTCGAGGGCGATGAGCGCCGAGCAGAAGTTACGGTCGGCGCCGTGCACGACGATCGTCGACACGTACGGGCAGATCGCCTTGAACTGGCCCTCGATCTCCGCCGGGGCGACGTACTTGCCGCCCGAGGTCTTGATCAGGTCCTTCTTGCGGTCGGTGATGCGCAGGTAGCCGTCGGCCGACAGCTCGCCGATGTCGCCCGTGTGCAGCCAGCCGTCGGACTCCAGGACCTCGGCGGTCTTGTCCGGCTGCCGGTGGTAGCCCTGCATGATGCCGGGGCCGCGCAGCAGGACCTCGCCGTCGTCGGCGATGCGGACCTCGGTGCCGGGGAGCGGCTTGCCGACCGTGCCGGTGCGGTAGGCCTCGCCCGGGTTGACGAAGGAGGCCGCGCTGGACTCGGTCAGGCCGTAGCCCTCCAGGATGTGCACACCCGCGCCGGAGAAGAAGAAGCCGATCTCGGGGGCCAGGGCGGAGGCACCGGAGACGGCGGCGCGCAGCTTCCCGCCGAAGGCCTCACGGAGCTTGGAGTAGACGAGCGCGTCGGCGATCTTGTGCTTGGTGGTGAGGCCGAAGGGGGCGGTCGCCTGGCCGGTGCGGCGGAAGTTGTCCTGCGTGACCTTCGCGTACTCGCGGGCGACGCCGACCGACCACTGGAAGATCTTGTACTTGGCTCCGCCCGCGGCGCGGGCCTTGGCGGCCACGCCGTTGTAGACCTTCTCGAAGATGCGCGGGACGGCGGCCATGTACGTCGGCTGCACGACCGGCAGGTTCTCGATGATCTTGTCGATCCGGCCGTCGACGGCGGTCACGTGCCCGGCCTCGATCTGGCCGGAGGTCAGCACCTTGCCGAAGACGTGGGCCAGCGGCAGCCACAGGTACTGGACGTCCTCCTTGCCGATCAGCCCGGTCGCGACCATGGCCTTGGCCATGTACGACCAGTTGTCGTGCGGCAGCCGGACGCCCTTGGGGCGGCCGGTGGTGCCGGAGGTGTAGATGAGGGTGGCGAGCTGGTCGGAGGTGATGGCCGCGACCCGCTCCTTGACCGCCTCGGGGTGCTTGGCGAGGTACTCCCTGCCCCGCGACTCCAGCTCGTCGAGGGAGAGCACCCAGCCCTCGGGGTCGCCCTCGACGGCGACGGCGTCGGCGGCGTCGAGGACCACCACGTGGGCGAGCTTGGGCAGCTCGGCACGGCGCTCGCGCGCCTTCGCCAGCTGCTGTGCGTCCTCGGCGATGAGCACCCGGCTCTCGGAGTCCGAGAGGATGAACGCCGACTCGTCCGCGTTGGTGCTGGGGTAGATCGTGGTGACCGCGCCGCCCGCGCACATCACGCCGAGGTCGGAGAGGATCCATTCGACCCGGGTGTTGGAGGCGAGCGCGACGCGCTCCTCCGTTTCCAGACCGAGGGAGACCAGCCCGGCGGCGATGGCGAACACCCGCTCGGCCGCCTGGCCCCAGCTGAGTGATTTCCAGTCGTCGGCGCCGCCCTGTGCGCCGGCCGCCGGCACCGGGTACCGGTAGGCCTCGTCGTCTGGCGTCGCTGCGACGCGCTCAAGGAAGAGCACCGCCACGGTGGGCGGGCGGTTCTCGAGATAGGTCTGTGTGTCGCTCACGACATCCTCCGGACCGATCCACGCGGTAGTGCGTGGGCGTGGGGCGCTGGGGAGCGCTGGGGACTGGCGGGTATGCAGCCTTTGACTTTTTAAACTGGCGAGTAACCGTCGAGCAGTGATCAGACTAGAGCGCGACCGGCGTACGCGTAAGAGCCCGCGAGCGGCCGCTTCATAACGAAACAGGCCCCCGCACCGGAGTGCGGGGGCCCGTGCGTGCCGGGTGACGGCGGGACTGCTACTTCTTCTTGCCGCCGGAGTCGTCACTGGAGAGGACGGCGATGAAGGCCTCCTGCGGGACCTCGACCGAGCCGACCATCTTCATGCGCTTCTTGCCTTCCTTCTGCTTCTCCAGCAGCTTCCGCTTACGGGAGATGTCACCGCCGTAGCACTTGGCGAGGACGTCCTTGCGGATGGCGCGGATGGTCTCGCGGGCGATGACGCGGGAGCCGATCGCGGCCTGGATGGGCACCTCGAACGCCTGCCGCGGGATGAGCTCGCGCAGCTTGGCGACGAGGCGCACGCCGTAGGCGTAGGCGGCGTCCTTGTGCGTGACGGCGGAGAAGGCGTCGACCTTGTCGCCGTGCAGCAGGATGTCGACCTTGACCAGGCTGCCGGACTGCTCGCCCGTGGGTTCGTAGTCCAGGGAGGCGTAGCCGCGCGTCTTGGACTTCAGCTGGTCGAAGAAGTCGAAGACGATCTCCGCGAGCGGGAGGGTGTAGCGGATCTCGACCCGGTCCTCGGAGAGGTAGTCCATGCCGAGGAGGGTGCCGCGGCGCTGCTGGCACAGCTCCATGATCGCGCCGATGAACTCGGTGGGAGCGAGCACGGTGGCCTTGACCACCGGCTCGAACACGTCCGCGATCTTGCCCTCGGGGAACTCGCTCGGGTTGGTGACGGTGACTTCCTTGCCGTCCTCCAGGACCACCCGGTAGACCACGTTGGGCGCGGTGGCGATGAGGTCGAGGCCGAACTCGCGCTCCAGGCGCTCGCGGACCACGTCCAGGTGGAGCAGGCCGAGGAAGCCGACGCGGAAGCCGAAGCCGAGCGCCGCCGAGGTCTCCGGCTCGTAGACCAGCGCGGCGTCGTTGAGCTGCAGCTTGTCCAGGGCCTCGCGCAGGTCCGGGTAGTCCGAGCCGTCGAGCGGGTAGAGGCCGGAGAAGACCATCGGGCGCGGGTCCTTGTAGCCGCCGAGGGCCTCGGTCGCGCCGTTGTTCAGGCTGGTGATGGTGTCACCGACCTTGGACTGACGGACGTCCTTCACGCCGGTGATGATGTAGCCCACCTCGCCGACGCCGATGCCGTCGGAGGGGGTCATCTCCGGGGAGGAGACACCGATCTCCAGCAGCTCGTGGGTGGCGCCGGTGGACATCATCCGGATGCGCTCGCGCTTGTTCAGCTGCCCGTCGACCACACGGACGTACGTGACGACGCCACGGTACGAGTCGTAGACGGAGTCGAAGATCATGGCGCGGGCCGGGGCGTCCTTGACGCCGACCGGGGCCGGGACCGTGGCGACGACCTTGTCGAGCAGCGCCTCGACGCCGAGACCGGTCTTCGCCGAGACGCGCAGCACGTCCTCGGGCTGGCAGCCGATCAGGTTCGCGAGCTCCTCGGCGAACTTCTCCGGCTGGGCGGCCGGCAGGTCGATCTTGTTCAGGACGGGGACGATCGCGAGGTCGTTCTCCATCGCCAGGTACAGGTTGGCGAGGGTCTGCGCCTCGATGCCCTGGGCGGCGTCCACCAGGAGGACGGTGCCCTCGCACGCGGCGAGGGAGCGCGAGACCTCGTAGGTGAAGTCGACGTGCCCGGGGGTGTCGATCATGTTGAGGATGTGGGTGCTGCCCTGACCCTCGCCCGTGGTGGGCGCCCAGGGCAGCCGGACCGCCTGGGACTTGATCGTGATGCCGCGCTCACGCTCGATGTCCATGCGGTCGAGGTACTGGGCGCGCATCTGCCGCTGGTCGACCACACCGGTGATCTGGAGCATCCGGTCGGCAAGGGTCGACTTGCCGTGGTCGATGTGCGCGATGATGCAGAAGTTGCGGATCAGCGCCGAGTCGGTACGGCTCGGCTCGGGCACGTGGCTGGGGATCGCGGGCACGCAGTGTCCTGATTCTCGGTCGCAGTCGGAAGCGTTTGCGGAGCGTCGGTCGGAGCGAAAGTCCGGCTCCCGTCGCTGTCGGCGGCGCGATGTCGGATCTATACGCAGACTCCCATGGTCCCATGGACGGGGCAGTGCGCTCGGTTTGGGCCGCCCCTAGCGTGCCTGGTAGCCTGGGCAGCTGTGTCTCGTATGCCCTCTCAGCTGTCGGGACACAATCCGAAGATCAAACTCTGAACCTGAAAAGGCTCTTTCGTGGCGAACATCAAGTCCCAGATCAAGCGGAACAAGACGAACGAGAAGGCGCGCCTGCGCAACAAGGCCGTCAAGTCCTCGCTCAAGACCGCGATCCGCAAGGCCCGCGAGGCCGTCCTCGCCGGTGACGTCGAGAAGGCCACCGTGGCTTCCCGCGCTGCCGCGCGTGCGCTCGACAAGGCTGTCTCGAAGGGTGTCATCCACAAGAACGCCGCCGCCAACAAGAAGTCGGCGCTGGCCACCAAGGTTGCCTCCCTGCAGGGCTGAGCTCCCTGATGTGATCGCCGGAAGGGACCCAGTGGGCCCTCTCTCCCGCTCCTGACCGGCACCCCGCTCCGCACACGAAGCGTTCGCCACGCGGGTGCGGTGCAACCAGAAGTAACCGAAGGCCCCGGCCTCCGCCCTTCCCCAGGACGGTGGCCGGGGCCTTCGTGCTGCCCGGCGGGGCCCCGGCGCACGGTCTCCCCGCCGTGGACGTCCTGGGGCGGTACGCGGTGCGGCGGGCGAGGACGGCCGGCGGCCGCGCGGTGCACCGCTGCCGAGGGGTGTCTGCCAGGGGTCGTCGCCGCCCCCTGTACGACGTCACTGCCTGCGCTGGGGGCGGGCCGCACGGGCCACCGCGACGACGGCCTTCTCCAGGGCGTACTCGGGATCGTCGCCGCCGCCCTTGACCCCGGCGTCGGCGTCGGCCACGGCGCGCAGGGCGTCCGAGACCGCGTCCGCCGACCAGCCGCGCATCTGCTGGCGGACCCGGTCGATCTTCCACGGGGGCATGCCCAGGTCCCGGGCCAGGTCGCCGGGGCGGGCTCCGCGCGGGGCGGAGGCGAGCTTGCCGATCGCGCGGACCGCCTGGGCCAGGGCACTGGTGATCAGGACCGGTGCCACCCCGGTGGACAGGGACCAGCGCAGGGCCTCCAGGGCCTCCGCCGCACGCCCCTCCACGGCCCGGTCGGCGACCGTGAAGCTGGACGCCTCGGCCCGGCCGGTGTAGTAGCGGGCGACGACGGCCTCGTCGATGGTGCCCTCGACGTCTGCGCACAGCTGCGCGGCGGCGCTCGCCAGCTCCCGCAGGTCACTGCCGATCGCGTCCACCAGGTGCTGGCAGGCCTCCGGGGTCGCCGACCGGCCGAGCGTGCGGAACTCGCCCCGCACGAAGGACAGCCGGTCCGCGGCCTTCGTCATCTTCGGGCAGGCGATCTCCCGTGCCCCCGCCTTGCGCGCGGCGTCCAGCAGGCCCTTGCCCTTGACCCCGCCCGCGTGAAGGAGGACCAGGATGATCTCCTCGTAGGGCGCGGCGAGGTAGGCCTTGACCTCCTTGACCGAATCGGCGGACAGGTCCTGTGCGTTGCGCACGACCAGTACCTTCCGCTCGGAGAAGAGCGAGGGGCTCGTCAGCTCGGCGAGCGTGCCGGGCTGCAGCTGCTCGGAGGCGAGGTCGCGGACGTCCGTGTCGGCGTCGGCGGCGCGGGCGGCCGCCACCACCTCGCGCACGGCACGGTCGAGCAGCAGCTCCTCCTGTCCCACCGCGAGGGTGAGCGGGGCAAGCGGATCGTCGGTGGAGTTCTTCCTGGTGGCCATCGGCTCCAGCATCCCACGCCGCACTGACAGCCTCCCGCCCCGCGTGCCCGAGAATGGTCGCGTGATTGTGCGACATGTACTCGTCCTGCCCGACCGTGACGCCGCCGAGGAGGTGGCCCAGGAGGCCGTCGACCGCTTCGGCCTCACGGAGGAGCCGCAGTTGGTCCGCGACGCGCTGGCCGGTGAGGACGACGCCGAGGACGCCCAGTGGCTGGTGATCGTCGAGGATCCGCAGGAACGGCTCGACAGCAGATCGCTGGACGACCTCGCCGCCGAGTACGAGGGCTGGCTGGAAGCCCCGTAAGGGGGCTCGCGCCCGCAGCGCCTCAGGCCTTGCGCACGGCCTGGACGTCCAGCGTCACTTCCACGCTCGAACCGATGGCCGCGATCCCGTGGGCCAGCATCGACTGCCAGTTGAGGGTGAAGTCCTCGCGGTGCAGCTCGGTGGTGGCCCGGCAGGCCGCCCGGAGCTCGCCCTCCATGCCCGTGCCCAGGCCGAGGTACTCGGTGTCCAGGGTCACGGACCGGCTCACACCGTGGAGGGTGAGCGCACCGGCCACGGTCCAGCGGCCGCCGCTGCGGTGGATGAACCGCTCGCTGTAGAACTCGACGGTGGGGTGGCGGACCGCGTCCAGGAAGTCCGCCGACCGCAGGTGGTCGTCGCGCAGCCGCACCCCGGTGTCGATGCTCGCCGCGTCGATGATCACGTGCATGGAGGAGTCCTCCATGCGCTCGGCTATCCGCACCGCCCCGGCGAACGTGGAGAACCGGCCGCGGATCCGGGCCAGGCCGATGTGGCGGGCCGTGAAGCCGATGGTCGAATGCGTCGGGTCGAGCTCCCAGTGGCCGGGCTGCGGCAGCAGCGGTGGCTCCACCGCGTCCAGGACGATCTCCGCGGTACCGGGCTGCCCCAGGTCCCCCACGATCGTCACCCCGTGGAAGGGCGCGTAGCCCTCGGCGGACACGGAGAGCCGGTACTCCCCCTCCGGCACGGCCGCGGTGAAGCCGCCGTACGGGTCGGTCTCGCCGCTGACGATCCGACGGCCGATCGGATCGGTCACCTCGAACACCGCCTGCCGGAGCGGGCGGTGGACCGTGTCGAGGACCCGGCAGCTGAGCAGACGCGCCGTGGGCGGCAGCGTCAGTGTCGCTGATGTGGACGGGCCGGAACTTCCGGCCGTCCCGGCCGTCTCCATCCCCCGTCTGCGACCGAACATGACTGATGCACCCCCGTGCTGTGTGGACTTGGACCGGTCTGGCGAAGACGCATTCGATCATGCTGTCGGGTTGTGGGCAAACAGAGTGGTCGCGCCCGGTATGACCGCGTCGATTCCGCCGCCGGTTGGCCGGAAATGACCGTAGCCGCATTCCGCTCCCGGTGACGGCGATCGAACCGTCGGTGTCGGTGCGCATCACGGTCGCCCCCAACTCCCGCAGCCGGGCGAGCGCACTCGGCGCGGGGTGTCCGTAACGGTTTCCCGCACCCACGGGAACGAGCGCGAGCCGTGGCCGGATCCGGGCGTAGAGCTCCGGGTCCTGGTGCGCCGAGCCGTGATGGGCGACCTTGAGGACGTCCACCGGACCGAGGTCCGGATGAGCCCTCAAGAGGGCCTGCTGCGCGGGGGGTTCGAGATCACCGAGCAGAAGCAGGGTGATACCCGCGCCCCGCACCAGCAGGACGACGCTCGCGTCGTTGGGCCCCTCGGGCCGCGGACCGGCCGGCGGCCAGAGCACCCGCCACTCGAACGCCCCCGCCCGGCGCCGCTCCCCCTGCACCACCTTCACGACCGGCACCCCGGCGGCCGCCGCGGTCCGCCGGACGAACTCGGCCTGCCCCGGCGGATCTTCGAGCGCGGTGGCCTGGATCACACCCACGGAACGGCCCCGCAGTACCCCCGGCAGGCCTCCCACATGGTCGGCGTGAAAATGCGTCAGCAGGAGCAGCGGCACCCGGTGCACGCCCAGGGCGCGCAGACAGTCGTCCACCGGCCCGGGCTCCGGGCCGGCGTCCACCACCAGGGCCTCTCCCGGACCGAGGGAGAGCACGGCGGCGTCCCCCTGCCCCACAGCGCACTGCACGTAGCTCCAGTCGGGCGGCGGCCAGCCGGAGAGCGTACGGGTGAGCTGGGGCGGCCGCAGCACGGCCAGGAGCAGCAGCACCGCCAGGACCGAGCAGAGCCGGCCGCGACCGCGGAACCGGGCACCGACGACCGCGACGACGGCCAGGGTGGCGGCGGCCAGCAGAACGCCGCCGGTGAGCCCGCCCGGCCACGGCAGCTCCGCCCCCGGGAACCGGGCCCCGGCCCGTGCCACACCCGCGATCCACCCCGCCGGCACCCCGGCGCACCGGGCGAGCAGCTCCGCGGCGGGCATCCACACCGGAGCCACCGCGAGCGAGGCGAAGCCGAGCACCGTCGCGGGACCGGCCGCCAGCTCGGCCAGCAGGTTGCACGGCACCGCGACCAGGCTGACCCGGGCCGCGAGCACGGCCACCACGGGCGCGCACACCGCCTGCGCGGCCGCTGCCGCCCCCAGCGCCTCGGCGAGCCGCGGCCCGGCCCCACGGCGCCGCAGGGCGTCGCTCCACCGGGGAGCGAGGGTGAGCAGCGCTCCGGTGGCCAGTACGGAGAGCAGGAAGCCGTGGCTGCGGGCCAGCCACGGGTCGTAGAGGACCAGCAGCAGCACGGCGGCGGCCAGGGCCGGGATCAACGACCTGCGCCGACCGGTGGCGATGGCCAGCAGGGTGACCGCCCCGCAGGCGGCGGCCCGCAGCACGCTCGGCTCCGGCCGGCACACCACCACGAAGGCCAGCGTCAGCGCCGCCCCGCACAGGGCGGTCACCCGCAGCGACAGCCCGAGCCGGGGTGCCAGCCCCCTCCGTTCGCTCCGCTGCGCGCGGGCCGGGGGCCCGATGAGCAGGAACAGCACCACGGTCAGGTTGGACCCGGAGACGGCCAGCAGGTGCAGCAGGTCGGTGGCCCGGAAGGCCTCCTCCAGATCGGGCGGCACCCTCGACGTGTCCCCGACGACCAGCCCCGGCAGCAGGGCCCTGGCATCCGGTGCGAGCCCCTCGGTGGCCTCGCGCAGCCCGGCGCGCAGCCGCCCGGCGAGCCGCTGGACCGGGTCCGGGCCGCCGGTCACCCCGGGCGGGGTGTCACCGGCCGGCCGGAGCAGCGCCACGGCCCGTTCCCCGGCACGCGCCGGGGCCAGCCGGGCGACCACCTCCACCCGGGTGGAGGGCTGCAGCCGGGCCCAGCCCGGATGCCCGGCCAGCACCCGCACCGGGGTCCCGACGCGGGTGCTCACCCCGTCGGGCCCGGTCACCCGGGTCACCACCGCGTCCAGCACCACCACCGGCGGTCCGCTCGTGCTCCGGGCGGCCTTCGGGTCGGAGCCGACGGTGAGCTCCGTCAGGACGCGGGCGTGCTCCCCCGCCAGCCCGGCCACCGGCCCGGCCCGCGCCTCGGCCCGCTGGAGCCCCGCCACCCCGGCTCCGGCCGACGCGCACAGCAGGGCCGCCGCCGCGGCCGGGGCGAGCCGCCACAAGGGCCCGGGACGCCGGCACGCGGCCAGCATCAGCAGGCCCGCGCAGACGATCCCCAGACCCACCCCGACGGCGGTCCGGTGGAGGGGCGCGTCCACCGCGAGGGCGGCCGCCGCCCAGGCGGCCACGGCGGGCACCGCGAGGCGGAGGTCCGGCGGGCCCGGACCCTCCGGGCGGTTCACGGCCGTACCAGCGTGCGCAGGTCGGCGAAGCGCCGCTCACCGATGCCGTCGACCTGGCGGAGCTCCTCCACGGAGCGGAAGCCGCCGCGGGCGGTACGGAAGTCGACGATGTGCTGCGCCAGTACCGGCCCGACCCCCGGCAGGCCGTCGAGCTGGGCGACCGTGGCCGAGCCCAGACTCAGCGGACCGGCACCGGCAAGGCCGGGACCAGGAGCGGAGCCGCCGGCCACCGCGGCGGTCGGCGGCGGCTGCGCCGGGGCACCGACGACCACCTGCTCGCCGTCCACCAGCACGCGGGCCCGGTTCAGCCCGGTCGTGTCGGTGCCGGGACGCACTCCCCCGGCGGCGGCCAACGCGTCCTCCACCCGTGAACCGGCGGGCAGCCGCCGCACCCCGGGGTCCCGGACCTTGCCACTGACGTCGACGACGATCCGCGCGGCCCCGCCGGCCCCCGCTCCCGCGGCCCCCGCCGGTGCCGTGGCCGCCGCCGGGACGGCCCCCGGGGCGACCACCGCGGGTACGGTCACCGCCCGGGGCCGGGCCGACCAGTACTGCTGCCCGGCGAAGCCGACGGCAGCGACCAGCACCACCCCGACGGCGGCCACCGCGCGCGGCCGCACCGCGCAGCGGTCCTGCACCCACAGCGGCAGCCGCTCCCGCACGGCCAGCCTCCGTGCCGCCCCCGAGGACAGCCCAGGCGCCCCGTCGGACGGTGCCCGGACCTCCACCCCGTCCGGGGCCTCGAGCGGCTCCTGGGGCGGTGGGAGCGGGGCACGCGGCGGGCTGCTGCCGCCCAGCAGGGCTTCGGCCCGCCGGCGCTCCGCGCCCGGCTCCGGATGAGGGACCCGGCGGCCACGGGGCGCTGTACGGCGATGCCGGAGACGGCTGTCGGAGAGACGGGGGCGGCCCGGGCCACTGGTGGCACCGGACGGACGGGAAGCACGCGTTCGAAGAGTCATGCCACGACCGTAGAGGCCGATCCCGCCCCCGGTTCGGATCACTCAATTCCGGTGGAAAAAAGCTCCGTTGTGGATAACCCCGCCACCCGTTCCGGTGATCAGCGAGGTGAGACGACCGCCGCCAGCAACCCCGGGCCGGTGTGCGCCCCGATCACCGCGCCGACCTCGCTGACGTGCAGCTCGACCAGCCCGGGGATGCGTTCGCGGAGCCGCTCGGCCAGCTTCTCCGCCCGTTCCGGAGCCGCCAGGTGGTGCACGGCCACGTCGACTTCGGCGGACCCGGCGCGCTCGACGGCCAGTTCTTCCAGCCGGGCGATGGCCTTGGACGACGTACGGACCTTCTCCAGCATCTCGATGCGCCCGCCGTCCAGGGTCAGCAGGGGCTTCACCGCCAGGGCCGAGCCGAGGAGGGCCTGCGCGGCCCCGATCCGGCCGCCACGGCGGAGGTAGTCGAGGGTGTCGACGTAGAAGTACGCGGCCATGTCCGCCGCGCGCTTCTCGGCGGCCGCCACGGCCTCGTCCACGGATCCACCCGCCTCGGCCACCTCGGCGGCGGCCAGCGCGCAGAAACCGAGGGCCATCGCGACCATGCCGGTGTCCAGGACGCGGACCGGCACGGGTGCGGTCCTGGCGGCGACCACGGCGGCGTCGTAGGTGCCGGAGAACTCCGCGGACAGGTGCAGGCTGACGATGCCGGTCGCCCCGGCGTCCGCCGCCGCCTGGTAGGCCCGGACGAACTCCTCCGTGCTCGGGCGCGAGGTGGTGACCGACCGGCGCTTCTGCAGGGCCAGCGCCAGGCTGCGTGCCGAGATCTCGGTGCCTTCCTCAAGTGCCTCGCCCCCGAGCACGACGGTGAGCGGGACGGCGGTGATTCCGTGCCGCGCCATGGCCGGACGGGGCAGGTAGGCCGTGGAATCGGTGACGATGGCGACATGGCGGGACATGAGCCGGAGGTTACCGCCCGTGGGGGCCCGACGGCAGCCTGGGCCCCCGACCTGGTGCGGAGCGTGGTCCGGGTGTGCGGCTGTCGGGTCAGCCGGCGCTCTCCGGGCGCGGGGCCTTCTGCCACGGGTACTGCATCGTCGGGGTCGGCGGGTTCAAGGCGGCCGGCGGAGCGGTGGGGGCCGGCTTCGGCGCCGGTGCGGCCGGTGCCGTCTGGCCTGCCGACGCGGCCGACGCGGCCTGGGCGGCGTCCCACTCGGCGGCCGCGGCCGCCAGGTCGTCCACCGGTTCGCGGGACCAGTCGCGCAGCGCGCCGGACTCCATCTCGATCTGCTCCGACAGGACGGACAGGTCGTCGGCCGCGAAGCGCCGGGCCCGGTCACGGGCGGCCCACCGCAGGGAGTCGGCGGCCTTGATGATCTGCGCCGCGCGCTCGCGCAGGTCCGGGAGGACCTCGGCGGTGCGCTGCCGGTCGGGCTCCTGCTCCAACCGCTTCAGTTCACCGTCGAGCTCGTGCCCGTGCGCGCTGAGCTGCTCGAACAGCCCGAGGGACTCCCGCAGCGAGGCGTCCACCCGGACCCCGTCGGCCAGCGCCTGCTGGGTGGCGCGCATCGAGGTCCGCAGGTCCAGCCGCACCTGTGCCAGCGCCCCCGCCACTCCGACCTGGCCGAAGCTCTTGGCCCGCAGCGCGGTGTCCTCGACCGTGCGCCGCGCCTGCACGACCGTGCGCTCCACACCTCGCTTGGCCGCTCCCACCGCCTTGACCGTGAGGTACGCGCCGAGGCCGACGAAAGCCAGCAGCATCAGCGCGAAGATGATCAACGCGACCTCCATGACGGCCCCTTTCCCCAAGCGTCGCTATTCTCCTCCACGGTAAACGCCACGGGCAGGCCAGGGGTTCCAATCGAACCCCCAACCTGCCCGTACGGGATCACCCCCATGCGGGGGTACGCCCTAGATGACGATGTTCACCAGCTTCGGCGCGCGCACGATCACCTTGCGGATCTCCGCACCGCCCAGCGCCGCGACGACACCGGCATCGGTCACGGCCAGCTGCTCCAGCTCCGCGTCCGAGATCGTCGGCGGCACCTCCAGCCGCGCCTTGACCTTGCCCTTGACCTGCACCACGCACGTCACGCTCTCGTCCACGACGTACGCCGGGTCCGCGACCGGGAAGTCCTGGTGGACCACCGAGTCGCCGTGACCCAGACGGTGCCACAGCTCCTCCGCGATGTGCGGGGCCAGCGGCGCGACCAGCAGCACCAGGGCCTCGGCGACCGAGCGCTCCAGCGGGCGGCCGGCCTTCGTCAGCGCGTTGTTCAGCTCGGTGATCTTCGCGATGGCGGTGTTGAAGCGCAGCCCGGTCAGGTCCGATCCGGCCCCGTCGATCGCCTTGTGCAGCGCACGCAGGGTGGCCTCGTCCGGCTCGCCGTCCACGACGGTGACGGCGCCCGTCTCCTCGTCCACGATGTTGCGCCACAGGCGCTGCAGCAGCCGGTACTGGCCCACCACGGCCCGGGTGTCCCACGGACGGGAGACGTCCAGCGGGCCCATCGCCATCTCGTACAGGCGCAGCGTGTCCGCGCCGTACTCCTCGCAGATCTCGTCCGGCGTGACGGCGTTCTTCAGGGACTTGCCCATCTTGCCGTGCTCACGCTTGACCGGCTGGCCCTGGTAGAAGTACCCGCCGTCGCGCTCCTCGACCTCGGCCGCGGGCACGTAGACGCCGCGCGCGTCGGTGTACGCGTACGCCTGGATCATGCCCTGGTTGAAGAGCTTGTGGAACGGCTCCGCCGAGGAGACGTGACCCAGGTCGAACAGCACCTTCGACCAGAAGCGGGCGTACAGCAGGTGCAGCACCGCGTGTTCGGCGCCGCCCACGTACAGGTCGACGCCGCCGTGCGGGGCGCCCTCGCGCGGGCCCATCCAGTACTGCTCGATCTCCGGGTCCACCAGGGCCGATGAGTTGTTCGGGTCCAGGTAGCGCAGCTCGTACCAGCAGGAACCGGCCCAGTTGGGCATGGTGTTGGTCTCGCGGCGGAAGGAGCGCACGCCCCGGCCGTCGCCCAGGTCCAGCTCCACGTTGACCCACTCGCCGTTGCGCGACAGCGGGGTCTCGGGCTTGGACGCGGCGTCGTCCGGCTCGAAGGTGCGCGGCGAGTAGTCCTCGACCTCCGGCAGCTCCAGCGGCAGCATCGACTCGGGCAGCGGGTGCGCGACGCCGTCCTCGTCGTAGACGATCGGGAAGGGCTCGCCCCAGTAGCGCTGACGGCTGAACAGCCAGTCGCGCAGCCGGAAGTTGACCGTGCCCTCGCCGATGCCGCGCTCGGCCAGCCAGTCGGTGATCGCGGCCTTGGCGGCGACGACGTCCAGGCCGTCCAGGGCGATGCCCTCACCCGTCGAGTTGACCAGCTTCGCGTCGTAGGAGACGAAGGCGTCGTCCCACTCGGCCGGGTCGGTGCCGCGCCCGTCCGACGGCTCCACGACGCAGCGCATCGGCAGCTCGAAGGCGCGCGCGAACTCGAAGTCGCGGCTGTCGTGCGCCGGGACGGCCATGATCGCGCCGGTGCCGTAGCCCATCAGCACGTAGTCGGCGATGAAGACCGGGACCTTGTCCCCGCTGACCGGGTTGATCGCGTACTCGCCGGTGAAGACGCCGGTCTTGTCCTTGGCCTCGGCCTGCCGCTCGACGTCCGACTTGGAGGCGGCCTGCTTGCGGTAGGCGCTGACTGCCTCGGCGGGCGTGGCGTGCCCGCCGGTCCACACGTCGTGGGTGCCCTCGGGCCAGGCGGCCGGGATGAACTTCTCGACGAGCGGGTGCTCGGGCGCCAGCACCATGTAGGTGGCGCCGAACAGGGTGTCCGGACGGGTGGTGAAGACGGTGATGGCCTCGTCGCCCAGCGCGAAGTCGACGCGTGCGCCCTCGCTGCGGCCGATCCAGTTCCGCTGCTGCAGCTTGATGGCCTCGGGCCAGTCCAGCGCGTCCAGGTCGTCGATCAGCCGGTCGGCGTAGGCGGTGATCCGCATGTTCCACTGGCTCAGCCGGGACTTGAAGACCGGGAAGTTGCCGCGCTCGGACCGGCCGTCCGCGGTGACCTCCTCGTTGGCCAGTACGGTGCCCAGCCCGGGGCACCAGTTCACCGGCGCGTCCGAGGAGTACGCCAGCCGGTACTCGTTCAGCAGGTCGGCCCGCTCGGCCGCGGTCAGCTCGGACCAGGCACGGCCGCCGGGGACCTCACGGGAGCCGTCCTCGAAGGCGGCGACCAGCTCGGTGATCGGGCGGGCCTTCTTCGCGTCGGCGTCGTACCAGGAGTTGTAGATCTGCAGGAAGATCCACTGGGTCCACTTGTAGTAGTCGGGGTCGATCGTGGCGAACGACCGGCGCTTGTCGTGGCCCAGGCCCAGTCGGCGCAGCTGGACCTTCATGTTCTCGATGTTGGCCTCGGTCGAGACGCGCGGGTGCGTGCCGGTCTGCACGGCGTACTGCTCGGCCGGCAGGCCGAAGGCGTCGAAGCCCAGGGTGTGCAGGACGTTGTGGCCGGTCATCCGCTGGTGCCGGGCGAAGACGTCGGTGGCGATGTACCCGAGCGGGTGTCCGACGTGCAGTCCCGCACCGGAGGGGTACGGGAACATGTCCATGATGAACTTCTTGGGCCGTGCGACCACCGCGGGGTCCCCGGCCAGGTCTCCGGTCGGGTTCGGGGCCTCGTAGGTGCCCTGCGCGTCCCAGGCGTCCTGCCAGCGTGCCTCGATGTCGGCGGCCATGGCAGCCGTGTAGCGGTGCGCCTCGGCCGCCTCGGGGGCCGGGGTGTTCGTCTCGCTCATGATTTCTGAAGCTCCATCGATCGTCTCTGCCGTCTCTGCCTGCCCAAACGAAAAAACCCCTCGCACAGGAGGGGGCGCCGCGCCGGGTCCGACCGTCTCAGGGGGTCGGTACTGATCAGCGCGGCTCGGTAAGCAGAAGGCGTACGGCACGCATGGCGTCAGGGTACCGCAGCGGCCCCTTCCGACGCTCGGCCGTTCCACCGGTCGGCACAGCACACGACGCGGACGGCACGCGGCTGAGGACGCACGGGGCTGAGGACGCACGGGGCGGCGGGGGACAACGAGAAGCGGGCCACCCGATCCGGGTGGCCCGCTTCTTCAGTGTGGAGCTAAGGAGAATTGAACTCCTGACCTCCTGCATGCCATGCAGGCGCTCTACCAACTGAGCTATAGCCCCTTGTTGTGCTTGCCGCTTCGGTTTCCCTTGCCGGTTCCCCCTGGCGACATCCCAAACATTACACGGTCATGGCCCTGGTCCAAAAATCGGTTTCCGCCAACCAGAGACCATGTCCGATTTGGGTCGATCTATCACGCCCTCGCGAACTGATAGAACCGCTTGAGCGTGCAGTGCTCGTCGAGCAGCCGCCCGTAGATCGGCTCCCCTTCCAGCTCACGGTACGTCTCGATCGGGTCGCCTTTTATGATCAGCGCCCGAGCGCATTCCTCGCACCAGTACTGGTAGTCGGGGTTGACCGGGTCCATGTCCCGCACGATCGGCGTGCCGTTGTTGCACCAGTCGCACCGGCGCCGGTGTGCACCCATCCGTCAGCGACTCCCTCCCGCGTCGGGCCGTCGTCTCCCCCTCCGGCGGTCACGATTCTGCCATGCCGGTGCGGGCCAGGTCAGCAAACGCAAAGGGTACAAAAGCAAGGATCCCGCCCCCTGTTGGGGACGGGATCCTGATTGTGGAGCTAAGGAGAATTGAACTCCTGACCTCCTGCATGCCATGCAGGCGCTCTACCAACTGAGCTATAGCCCCGCTCTCCGCCGCGCTCCCCCCGTCTCCGGTGTTCTGCGCTGCGAACAAGAAGAACTCTAGCCTGTGACCAGCCGGAAAGTGAAATCCGGGTGGCAGCCCCGCCGGGGAGCGGCGGAAGACCGCTCAGTCGTCGTCGCCGAGCACCGGTTCCGGCAGCGTGCCGGCGTTGTGCTCCAGCAGACGCCAGCCGCGCGCGCCCTCGCCGAGGACGGACCAGCAGCAGTTGGAGAGCCCGCCGAGGCCCTCCCAGTTGTACGAGTCCAGGCCCAGCAGACGCCCGATCGTCGTCCGGATGGTGCCGCCGTGGCTGACCACGACGAGGGTGCCGGACTGCGGCAGCCGGTCGGCGTGCTCCAGCACCACCGGCGCCGCGCGGTCGGCGACCTCGGTCTCCAGCTCACCGCCACCGCGGCGAACCGGTTCGCCGCGCTTCCACGCCGCGTACTGCTCGCCGTACTTCCCGAGGATCTCGTCGTGCGTGAGGCCCTGCCATTCGCCGGCGTACGTCTCGCGCAGGGCCGCGTCGTGCGACACCGAAAGCCCCGTGAGGGCCGCCAGCTCGGCAGCCGTGGCGGAGGCGCGCCGCAGGTCGGAGGCCACGATGGCGTCCGGCTTCAGCGAGGCGAGCAGCCGGGCGGAGCGGCGCGCCTGCGCCACACCCGTCTCGGTCAGCTCGATGTCCGTGGAGCCCTGGAAGCGGCGCTCCAGGTTCCACGAGGTCTGGCCGTGCCGCCAGAGAACGATCTTCCTGCCGGACTTGCCCGAGGTGGTCGCGCTCAGAACAGATCACCGTCCAGTTCGTCGTCGCCCGCCGCCTCGCGCAGCTTGGCGTGCTCCTCGGCCTTGCCGATGGTGAGCTTGGCGTCTTCGGGGAGCTCGATCTCGGGGCAGTCCTTCCACAGGCGCTCCAGCGCGTAGAAGACACGCTCCTCGCTGTGCTGGACGTGGACGACGATGTCGACGTAGTCGAGCAGGATCCAGCGGGCGTCGCGGTCGCCCTCACGGCGCACCGGCTTGGCGCCGAGCTCCTTGAGCAGGCGCTCCTCGATCTCGTCGACGATCGACTTGACCTGGCGGTCGTTGGGCGCCGAGGCGAGCAGGAAGGCGTCGGTGATCGACAGCACGTCGCTGACGTCGTACGCGATGATGTCGTGCGCGAGCCGGTCGGCCGCGGCCTGGGCGGCGGCGGTGATGAGCTCGATGGAGCGGTCCGTGGCGGTCACTGGCCATGCTTTCGGGTTGGCGGGCAGATCCTTACAAGGGTCTCATGTACCGCCGACACCGCCCGCGCGCAGCGTCGCGCGCGGGCGAAAGCCTTCCTCGGGGCCGCCCCGGAGCCTGGTCAGGACGCCTTGTAGTCCTTGCCCAGGGTCACCACGATCTCCGCGTTCACCGCGTTCTCGGCCTTCTTCACGACCGTCTCGGGCAGCCCCAGCGTCTTGGCGACCTCGATCGCGCGGTCCCGCTGCGCGTCGTCCTGGTAGGTGATCTGCGAGGTGGCCGCCGTCTTGTCGGCCTTGCCGCCGTCGACGAAGGTGTAGCCGCCGTTCATCAGCGCCGCCTTCGCCGCGACCTGCGCCTTCTCGTCTCCGGTGGCGTCCTTGAGGCCGACCCGGGGAGCCGCACCGGGCTGCGCCGCGGCGCCGGAGCCGCCCAGCACCTCCTTGACGACCGTCTTGTTCGCGTCGTCCGTGAGCGTGCCGTCCGCCTTCACCGCGAGGACGTCCGTGCGGTACGCGCCCACCTTGGCGTGCGCGCCGAGCCGGGACAGCAGGGCGCCGAGGGTCTGCGCGTTCAGGGCGGGATCGAGGATCTGGCCGATGCTCTCGACGGTCACGGCGGCCGCCTTCGGGTCGCCCGGAATCTTGCGCAGCACCGCCCGGAGCACGTGGCCCACGCGTTCGAGCTGCTTGGCCTCCGGTTCGCCCTGCCCGCGGAACGTGGCGTACGCCACGGCCATCGCGCCGCTCAGGCTCTGCTTCTGGCCCTGGGCCACGGCCGGGGTCTTGGCCGCGTCGTCGGCCGGGACCGCGGTGTCGGTGTCGACCTCGATGCCGCCGATCTGCTCGACCAGGCTCTCCAGGAAGGGGGTGTCCAGACGCCAGGTGCCGCCGATGCGGGTGCCCAGGACGGAGTCGAGGGCCTCGCGGGTGCCGAGACCGCCTTCCTCGACCGACTTGCCGAGCCCCGTCGGGGTCCCGTCCTGGCCGGTGACGGCCAGGTTGTTCGGCAGCAGGACGGTGGCGCCCTTCTTGGTGGTGACGTTGTCGACGAGCAGCGCCGACGAGGTGCCGCCCTTCTTGGTGTTGTGCAGGTGGACGACGATGATGTCCCGCTTCTGCGCGGCGGCGTCGGCGGTGGCTCCGGTCTTCTTCTCGCCGGGGCCGTCGAGGAAGGGCAGCTTGCCCGCGTACCAGAGGTAGCCGAGTCCGCCGACGACGAACAGGGCGAGGACGACGATCAGGGCCACCACCCGGTTGCGGCCGCGACGGCGGGCCTCCTCGCGGCGTTCGGTGCGGCTCTCGGTGAACTTGAGCCAGTCGATGACGTCCTCGGAGTCCTCGTCCGGCTGGTCGATGAAGGCGAACATCTCGGTGCGGTAGTCCCGGTCCGCCCGGGGCGCGCCGTCGTGGTGCCGGTCGCCGCCCCGCGCGTCGTCCTCCTCGGCGTCCGGCCGGCGCGGCTCGGGGACCTGGGCGGGCGGGCGCTCGGCGGCGGCCGGGGGCTCGGGGGCGGCCGGGGGCTCGGGGGCGGTCTGCTGCGGGATCCACTGCTGGGCCTGCTGCGTGTCGTACCCGTAGGCGGGCGCCTGGGTGTACTCCTGCTGCCCGTACTCCTGGCCGGCCGGCTGCTGCGGGTAGTACTGCTGCTGCTGGCCGTTCCCGTAGCCCTGGTAGTCGTAGCCGTACTGCTGCTGCTCGTACTGCTGCCCGTACTGCTGCGGGGCGGGCTGGGCGGGCTGGGCGGGCTGGGCGGGCGCCTGGCCGTACACCGGCCGCCCGTACGCGTCGTAGCCGACGAGCTGCTGCTCCTGCGCGGCATACGGGTCGTACGGATCCTGTCGGTCGTTCACCGCGGGGCCCCTCTCTCCGGAAGCTCAGGCTCCCCGGTACAGCTCACGCTTGTCGATGTAGCGCACGACGCCGTCCGGCACCAAATACCAGACGGGGTCCCCCTGGGCCACCCTCGCACGGCAGTCGGTGGACGAGATGGCGAGCGCCGGCACCTCCACCAGGGAGACACCGCCCTCCGGGAGCCCGTCGTCGGTGAGCACGTGGCCCGGCCGGGTGACTCCGATGAAGTGGGAGAGCGAGAAGAGCTCTTCGGCGTTGCGCCAGGTCAGGATCTGCGCGAGCGCGTCGGCACCGGTGATGAAGAAGAGATCGGCGTCGTCGTTCTGCGCCTTCAGGTCCCGCAGGGTGTCGATGGTGTAGGTCGGCCCGCCGCGGTCGATGTCGATGCGGCTCACCGAGAACTGCGGGTTCGAGGCCGTGGCGATGACCGTCATCAGGTAGCGGTCCTCGGCCGGCGACACGGCCCGCTGCGACTTCTGCCAGGGCTCGCCGGTCGGCACGAACATCACCTCGTCGAGGTGGAAAAGGGCGGCCACCTCGCTGGCGGCCACCAGGTGTCCGTGATGGATCGGGTCGAACGTCCCGCCCATCACGCCGAGCCGGCGCTTGACCGGACCGGTAGGCACTTCCTGCTCTCCCATGAGCGCAGAGCCTACTGGCCCGGCGGACGCGGCGTTCCCGCCGGGTTCGGCGGGCTCGGCGGGTTCAGCGGTCGCGGTTCAGGCGCGTGGTGACCCACAGCATCAGCATCAGGATGACGAAGGCACCGCCGCCGGTCAGGTACGGGTTCAGGCTGTCGTGGTTGCCGCCGTGCTGCTCGGCCCCCTCCGAGGCGAGGACGACCAGGTTGTGGGCGGTGGTGGAGAGGCTCATCAGGCAGATACCTATCGAGTCGGGGAGCGAGCGGAGACTTCGCTCACATCGTATGCGGGGGCCTGGGGCACGCTCACGCCGACTCAGGCGTTGGAGAGGATAGACGCAGGGTCGAGCAGGTCCATCAGGGGAGGGCGCTATGACGGAAACAGGGTTCGAGAAGGCACCGGCAAGGGATCGCAGGCGGTTTCCCGGCATCTCGTCACGGGCGTACGAGCATCCGGCGGACCGCTCGGCGCTGGTGGCACTGCGCAAGCTGAGCGGCTTCGACACGGTGTTCAAGGCCCTGAGCGGGCTGCTTCCGGAGCGCAGCCTGCGGCTGCTGTTCCTGTCGGAGTCGGTGCGGGTGGGTGAGACGCAGTTCCCGCACCTGTACGCGATGCTGCGCGACGCCTGCTACATCCTGGACCTGGAGAAGGTCCCGCAGATGTACGTGCAGCAGGACCCGAATCCCAACGCCATGTGCATCGGGCTGGACGAGCCGATCATCGTGGTGACCACGGGCCTCGTCGAGCTGCTCGACGAGGAGGAGATGCGTGCGGTGGTGGGCCACGAGGTGGGCCACGCGCTGTCTGGGCACGCCGTCTACCGCACGATCCTGCTGTTCCTGACCAACCTGGCGCTGAAGATCGCGTGGATCCCGCTGGGCAATGTGGCGATCATGACGATCGTGACGGCGCTGCGGGAGTGGTTCCGCAAGTCGGAGCTCTCGGCGGACCGGGCCGGGCTGCTGGTGGGACAGGACGTGCAGGCCTCGATGCGGGGGCTGATGAAGATCGCCGGTGGCAACCACCTGCACGAGATGAACGTGGACGCCTTCCTGGCCCAGGCCGAGGAGTACGAGTCGAGCGGCGATCTGCGGGACTCCGTGCTGAAGATCCTCAACCTGCTGCCCCGGACGCACCCCTTCACCACGGTGCGCGCGGCCGAGCTGAAGAAGTGGGCGGAGAGCCGCGACCACCAGCGGATCATGGACGGCCACTACCCGCGCCGGGACGAGGACAAGGACACCTCGGTGACCGACTCCTTCCGGCAGTCCGCCGCGCACTACGCCGACTCGGTGCGCACCAGCAAGGACCCGCTGATGAAGCTGGTGGGCGACATCGCGGGCGGTGCGGGCGACCTGGGCGGCAAGCTCCGCGACAAGTTCACGGGCGCCGGGGCGGGCCCCGCGCCGCAGGACAAGGGCGGAGCTACGGAGCAGGGCTGACGGGAGCGGCCTGCGGAGGCGGGGGCAGTGTCGCGGGCGAGCTGACGGCCGGGGTCGCGGGCGGGGCCAGGACCCCGCACAGCCCGGCCGTGCGCCGTGGCTGCCCGCTGGCGTACGGGTCGCTCGCGGCCGGGCCCACCGTGGTCGGGCCGGCTCCGGCCAGGAGCGGGCGGAAGGCCCCGGCCGGGTCGGCTGAGCAGTCCTGCGGTCCGGCCATCACATAGGCCGAGGCCAGCTCCAGCCGGCGGGCCGTCAGGTCCTCCCGGTCGAAGCGCAGCCTCAGCTCGCGCCGGACGGTGAAGAGCGAGGCGCCGTCGGCCGCGGCCGGGGATCCGGTGGCGGGCCGTACGGCGTAGACGAAGGTGTGGTCGGTGGTGACCTCCAGCACGTCGGCGGCCACCTCCTCGAAGGCGAGCGTGCCGCTCACCCGGACCCGGGAGTCGGCCACGATGGCGGTGGCCGGGTCGAAGCGGACCAGCCAGCCGGTGGCCGCGTGGCGGCCGTCCCCGGAGGGCGAGGACATGCTGCGGTCGAACTGCGCCAGCTGGTCGGGATCGAGCAGGACGCGCACCGGGCGGGAGGCCGCTCCGGCGAGGATGTCGGGGTCCAGGGAGGACTGCACCAGGTAGTCCTTGGCGATGGACAGCGCGGCGACGACCTGGGCGTCGGTGAAGTGGTGCGTGCGGCGCACGGCGGGCAGGGTGATGCCTGCCGCTCCGACCCGGTAGTCGGCGGCGGGGCCTGCCGCGTACAGCTCGCTCGGACGCCCGCCGGGAACGACGGTGGTCGGCGCGAGCGGGACCACGGTGCTGCTGAGCGCCTGGGCAGGTCCCCCGGACGGGGGTACGTACGGGTTGCGCAGTCCCATGTAGACGGCCCCGGCGAAGGCCGTGGCGATGAGCAGCACGAGCAGCATGCCCTGCCGGGCGCCCCGGCCGGGAGTGCCGGTCCGGGAGGCGGAGCCGCCGCCGGACCAGATGGACCGGCTGCGCACCGCGCGGGCGTGTTCGCCCATGCGTTCCTGCGCGGAGTACTCCTGGAGCCGGGCGGCCCTGACGAAGTCCTCGTCGAACACCACGGACCGGTACTCGTCCGACCGGTACTCGTCCGACCGGAAGTCGTCGGCCCGGAAGTCGTCGTCGCCCCCGCCCATGCCCTCGGGGGTGCTGTTGGGTGGATCTCCTGGCACGGCCATCGCTTCTCCCCGCTGTCCCCGCTTCAGAGAAGCCCCCGGCTCCGGCGTATGCGAGTGGGGTCGTACCTTCAGGGTTGGCGAACGGAGGGGTACGTAAACGCGCCGACGCCGGTGACTTCACCCCTGGGGGTGCTGGCGGGCGCCGGAGCGGGGTCCGCCTCACCGGAGGCGCTGCGGTAGACGGCGCTGAAGGCGAGCGCGACCATGCCGAGGCCCATCACGAAGGCGAGCACCCAGGCGACGGGGCGCAGCCAGGGTGCGCGGCCGCGGTACGGGCGCAGACTGCCGCCGTAGGCCCCGTACGGGCCGTAGGGGTATCCGTGGCCGCCGTCGTGGTCCCAGCCCTGGTCGTCGTCGTACCCGTCGGGGTGGCCGTATCCGTAGCTGTCGTAGTCGTCGTCGCCCGTCCAGCCGCCGGCCACGGCACGGGCGGCTTCGGCCTCCGCGCGCGCTCGGTCGGCTGCCCGCTGGCGCTCGGCGGCGCTCGGTTCACGGATCTCGGCGTTCCGGACGAAGTCCTCGTCGAACACCACGGAGGCGAAGTCGTACTCCGCGCCTCCGCGGTCGTCTGCATCGTCTTCGGGGGTCCCGTCGTCCGGGAACGGCTTGCCCCCCACGTCGTCCGGCACAGCACAAGCCTAGACCTGGGGGGCCGCCTTGGGCAGGGTGTACGCCGAAATCCGGCCACACCTCACCCACGGGCCGACTACCGAACGTGACCGTCGCCGGTGACGATGTACTTGGTGGAGGTCAGCTCGGGAAGTCCCATGGGGCCCCTGGCGTGCAGCTTCTGCGTGGAGATGCCGATCTCCGCACCGAATCCGAACTGGCCACCGTCCGTGAACCGGGTGGATGCATTCACGGCGACCGTGGTCGAGTCGACCAGCTGGGTGAAGCGGCGCGCGGCGGCCTGCGAGGTCGTGACGATCGCCTCGGTGTGACCGGAGGTCCAGCGGCGGATGTGGGCGACGGCGTCGTCGAGGGAGTCCACGACGCCGGCGGCGATGTCGTAGGACAGGTACTCGGCGGCCCAGTCCTCGTCGGTGGCGGGCAGCGCGGTGACCTTGCCGCCCTCGGCGGCGGCGAGGACCCGGGCGTCGCCGTGCACGGTGACGCCGGCGTCGGCGAGCGCGTCGAGGGCGCGCGGCAGGAAGGCGTCGGCGATGTCGCGGTGGACGAGGAGGGTCTCGGCGGAGTTGCAGACGGAGGGCCGCTGGGCCTTGGAGTTGACGAGGATGTCCACCGCCATGTCCAGGTCGGCCTGGGCGTCGACGTAGACGTGGCAGTTGCCGGTACCGGTCTCGATGACCGGGACGGTGGATTCCTCGACCACGGTCTTGATGAGGGAGGCGCCGCCGCGCGGGATGAGTACGTCGACGAGGCCGCGGGCGCGCATCAGCTCGCGGACGGAGTTGCGGGACTTCCCGGGGACGAGCTGGATCGCGTCGGCGGGCAGGCCGGCGCTCACGATGGCGTCCCGCAGGATGGCGACGAGCGCGGTGTTGGAGGAGTAGGCGGAGGAACTGCCCCGCAGGAGAACCGCGTTCCCGGCCTTCAGGCAGAGGGCGGCGGCGTCGACGGTGACGTTGGGGCGGGCCTCGTAGATGATGCCGACGACGCCGAGCGGGACGCGGATCTGCCGGAGGTCGATGCCGTTGGGGAGGGTGTTGCCCCGGACGACCTCGCCGACGGGGTCGGGGAGGGCGGCGACGTCGCGGACGTCGGAGGCGATGGCGGCGACGCGCTCGGCGGTGAGGGTGAGGCGGTCGATGACGGTCTCGCTGGTGCCGGCCGCGCGGGCCTTGTCCGTGTCCACGGCGTTGGCGGCGACGATCTCGGCCGTACGGGCCTCCAGCGCGTCCGCGATCGCCAGCAGGGCGGTGTCCTTGGCGGACCGCGGGAGTGGCGCGATCGCCGCGGCGGCGGTACGGGACCGCTGCGCGGTGGCGAGCACGGGCGAGGTGGTGGCGCTGGCGGTGGCGGCATCGAGCGAGGTCATGCCGCCCAGGGTAATCCCCTGCCGGGGGGCGGCCGCTGGGGTTCCACCCCGCGAGACGGCCTCCGGCCGGGTCGGCGGGGTGGGGCGGGGCTTCGCCCCGCGCCCCTTGCCCCCGTGCCCGTGCCCGTGCCCGGTGGTCGGCGCGGACCCGCGGTCGGTGCGGGGGTGGGGGCGGGGGCGGGGGCGGGGGGCGGGGCCGCTGCGCGGAGCCTTCTCCCCGCCCCGCCCTTTCACCGTTTCCCCGGGCTCCGCCCGGACCCGGTCCTCAAACGCCGGACGGGCTGAAAGACCGCCGGACGGGCTGAAGGGCCGCCGGACGGGATGAGAGGGGCGGGGTCAGTACGGGTGGACGCCCACCGGGTGGGCCGGGGGTGGGCCGTAGCCCTCCGCCACGCGCTGGTGGTAGGTGGCGCGGTCGATGACCTCCAGACCGACGATCTCCCAGGGCGGGAGCTGCGCCGAGGAGCGGTGTTCGCCCCACAGGCGCAGGGCCACGGCCGCCGCGTCGTGGAGGTCCCGGGCCTCTTCCCAGTAGCGGATCTCCGCGTGGTCGTCGGCGTACCGGCTGGTCAGCAGGAAGGGATGGTCGTGGGCCAGTTGTTCCAGCCCGCGCCGGACCTCGGACAGCGGGGCCGGCTTGCCGGAGACGCTCAGGGTCACGTGCCACAGGCGCGACGCGTGATCCTGCTCCTCCCCGCCGCCGCCGTCCCCTGTTCCGACGCTGGTCAGCGCTCGTCTCACCAGCCGCCTCCTGTCTCCGCCACGCGGGTCCGTCCGCCCCTCACAGTTGACCAGTCCACGGGCCGCCGCGCTGCGCTTTTGCCGAACCTCAGCCCTCCAGCAGGACCAGATCGTCCCGGTGGACGACCTCCCGCTCGTACGCGGGTCCGAGTTCCCGCGCGAGCTCGCGAGTGGAGCGGCCCAGAAGCTGCGGAAGCTCCTTGGCGTCGAAGTTGACCAGGCCCCGGGCCACGGCGCGGCCGTCCGCCGCACGCAGCTCCACCGGGTCCCCTGCGACGAAGTCGCCCTCGACCGCCGCGATCCCGGCGGGCAGCAGCGAGCTGCCGCGCTCGGTGACCGCGCGGACCGCTCCGTCGTCCAGGACCAGGTGTCCCTGCGGGGTCGACGCGTGCTGGAGCCAGAGCAGCCGGTCCGCCGAGCGGCGACCGGTGGCGTGGAACAGCGTGCCCGTGCCCCGTCCGGCGAGGGCGTCGGCGGCCTGGCTCGCGGAGGTCAGCACCACGGGGATGCCGGCGGCGGCCGCGATCCGGGCCGCCTCGACCTTGGTGACCATGCCGCCGGTGCCCACGCCCGCCTTGCCGGCGCTGCCGATGGAGACGTGCGCGATGTCCTCGGGCCCGCGGACCTCTTCGATGCGGGTGGTGCCGGGCTGGGACGGGTCGCCGTCGTAGAGGCCGTCCACGTCCGAGAGGAGGACGAGGAGGTCGGCTCGGACGAGGTGGG
Organism: Streptomyces venezuelae; assembly: GCF_008642275.1. Lineage (NCBI taxonomy): Bacteria > Bacillati > Actinomycetota > Actinomycetes > Kitasatosporales > Streptomycetaceae > Streptomyces > Streptomyces venezuelae. The sequence continues at coordinate 2,523,080 of NZ_CP029189.1, forward strand.
CGACGAGGGCCGCCAGCCGGTCGTTGTCACCGAAGCGGATCTCGTCCGTGGCGACGGTGTCGTTCTCGTTGACGACGGGGAGGGCTCCCATGGCCAGCAGCTGGTCGAGGGTGCGGTAGGCGTTGCGGTAGTGGGCGCGGCGGCTGGTGTCGTCGGTGGTGAGGAGCACCTGCCCGACCCGGACGCCGTAGCGGGCGAAGGAGGCGGTGTAGCGGGCGACGAGCAGGCCCTGGCCGACGCTCGCGGCGGCCTGCTGCCGGGCCAGGTCCTTGGGCCGGCGGCGCAGGCCGAGCGGGGAGAGTCCGGCGGCGATGGCTCCGCTGGAGACGAGGACGATCTCCTTCTCGCCTCCGCTCCGGGCCTTGGCGAGGACGTCGACGAGCGCGTCCACCCGGTCGGCGTCGAGCCCGCCTTCGGCGGTGGTCAGGGAGGAGGAGCCGACCTTGACCACGATCCTGCGGGCGTCCACGACACCTTGCCTAGCCGCTGACACGTCTGTCCCCTTGCCCCTTGCCGAAAAGCCTGTTCCCGGAATGCCTGTTCCCGAGATGCTTGTTCCCGAGATGCCTGTTCCCGAGATGCCTGTTCCCGAGATGCCTGCCGTCTCAATCTACGGGGTGGGCGCGCGGGACTGCTCGGGGGTTTCAGACCCTGGACGAGGACCCCGCCTCCACGGGAGCGGCCTCCTCGGCCCGGGCGGCGCGCGGGACGAGGATCTTGCGGGAGAGCAGGAAGGTGAAGGGGATGGCCACGACCGCCGCCACCAGCGGGGCGATCCGGGTGTCCATCCCGGCCCAGGTCACCAGCGCGTAGAGGCCGACGGACTGGATGACGAAGTTGGTGATGTTCGTCAGCGGGAAGAGGAAGAACTTCTTCCAGGTCGGCCTGGTCCGGTAGGTGAAGTAGGTGTTCATGAAGAACGAGCCGACCATCGCCAGGACGAAGGCGAGCGCGTAGGCGGCGAAGTACGGCATCCACGGGTGCAGGAGCAGGTAGATGACGAAGAAGGTGCCGGTGTTGACTCCGCCCACGAGGGCGAACCGGAACACCTGGCCGAGCTGTTCCTTGCGGCTCATCGGGTGCTGCGCTCCACGATCGTAGGCTCTGCGACCGGGGCGGCCGTCCGGTCGTCGGTCCGCGGGAGCGGCTGTGCTCCGTGCGATTCCTTCACCAGGAAGTGCGGCCTGCGCTTGGCCTCGTAGTAGATGCGGCCGATGTACTCGCCGATCAGGCCCAGCATGATCAACTGTACGCCGCCGAGACCGGTGATGATCGCCACGAGAGTGACGTACCCCGGGGACTCCACACCGTTGGTGATCGCCGTGATGGTGATCCACAGGGCGTAGAGGCCGGTCAGGGCGACCAGCGACACGCCGAACCAGATCCCGATCCGCAGCGGCTTGTTGTTGAAGGAGATCAGGCCGTCCATGCCGTAGTTCAGCAGGGCGCCGAACTTCCACTTCGTCTCGCCGGCCTCGCGCTGCGCGTTGCGGTAGTCGAAGTGGACGGTGTCGAAGCCGATCCAGGAGAAGAGGCCCTTGGAGAAGCGGTTGTACTCCGGCAGCGACAGCAGGGCGTCCACGGCCGGGCGCGAGAGCATGCGGAAGTCGCCGACGCCGTCGGTGAGCTCCACGTCGACCCAGCGGTTGACGCCCCGGTAGTAGAGGCTGCTGAGGGCGGAACGGACCTTCTTGTCGCCCTCGCGCGTGCGGCGGGCGATGATCTGGTCGTGTCCCTGCCGGTAGTGCTCCAGCATGGTCGCGATGAGCTCCGGCGGGTGCTGGAGGTCCGCGTCCATGATCACCACGGCGTCGCCGGTGGCCTCGCGCAGGCCCGCGAGCATGCCGGCCTCCTTGCCGAAGTTCCGGCTGAAGGAGACGTAGCGGGTCTGCTCGCCGTGTTCGGCGGCGATCTTGCGGAGCTTGTCGAGAGTGCCGTCACGGCTTCCGTCGTCGACGTAGCAGACCTCGTACGCGACGGGGAGGGCGTCCAGGACCCTTCGGATCTCGACGTCGAAGCTGTCGATGACGGCTTCTTCGTTGAAGCAGGGGACAACTACGGACAGCTTCGTCATGAACACTTCCTGCTGGATCCGAACGGGTGATTGTCGGTGGTGGCCCCGCCTCTCGCCTCTTCCTTAGAAGTATGCACGGCGAGGGTCTGACGGGAGTCGGGCTGCGGGAGTCGAGGGCGGCACACGGTAGCGTGGACGAGATAAGCGGAATCAGCTGAACGTAACGAAACGAAGGGATCGAGGTGCACGTGCCCGACGTCTCCGTGGTCGTCATCGTCTACAACGACGCAGAGCGTCTGCCGACAGCAGTCCGGTCGGTTCTGGACCAGACCCTGCACAGTGTCGAAGTCGTGATCGTCGACGACTGCAGCAAGGACCGCTCGTACGCGGTCGCCCAGGAACTGGAGTCCGCACATCCGGGAAGGGTGCGCGCGTTCCAGCTGCCGGAGAACAGCGGCGGCTGCGGTGCGCCGCGCAACCACGGCATCCAGCAGGCCACCGGAACGTACGTGATGTTCCTCGACAGCGACGACGTGCTGGAGCGCAACGCCTGCCGGAACATGCTGGACGCTGCCGAGCGGACCGGATCCGACCTGGTCGCGGGCATGTGCGTACGCGTGCACCTCGACAACCGGTGGGGCAAGACCACCGAGTGGTACCCCTGGATCTACTCGCGCACCCGCACCCTGGAATCGATCACCGAGTACCCCGACCTGCTGGTCTACGACACCCTCTCCACGAACAAGTGCTACCGGCGCGCGTTCCTGCTGGAGCAGGGCCTGGAGTTCCCGGTCGGCATCCACTACGAGGACCTGCTGTTCTCCGCGCAGGCCTACGTGGCCGCCCGCCGCATCACGCTGATCCCGAACCACGTCTACTTCTGGAACGTGGTCGAGAAGGCCGCGGCCCTGTCGATCAGCAACCGGCGCCACGAGATCGCGAACTTCGTCCACCGGATGGAGATCCACCGCCGCGTCGACGCCCTGCTGGCCGAGAAGGGCCACACGGACATCAAGTCCGCGAAGGACGCCAAGTTCCTCAAGCACGACCTCGTGCTGCACCTGCGCGACCTGCCGCTGCTGAGCGACGAGTACCGCCAGGAGTTCGCCCGCCTCGCCAACGGCTACCTCGCGGGGATCGACCCGGCCGCGTACGAGAACGTCACCTACCTCCAGGCGATCTGCGCGTACCTGCTCGGCAAGGAGGACTGGGACAACCTGCTCCCGGCCGCCGACGCCATGACCAACAAGGGCCGGCTCACCTCTCCGCTCGCCGAGCGCGACGGCCGCGTCTACTGGTGCGCGCAGCACATCGACGGTCCCGACGCCGACGAGGCCCGCCGGATACTGGACGTCACCGAGCAGGCCTTCCACACCACGCCGCTCACCTCCCTGACCCTGGGCAACCGGCTCACCTCCTACGAGGACGACGGCCGCGGCACGGTCACCCTGTCCGGCTCCGTCGTGAACCCGCTGGGCCGGATCCCGGCCGACGCCGACATCAAGGCCACGCTCGAATTCCGGGCCCGGCGGCAGATCGGCGTGCGCTCCTTCAGCTTCCCGGTGGAAACCGTCCGCCACACCGGTGACACGATCGAGTGGACCGGCACCGCCGACGTCGCGAGCACGGTCCGCCCGCTCGGCATCATCGACGCCGTCTGGGACGTGCGCCTCAAGCTGACCGCGGGCGGCGAACGGATCACCACCCGTGTCGCGATCGGCGGGGTGGACCTGGAGTCGGCGGCCCGGCTGCGCGTGCGCCCGCGCCTGACCCGGCTGGTCTCCGACCGCTTCGGGCCCCAGATGACCAAGAAGGGCAACCTCAGCTACGTGCTGAGCGCCGAGGGCGCCGCCGCCGTCCGCACCCAGTCGCTGATCAACAACGCCATACAGGGCAAGGCGGCCGGCGTGGTCAAGCGGGGCCTGCGCAAGGCCCTGCGGGCCCGCCGCAACATCGGCTCCGGCGAGCAGAAGGTCAAGATCTACCACGAGGTCTTCTCGAAGCTGCCGATCAAGAAGGGCACGGTCGTCTTCGAGAGCCACATGGGCAAGCAGTACAGCGACAGCCCCAAGGCCATCTACGAGGAGCTGGTCCGCCAGGGCGCGCCGTTCGAGGCGATCTGGTCGTACGCGGGCGCCAAGCCCACCGGCTTCCCCAAGGAGGCCACCCTGGTCAGGCGCTGGAGCTGGCAGTACCTGCGCGCCCTCGCGCAGGCCGAGTACTGGGTCGACAACCAGGGCTTCCCGCTGGCGCTGGCCAAGCGGCCGGGGACCACGTACATCCAGACCTGGCACGGCTCGGCGCTCAAGCGGATGGGCTTCCACGAGCCCCGGACCAAGGCGCAGGGGCGGGCCGGCCAGGCCCGCTTCCAGGCGGCCGTCGACCGCTTCGACCACTTCCTGATCCGCTCCGAGCACGACACCCGCACCCTCGCCAAGGGCTTCCGGCTGCGTGACGAGGTGCTGCTGCGCACGGGCTACCCGCGCAACGACGCCCTCGTCGAGGCGCACCGGACCGAGGCGAACAGCGGTGAGCGGGTCCGCGGGCCCCTCGCGGGCGACCTCGGCATCGACCCGGACAAGAAGGTGCTGCTGTACGCGCCCACCTTCCGGGCGGGCCCGGACGGCGCGGTGGAGGGCTTCACCTTCCCCTTCGACGTGGAGGAGTTCGCGGACCGGCTCGGCGACCGCTTCACGCTGCTGGTGCGGACCCACTACCTCAACAGCGTCTCGCTGCCGCCCTCCGTCGCGGGCCGGGTCGTCGACGTGTCCCGGCACCACGACATCACCCCGCTGCTGGCCCTCGCCGACGGCCTGATCACCGACTACTCGTCCGTGATGTTCGACTACGCCGTCCTGGACCGGCCGATGCTGTTCTTCGCGTACGACTACGAGAAGTACGCCACCGACATCCGCGGCACGTACTTCGACCTGAAGGAGAAGGCCCCCGGCCCGGTGGTGGTCACGGCGGACGAACTCCTGCAGGCGCTCGCCGCCTTCGAGGAGGCGGACGTGAAGTACGCCCAGGCGCGGCAGCGTTTCCTCGCCGAGTTCGGCGAGTACGACCGCGGGGACGCGGCCCGCCAGATCGTCGAGAAGTTCTTCACCAGGAGCGGCAAGTGAACCAGCAGACCGTCGCTCCGGGCGGCCGTGACATCTTCATCGTCTCCAACAACGTCGACGAGATCGGCGGCGTGACCACCTGGTCGCACCAGATGGCCCGGCAGTTCAGCGACCGCGGCCACCGCGTGCACATCGTCGGCATCGCCCCGGTCGCCGACGACATCCGGCAGAAGCTGCCGCAGGGCCTGCCGTACGAGATGACCACCCTCTACGACGCGCACCCGCCCTCGGCCCGCCGGCTGCGCGGCATCAAGGGCCGGCTGAACGCTCCCGAGCGGCGCCGCCAGGCGGCTCGCCGGGCGCAGATGCGGGTCAAGGCCGAGCAGCTGAGCGAGCTGCTGCGGGCAGCCCGCCCGGGCGGTGTCGTCATCGTCACCCAGGTCTGGGCGATGGAGTGGGTGGCGCTCGCCGACACCAAGGGGCTCACCGTCGTCGGGATGAGCCACGAGTCGTTCGAGGCCAGCCAGAAGTCCACCCGCGGCGAGCGGGTCCGCCGCTTCTACCCGCAGGTCGACCGGCTGCTGGTGCTGACCGCCGAGGACGCGGACCTGTGGATCCGGGCGGGCATGGAGAACGTCGGGAGCATGCCGAACCCGCTGCCCTTCATGCCCGGCTCCCCGGCGCCGCGCACGGAGAAGGTCGTCGCCTGCGTCGGCCGCCTCGCCTTCGAGAAGGGTGTCGACCTGCTGCTCGACACCTGGGCGGACGTGGCTCCGCACCACCCCGACTGGACCCTGCGGATCTACGGGGCGGGCGCGGAGGAGGCGACGCTGAAGGCGTACTGCACCTCGCTGGGCCTGGACGACTCCGTGGAGTGGATGGGAAGCACCGACGACGTGCTGGGCGCCCTGCGCGGTGCCTCGGTCTTCGCCCAGGCCTCCCGGGCCGAAGGCTTCCCGATCACCCTGCTGGAGGCGATGGCGGCGGGCGTGCCCGCGGCCGCCTTCGACTGCGCGCCGGGTGTCAGGGAGATCGTCGAGCACGGCGAGGACGGGCTGCTGGCCCGGCTGGGCAACACGATGGAGCTGGCCGGGCACCTGCGCGAGCTGCTGTCCGACCGCGAGCTGCGCGACCGGCTCGGGGACAACGCCTTCCACGCGGTGCGGCGGTACTCCAGCGCCGAGATCACCGACCGGTGGGAAGAGCTGTTCTCCTTCCTGGAGCGCTGACCGCGCCCGCCGCACCCCGTGGCAGAAGCAGCCAGCCCGCCCCGGGCACTCCCGGGGTGGGCTGTTCCAGCTGTGGCGCATGCGGTCCGTCCGCGGCCGGTCAGGGGCGGTGGACGTCCCGGTGGGCGTCCTTGCGGGCCACCTTGTTGGCCTCCCAGCCCGCCCAGGCGGAGGTGACCATCTCACGGACGTCGTGCCGGGCCTTCCAGCCCAGCTCCCCGGTGATCTTGTCGGCCGATGCCACGACCTTCGCCGGGTCGCCGGGGCGGCGCGGGCAGATCACGGGGTCGATGTCGTGTCCGGTGTTCTTGTTCATGAGGTCGACCATCTCGGCGACGGAGACGCCCTCGCCGCGCCCGATGTTGACGGTGAGGTCCTTGTAGTCACCGGCCGCGGCCCATTCGGCGAGCTTGCGGGCGGCCGCGACATGGGCCTCCGCGAGGTCCTCGACGTGGATGTAGTCGCGGATGCAGGTGCCGTCCGGGGTCGGGTAGTCGTCACCGAAGATCTTGGCGCCCTGGCCTGCGTCGTAGCGCTCGAAGACCATCGGGACCAGGTTGAAGACGCCGGTGTCGGCGAGCTCGGGGGCCGCTGCGCCCGCCACGTTGAAGTAGCGCAGGCAGGCGGTGGAGATGCCGTGCGCCCGGCCGGCGGCGCGCACCAGCCACTCCCCGGCCAGCTTGGTCTCCCCGTAGGGGCTCAGCGGCTTGCACGGCGTGTCCTCGGTGACCAGGTCCACGTCGGGCATGCCGTAGACGGAGGCGGAGGAGGAGAAGAGGAAGTTGCGGATGCCCGCGTCGGCCACGGCCTGGAGCAGGACGGCGAGGCCCTGCACGTTCTCGTGGTAGTAGTACATCGGCTTCTCGACGGACTCGCCGACCTGCTTCTTGCCCGCCAGGTGCACCACGCCGGTGATCTTGTGCTTGCGGATGACCTCTTCGAGGGCCAGCCGGTCGAGGACGGAGCCGACCACCAGCGGGACGCCTTCCGGTACGCGGTCCTCGTCGCCCGTGGACAGGTCGTCGAAGACGACGACCTCCTCCCCCGCGAGCCGCATCGCGCGGACGACGTGCGCGCCGATGTATCCGGCGCCACCGGTGATCAGAAACGTCATGTGTGACTCCTTGGTCCTGTCCGACTTCGGGATGAAGGGCGCGGCGCCGTGCGGGTCTGCGGCCGCGGCCCGGCTACGGGGCCTCAGCCCGCCCCACGGCCCGCCCGGGCCCGGTGGAGCCGGTTGCGTACGAGGTACAGCGCACCCTCGGCGCCGGGCGCGAGGCGCAGCGCCAGGGCGCCGGCCCCCGTCCGGTAGGGCTGCGCCAGCAGCACACCGTACCGGCTGCTGGGCAGCGCCCGACGGCGAAGCAGCCGGCCCCGGGGGCGCAAGGAGGTGAACACCGAGCTCCCGTCGGCACACTGCACGCCCACCCCGACGTTCCACGCCTGCATCCTGCGCAGCCCCTGACGGCGGCCCGTGACGGCCAGGTCGGCGAGGCGGAACGGCAGTACGGCGGTCCAGCCGCCGCCGCTTTCGGGGTGCAGCTCGACCGGCTGCGCGAGGACCGCCTCGCCGCCCGCACGGGGCAGGAACCTCAGCTGCGCGGTGACGGGCCCGGCCTCGGCGAGGCGCCCGTACAGGTCGTGCAGGTGGATCCGGACGGCGGCGCGGCCGGCCGGTTCGGCGTCGACGGTGACCGGCAGCTCGCCGACCGGCAGCACGGGCAGACCCGCGAGCTCGACCGGGAGCTCCTCGCTCCACACCGGAACCCCGGCGGGCCCGGTCGCGTACGGGGGCAGCAGCCGCGGCGGTTCGGCGGCCAGCCGGGTGAGCCGCTCGACGTCGGCGGGCGGGGTCGCGGTGGCGCGCAGCACGGAGACGATCCAGCGGGCGTGGGCCGCGGCGGACTCGATGTCGGCCTCGGGGAAGGTGTCGACGTACTCGCGGGTCAGGGTCCACCAGGCGGCCTGGTACTCGGGGTCGCGGCCCAGCTCGCGCAGGTACATGCGCAGGTCGTACTCCAGGAACTTCATCCGGCAGGCGCTGCCCAGCACCGGGGACGCGTCGGTGAGGATCCCGGCGGCCGTGCGGTGGGCCTCGATGCGGGAGCGCCAGTTCCCGACGTCCTTGCGGTCCAGGGAGATCGACACCTGGGCGGCGCTGCGGCGGACGTGCCAGACGTAGACGAGGTCGCCGGTGACGGCGATCCGGGGGGCCGCGGCGAGCACGCGGGCGGTGAAGACGAAGTCCTCGTAGACGAACCGGCCGTCGGGGAAGCGCAGTCCGTGTTCCTGGAGGAAGGAGCGCTCGTACAGCTTGTTGACGCACAGGGTGTCACGGACGAGTCCGGGCCGGTCCACCGGCCGCTCGATCACCTCGCCCGGGGTGTGCAGTCCGGGCATCCACGGGACGTCGTGGTGCTGGGGCAGCTCGCGCCGTACCGCCGCGCCGACGGTGACCGGGGCCTTGTGCTCCTCGGCGGTGCGCACCAGGGCGTCGGCCGCTCCCGGTGGCAGGACGTCGTCGCTGTCGAGGAAGAGGACGTACCGGCCGGAAGCAGCCGCGATCCCGTCGTTGCGCGGGGTGCCGCACCCGCCGCTGTTCTCCGTCCGGTGGACGACCTTGAGGCGGGGGTGGACGGCGGCCAGCTCGTCCAGCACCCGCGCGGTGCCGTCGGACGAGGCGTCGTTCACCGCGATGACCTCGGTGACGACCGGGCCCTGGGCGAGGGCCGAGGAAACGGCCTCGCCCACGAGCCCGGCGTCGTTGTACGCGATGACCACGACGGAAACCGTGGGGAGGTTGCTGCTGTTCACCCGGAAGATCCTAGGCGACCCACATAAAGGCGCCTTCAAACCTTCCGGGCACACGTCCCTCGGGAGGGGCTCAGAACGGCCGGAACTCGTCGTACTCCTGCTGCGCCGAGTCCCCGCGCTTCGCGTCCCGCTCCTTGCGCCGCTGCGTGGCCGGGCGCGGGGCCTCCATACGGTGGTCCTCGCCGCGGCGGCCCAGCATCTCGGCGCCGGCCATCATGGTCGGCTCCCAGTCGAAGACGACCGCGTTCTCGTCCGAGCCGATGGCCACACCGTCACCGGCGCGGGCGCCGGCCTTCTTGAGCGCGTCCTCGACACCGAGGCGGTTGAGGCGGTCGGCCAGGTAGCCGACGGCCTCGTCGTTGTTGAAGTCGGTCTGGCGGACCCAGCGCTCCGGCTTCTCGCCGCGCACGTTGTAGACGTCCTCGACCTCGTCGTAGGTGACGGTGAAGCCGGAGTCGTCCACGGCCTTCGGGCGGATGACGACACGGGTCGCCTCCTGCTTCGGCTTGCGGGCGCGGGCCTTCGCGATGCCCTCGGCGAGGAAGTAGGAGAGCTCCTTCAGACCCGTACGGGCGACCGCGGAGACCTCGAAGACCTTGTAGCCGCGGGCCTCCAGGTCCGGGCGGACCATGTCGGCGAGCTCCTGGCCGTCCGGGATGTCGACCTTGTTGAGGACGACGAGACGCGGGCGCTTCTCCAGTCCGCCGCCGTAGAGCTTGAGCTCCTCCTCGATGACGTCGAGGTCGGCGATCGGGTCGCGGTCGGACTCCAGCGTGGCGGTGTCCAGGACGTGCACCAGCACCGAGCAGCGCTCGACGTGGCGCAGGAACTCCAGGCCCAGGCCACGGCCCTGGCTGGCGCCGGGGATCAGGCCCGGGACGTCGGCGATCGTGTAGACCGTCGAACCGGCCGTGACGACGCCCAGGTTCGGGACGAGGGTGGTGAAGGGGTAGTCCGCGATCTTCGGCTTGGCCGAGGACAGCACCGAGATCAGCGAGGACTTGCCGGCGCTCGGGAAGCCGACCAGCGCCACGTCGGCGACGGTCTTGAGCTCCAGGACGATGTCGCCGGTGGTGCCGGGGACGCCGAGGAGGGCGAAGCCGGGGGCCTTGCGGCGGGCGGAGGAGAGCGCGGCGTTGCCGAGGCCGCCGCGGCCGCCCTCGGCGGCCACGTAGGTGGTGCCCTGGCCGACGAGGTCGGCGAGGACGTTGCCCTCCTTGTCGAGGACGACGGTGCCGTCCGGCACGGGCAGGATCAGGTCCTGGCCGTCCTTGCCGGAGCGGTTGCCGCCCTCGCCGGGCTTGCCGTTGGTGGCCTTGCGGTGGGGGCTGTGGTGGTAGTCCAGCAGGGTCGTGATCGCCTGCTCCACCACCAGGATGACGTCACCGCCACGGCCGCCGTTGCCGCCGTCGGGGCCGCCCAGCGGCTTGAACTTCTCCCGGTGAACGGAGGCGCAGCCGTGGCCCCCGTTACCCGCGGCGACGTGCAGCTCGACGCGGTCCACGAAGGTGGTCATGGGTGTTCCTCCAGATACATACGGGAATGTCCCGGGCAGTCCGCATTCCTACCACTGCCCATTAAAACGTGGTCTATATGACAACGCGCCGAGGGCGGACCTCTCTTCCCGGCATGCGCCGGGAAGAGCTGAGATCCGCCCTCGGGAAGTTACGAACGCTCGATCAGCCGAAGCTGGATCAGGCGGCCGGAACGATGTTGACGACCTTGCGGCCACGGTGCGTGCCGAACTGGACCGAACCGGCCTGCAGCGCGAACAGCGTGTCGTCGCCACCACGACCGACACCCGAACCCGGGTGGAAGTGGGTGCCGCGCTGGCGGACGAGGATCTCACCAGCGGAAACGACCTGACCGCCGAAGCGCTTCACGCCGAGCCGCTGGGCATTGGAGTCGCGCCCGTTCCGGGTGGACGATGCGCCCTTCTTGTGTGCCATGTCTCAGTCCCTCTTACTTCGCAGCCGCGGGGATACCGGTGACCTTGATCGCCGTGTACTGCTGGCGGTGACCCTGGCGACGGCGGTAGCCGGTCTTGTTCTTGTAGCGCAGGATGTCGATCTTGGCGCCCTTGTGGTGGTCCACAACCTCGGCCGTGACCTTGATGCCGGCCAGGACCCACGGGTCGCTGGTCACGGCTTCGCCGTCGACAACGAGCAGGGTCGAGAGCTCGACCGTGTCGCCAACCTTGGCAGTGGAAATCTTGTCAACCTCAACGATGTCGCCGACAGCAACCTTGTGCTGGCGACCACCGCTGCGCACGATGGCGTACACGCGGATCTCTCTCTCACTCGGGACGGATGCTCCTGAAGCCAGCCGCTCAGGCAAGCCCCGCCGTGAAGGCGGAACCGCACCGATCCGGATTGGACGAGCGGCCTCTCGCGCCCGACGCTTGCGCGTACCGGACGTGAGGAAGGTGCTCAGGAGCGCGGCGCTCTCCAAGACACGCCGACGGTCTAGGTTACGGGGCCGGTTCCGGAGGGTCAAACCGGGCCCGTACGGCCGTGGGCCCCGCCACTCGGCGGGGCCCACGGCCGCTGTGTCACTCAGCGGTGCATCAGGCTTCGGCCGGAGCCGAGACGGACGGGAGCGACTGCTGCTCCGCCGCCGCGGTCTTCTTCGTCGCCCGCTTCGCCGCGGTCTTCTTGGTCGTGGCCGCCTTCTTGGCCACGGTCTTCTTGGCGGCCGCCGCCTTCTTGGCCGGGGCCTTCTTCGCCGCGGTCGCCTTCTTGGCCGGAGCCTTCTTGGCGGCCTTCTTGGCCGGTGCGGCCTCCTCGGCCACCGGTGCGGCCTCCTCGGCCGGCGCGGGGGCCTCGGTCACGGGCGCCTCGACGACCAGCACGGCGGCCTCTGCCGCGCCCGCCGGGGAACCGGCGGGTGCGGTGGCCTTGCGGGTGGCACGGCGGCGCGGGCGGGCCGGGGCGGCCTCCACGACGGGAGCCTCCTCGGCGGGGGCCTCGACCTCGGCGACGACGGCCTCGGGCTCGGGCTCGACGACCGGCTCGGGCTCCGCGACCACGACCGGCTCCGGCTCCGCGACGACGACCGGCTCCGGGGCCACCTCGGCCGCGGGGGCCGGGGCGGTGGCCTTACGGGTCGCGCGGCGACGGGTACGGCCCTTCGGCGCGGCCTCCTCCACCTCGGCGCTCTCGACGCCCGGAGCGGTCTCGACGGCAGGAGCGGTCTCGGCGGCGAACTCCGCAGCCGGCTCCAGCACCGTCTCGGCCGGCTCGGTCACCGGCTCGTCCACGACCACGGGGGCCGGGGCCGGGGCCGGAGCGACCGCACCGCGCGGGGCGCCCGCCGGAGCGGTCGCCTTACGGGTCGCACGGCGCCGGTTGCGGCGACCGCTGATGCCCGCGGCGGCCTCGGCCTCGGCCGGGCTGCTGTAGAGCTCCTCGTCCGCGACGAACTCCGGCTCGGGCAGCGCACGCGGCGCGGCGGCCTCGGCGGCCACCTCCGCCTCGGTCTCGAAGGCCCCGGTGTCGGCGGGCTCGACCGTCTCGACCTCGTGGTCGTGCTGGTCGAACTCGGTGCGGCCACCACGGCGCTTCGAGCGCTTGCCGTTGCCACCGCCGCCGATCGCGGTCGGCTGCTCCATGTGCACGATGACACCGCGGCCGTTGCAGTGGACACAGGTCTCGGAGAAGGACTCCAGCAGACCCTGGCCCACCCGCTTGCGGGTCATCTGGACCAGGCCCAGCGAGGTGACCTCGGCCACCTGGTGCTTCGTACGGTCGCGGCCCAGGCACTCCAGCATGCGCCGCAGGACCAGGTCGCGGTTGGACTCCAGGACCATGTCGATGAAGTCGATGACGACGATGCCGCCCAGGTCGCGCAGCCGCAGCTGGCGCACGATCTCCTCGGCCGCCTCCAGGTTGTTCCTGGTGACGGTCTCTTCGAGGTTGCCGCCCTGACCGGTGAACTTGCCGGTGTTGACGTCGATGACGATCATCGCCTCGGTCTTGTCGATCACAAGCGAGCCGCCCGAGGGCAGCCACACCTTGCGGTCGAGCGCCTTGGCGAGCTGCTCGTCGATCCGGTACGTCGCGAAGACGTCGACCTCGGAGGTCCAGCGCGACAGCCGGTCGGCCAGGTCCGGGGCCACGTGGTTCACGTAGCCGTGGATGGTCTCCCAGGCGCCGTCGCCGCTGACGATGACCTTCGAGAAGTCCTCGTTGAAGATGTCGCGCACGACGCGGACGGTCATGTCCGGCTCGCCGTACAGCAGGCTCGGCGAAGAGGTCGAGATCTGCTTCGACTTCTTCTGGATGTCCTCCCACTGCGCCTGCAGACGCTCGACGTCGCGGCGCAGCTCGTCCTCGCTCGCACCCTCGGCGGCGGTGCGCACGATGACGCCCGCGTCCTCGGGGACGATCTTCTTGAGGATGGTCTTCAGACGCGCGCGCTCGGTGTCGGGCAGCTTGCGGCTGATGCCGGTCATCGAGCCCTCGGGCACGTAGACCAGGTAGCGGCCGGGCAGCGAGACCTGGCTGGTCAGGCGGGCGCCCTTGTGGCCGATCGGGTCCTTGGTGACCTGCACCAGGACCGACTGGCCGGACTTGAGGGCGGACTCGATGCGGCGCGGCCCGTTGGCCATGCCGAGCGCCTCGAAGTTGACCTCGCCGGCGTACAGGACGGCGTTGCGGCCCTTGCCGATGTCGATGAAGGCGGCCTCCATCGACGGCAGCACGTTCTGGACCTTGCCCAGGTAGACGTTGCCGACGTACGACGTGGCCTCTTCCTTGTTGACGTAGTGCTCGACGAGCACGTTGTCCTCAAGGACGCCGATCTGGGTGCGCTCGCCGGACTGGCGGACCACCATGACGCGCTCGACGGCCTCACGGCGGGCCAGGAACTCGGCCTCCGTGATGATCGGGACGCGGCGGCGGCCCTGCTCGCGGCCCTCGCGGCGGCGCTGCTTCTTCGCTTCCAGACGGGTCGAGCCCTTGATGGACTGGACCTCGTCGGAGGACTCGGCCTTCTCCCGCGCGGGGCGCGGCTCGCGGACCTTGACGACGGTACGCACACCGTCCTCGTCACCCGCTTCGGCGGACTCGGCCGGGCCCTCGCCACTGCGACGGCGACGACGGCGACGACGGCGGCTGGAGCTGGAGCCGAGGGCCTCGTCGGCCTCCTCGTCCTCTTCCTCCTCGGCGTCCCGCTCGGCGGTGTCCTGCTCGGGGGCCTCGGCCTCGTCCTCGGCGGACTCGTCGAGATCGGCGGCCTCACCGCGACGGCGGCGACGGCCACCGCGACGACGACGGCGCGACGGGCGCTCGCCCGACTCGTCGCCCTCTTCGAACTCGCCGGACTCCTCCTCCAGCTCGGCGGCCTCGGCCGCCGGCTCCTCCTCCGCGAGCACCTCGGGAAGGGAGACCGGGGCGGACTCGGCGGCCGGAGCGGACTCGGCGGCGCCGCGCCCACGGCGACGGCGACGGCCGGCCGGCTGCGCGACGGGGGCCGTGGTGACCTCGGCCTCGACGAGCTCGGTCTCCTCTTCCTCCTCGACCTCCTCGGCCGGGGCGGCGGCGCGAGCAGCCGCGGCGGCCATGGCAGCCGTCTCGGGGGTCTGGAACATCGGCTCGGCGAAGACCGGGGCCTGGAAGACGGCGACGGCGGGACGCGCGGCGCGGCGGGCACGGGCCGGGGCCGCGGGCTCGACGCTCTCGGCGGGCCGGTCGGCCGGCTGCGGGGCGGCGGCGGCCGGAGCGGCGGAGCGGGTGGCGCGACGGCGGCCACCGCGCTTGGGCGAGTCCACGGCGTCGGCGACGGTCACGGCGCGGGTGGCCTTGGGGGCCTCCTCCGCGACGGGTGCGGGCTCGGCGGCGGGGGCCTCGGCCACGGCGGCGGCTTCGGCGGCCGGAGCCGCGACGGCGCGGGTGGCACGACGACGGGCACGCGGAGCCGGAGCGGCCGGAGCCTCCTCGGCCACCGGCGCGGCCTCGACCACGGGCGCGGGGGCCTCGGCGGCCGGAGCCTCGACGACGGCGGCGGCCTCGGCGGCCGGAGCCGCCACGGCACGGGTGGCACGACGACGGGCACGCGGAGCCGGAGCGGCCGGAGCCTCCTCGACCACGGGCGCGGGGGCCTCGACGGCCGGAGCCTCGACGACGGCGGCGGCCTCGGCGGCCGGAGCCGCCACGGCACGGGTGGCACGACGACGGGCACGCGGAGCCGGAGCAGCCGGAGCCTCCTCGGCCACCGGCGCGGGGGCCTCGGCAGCCGGAACCTCGGCGGCCGGAGCCTCCGGGGCGGCGACGGCGCGGGTGGCGCGACGGCGGGTCCGCGGAGCGGGAGCCGCGGGCTCCTCGGCGACCGGGGCCGGCTCGGCGGACTTGGGCTCGGCCTTGGGCTCGGCGGCCGGGACCTCGACGACGGCCTCGGCGGCCGGGGTCGCCGGAGCGGCGACGGCGCGGGTCGCACGGCGGCGGGGACGGGCAGGGCCGGCGGCCGGAGCGGCCTCTTCGGCGGGGGCGGCCGGGGCGGCCTCGGTCACCGGAGCCGTATCGGCGACGACGCCACCGGGCGGGCCCGCGGGCCGGGAAGCGGCGCGGCGGCGACGGCGCGGCGGCAGGTTGTCGCTGGGGCTGCCACTGTCGGCGCTACCAGCGGAAGTGATGTCGTTTTCGTTGTTGGGCATTGCGGGCGGTTCTCCCGTCACGCTCCCGGGCGCCGCGGCTGACTTCCGGTCCGGCACGGCTCCGCGTAATGAGCGCGGAGCCGGCCTCCGGGGCGCGTTCGCCACACGGGAGCTGTAGTCCATGGCCGCCGGTTCCGTACGTGTTGTCCGTACGGCCTGGCGGAAGTCTTCAGGTCAGTGCGCGGCCCGACCCAGGTGGCTCCCGAGTACCAGGGCTGCGCGACGACGGCGTTCCTTACGCGGCGGGACCTTCCGGCGCCTTCGCGTCGGCCGGTACGGCGGCCGTGGGTGGGGCGGCCGTGTCGGCCTCGCGGTCGGGCGCGAGCGGGTCGGTCACCGTGCCGGACTCCTCGTCGAAGAGCCCCTGCGCCAGCCTGGTCACCGCTGAGGGGACCGGCGGCGCCAGGTCGGCCACAGCTCGGAGACCGGACAGGACGTCGTCGGGTCGCACGGCAGGTGTCAGATGCCGAACAACCAGCCGCAGTATCGCACAGGCATTGTCCAGCGGCCTATCAGCCGGGGCGGGAAGCGCTTCCAGACTCACGACCGCGCCACGCGTGTCGAAGGTCCGCATTCCGTTCTTGGTCCGACGCTGCACCTCCACGGTCTCGGCGGCGAGGAAGGCCGTCACGGCCCGCTCGGCCTCGGCGAGCTCCACGCCGTCCAGGCGCAGCTCCCACACGGAGGCGGTCAGCCGGTCGGCGAGACCCGAGGTACGGGCCTCGACGGCGTCGATGATGTCGAGTCCGGTGGGCATCGACTCGTCGAGCAGCTCACGGAGCTTCTCGGGGGCGCGGGGCTCGGCGAGGGCGATCTCCAGGTACTCGGCCTCGCTGCCGGTGCCGGTCGGAGCGGCGTTCGCGTACGAGACGCGCGGGTGCGGGGTGAAGCCGGCCGAGTACGCCATCGGCACCTCGGCGCGGCGCAGGGCCCGCTCGAAGGCTCGCTGGAAGTCGCGGTGGCTGGTGAACCGGAGGCGGCCGCGCTTGGTGTAGCGCAGTCGGATGCGCTGCACCACCGGTGCGGGAGGCGGGCCTTCGGGCTGTCGCTTGCCCAGTGGTTCTTCTCCTTGTGCGGGGCTCCGCGGCTCGCGCGTCGCCCTGAGGTCTGTCGACCCGCTCCGGCTCACCCCCGCCGTCGGGGCAGGGAGATCTCGTCAGCGGGTGCCGCGTCGGCGGCTGTCGTACTACCCAGAGTACGCGCCCGTGACCTCGCCGGTTCCACGGGAGGAGCACCGAAGAGCGCGCGGCGTACGGTGGCGCGCGCCTCGCGGACCGCGGCGCGACCGGTCCGCCAGACCTCCCGCACGGCGTGCCCGACGGGGGTGAGCACGTGCCGGTACACCCGGGAGGCGGGCCATCCGACCAGCACCCAGCCGACCCGCTTGAGCCCCCGCCACAGGGCGCCGACGATCTGCCCGGCCACGTGCCAGGCCCATGCGAGGACCTTCCCGAGCGGGGCCAGGACGTACCGGTACAGGCCGGCGGCCAGCCATACGACGGCGAGCCCGACGGGCCGCAGCAGGTACCGGTAGCCGGCGACCACCAGCCATACGAGGCCCAGCCCGACGGGCCGCAGCAGGTACCGGAACACCGCGACCGCCAGCCATACGAGACCGAGCCCGACGGGCCGCAGCACGTACTGGTGGAACACCCCGGCCAGCCACACGATCCCGCGGCCGACGGGCGCGAGCGCGTAGCGCCACAGCCCGACCCACGGCCACACGAACAGCGTCATGCCGAGGGCCCATCCGATCCAGCCGACGCCCTTGGCGAGGGGCGCGAGCAGGTAGCGCATGCCGCCCCGGCCCACCCAGGCCATGGCCGCCCCGAGCGGACGCAGGAGGTGGGCGGTCAGGAACCGCCCGGCCGGCGCCAGCACCTGGTCGTACAGGCTCCGCCCCACCCGTGCCAGCCCCTGGCCGACCGGAACGATCACGTACCGCCACAGTCCGACCCACGGCCAGACGAAGACCAGCTTGAGCAGGACTGTCAGCAGCCAGCCCAACGCCCGGAACAGCGGCTCCAGGACATGGACGTACAGCGGCCGCAGGACGTGCCGGTGCACGGCCCGGCCCCCGGCGACCAGCAGTTCCCAGACCACTCGTACGGGCAGTACGACGAGTACGGCGACGATCTTCACGGGGATCCTGATGACGCCCACCAGGCACCCGTCGCCACCGCCGGCCGGAGGCCGCTTGTCCGTTTCCATGCGGGTGGGGACGCCGAAGAGGCCCCCACCCGTTGCGGGCGGGGGCCTCTCGTGACCCAAGGGTTACTTCACGACGGACAGCGGCAGCAGCTTCTTGCCGGTGGGGCCGATCTGGATCTCGGTCTGCATCTGAGGACACACGCCCACACGCCCACATCCAGCGACGCGACCATGTCGTTGGGCAGACCATGAAGAAAGCCTCGGGAAACCGGCAGAAACCCCACACGACAGACTCCCAGTGGCGCAAGACCGATCTGACCCTGCTGGAGGAGCTCATATCGGCGGAGGCACGCCTGCCTGCCGACGCGCCACGGGCACTTCTCTCCGTGAGGCTCTCCACACTCACCACCGAGACCACCTCCCCCGTCCGGCAAGAACTCGACCTACGCCGTCTTGCCCAGGAGCGGGGATACCGTGTCGTCGGTGTCGCAAGCGATCTGAACGTCTCCGCAACCCGGGTTCCGCCCTGGCGACGCAGAGAGCTCGGGCAGTGGTTGAACGACCGGGTACCGGAGTTCGACGTGCTGCTCTTCTGGAAGCTGGACCGCCTGGTCCGCCGGCTCACCGATCTCAGCACCATGATCGAGTGGTGTCTCCGGCACGAAAAGAACCTGGTCTCCAAACACGACGCCATCGACCTGTCCAGTCCTGCCGGAAAGGCAATGACAGAGATCATCGGTGGCATTGCCGAAATCGAGGCAACAGCCATCAGTACTCGTGTGACCAGCCTCTGGGACTATGCGAGGACGCAGTCAGATTGGCTCGTCGGCAAACCGCCCTACGGCTACACGATTGACGATCGCGGCAGGCTGGTCATCGATCAGCAGGAGCAGCGCGTGCTGCGCTGGTGTCTGGGCGCCGCATTGCGCGGGGTCTCCGCTCGGCGGATGACCACCGTCCTCATCCGGGCACGGGTCCCTACCGGTGGAGGTGGTCAGTGGAGCGCAAGCACCCTGCTGCGAAGACTGCGCAATCCGGCACTCATGGGCTTCCGAGTCAGCGAATACAAGAACGGTGGCGCGAGGCGCTCGGAGACCGTCCTGGGCCTGGACGGCAATCCGATCAGGGTGGCCGATCCCATCGTCACGGAAGCGGAGTGGCTATCCCTCCAAGCGGCGCTGAGTGAACGGGCGAAAGCGCAGCCGACCAGACGCAAGGGCGGAGCGACGGAGTTCCTGGGGATTCTGGTGTGTTCGGACTGCGGCACGCACATGACAGCGCACAGGAGCAAGGGGAAGGTCCGCACATACGAGTACCTGCGGTGCCGTAGGTGTCCCAGCGGTGGTTTGGGGGCTCCAGATCCGGAATCCGTCTACAACCGACTGACCCACGAGGTCATGAGCGCGTTGGGCTCGGAGCCGGTCAAGGTCAGGGAGTACGCACCGGGCACGGACGGCCGCGATCGGCGGAGGACAGTCGAGAACGGCATCGCCCACTACATGACCGGTCTGGAGCCCGGCGGGCGATACGCCCGGACCCCCTTCACGCGTCAGCAGGCGGAGCAATCGCTGGAAGGGCTGATCACCGAACTGGAGAGGCTGGACCCGCAGACTGCGCAGGACCGCTGGCTGCAGACATCCAGCGGCGGTACCTTCCGCGAGCGCTGGGTCCAGGAAGACAGAGAAACCATGGCCAGCGACTTGCGGCGAGCGGGGATCACCTGCTCGGTCAGTAGGCGCAAGGTCCCCGGCGTCCGGGCGCCGGAGGTAGACCTGAAGTTGATCGTTCCCGCAGATGCGAGGGAACGGCTGGTCATCAAGAGGGACGCCTTCACCAGCGGATCCTGATGAGACGCTGTCGGCCCTGTCGAGGACAGGGCCGACAGGCTCGTGCCTACTTGTTGACGACCGACAGCGGCAGCAGCTTCTTGCCGGTGGGGCCGATCTGGATGTGGGTGTCGAGCTGAGGACACACGCCACAGTCGAAGCACGGGGTCCAGCGGCAGTCGTCGACCTCGGTCTCGTCGAGGGCGTCCTGCCAGTCCTCCCAGAGCCAGTCCTTGTCGAGACCGGAGTCCAGGTGGTCCCAGGGCAGGACCTCCTCGTAGGTCCGCTCGCGGGTCGTGTACCAGGCGACGTCCACGCCGTAGGCGGGCAGGGTCTTCTCTGCGGCCTCCATCCAGCGGTCGTAGCTGAAGTGCTCGCGCCAGCCGTCGAAACGGCCGCCCGACTCGTACACGGCGCGGATGACGTCGCCGATGCGGCGGTCACCGCGGGAGAGCAGGCCCTCGACGATGCCCGGCTTGCCGTCGTGGTAGCGGAAGCCGATGGAGCGTCCGTACTTCTTGTCGCCGCGGATCTTGTCGCGGAGCTTGCCCAGGCGGGCGTCCGTCTCCTCGGCCGAGAGCTGCGGCGCCCACTGGAACGGGGTGTGCGGCTTGGGCACGAACCCGCCGATGGACACCGTGCAGCGGATGTCGTTCTGGCCGGAGACCTCGCGCCCCTTGGCGATGACGTTGACCGCCATGTCGCCGATCTGGAGCACGTCCTCGTCGGTCTCGGTGGGCAGGCCGCACATGAAGTACAGCTTGACCTGGCGCCAGCCGTTGCCGTACGCGGTGGCGACGGTCCGGATCAGGTCCTCTTCCGAGACCATCTTGTTGATGACCTTGCGCATGCGCTCGGAGCCGCCCTCGGGAGCGAAGGTCAGGCCCGAGCGGCGACCGTTGCGGGTCAGCTCGTTGGCGAGGTCCACGTTGAACGCGTCCACGCGGGTCGACGGCAGGGACAGGCCCACCTTGTCGTCCGTGTAGCGGTCGGCGAGGCCCTTGGCGATGTCGGCGATCTCCGTGTGGTCCGCGGAGGACAGGGACAGGAGACCGACCTCCTCGAAGCCGGTGGCCTTCAGGCCCTTCTCCACCATTTCGCCGATGCCGGTGATGCTTCGCTCCCGCACGGGGCGCGTGATCATGCCGGCCTGGCAGAAACGGCAGCCGCGGGTGCAGCCGCGGAAGATCTCCACGGACATGCGCTCGTGGACGGTCTCGGCGAGCGGGACCAGGGGCTGCTTGGGGTAGGGCCACTCGTCGAGGTCCATGACGGTGTGCTTGGACACGCGCCACGGCACGCCGGAGCGGTTGGGCACGACGCGGCCGATGCGGCCGTCCGGCAGGTACTCGACGTCGTAGAAGCCGGGGACGTAGACGTTGCCGGTCTTGGCGAGACGCAGGAGAACCTCTTCGCGCCCGCCCGGCCGGCCCTCCGCCTTCCAGGTGCGGATGATCTCGGTCATGTCGAGGACGGCCTGCTCGCCGTCGCCGATGACCGCGCAGTCGATGAACTCCGCGATCGGCTCGGGGTTGAAGGCCGCGTGGCCGCCCGCGAGGACGATCGGGTGGTCGACGGTACGGTTGCGGGCCTCCAGCGGGATCCCGGCGAGGTCCAGGGCCGTGAGCATGTTCGTGTAGCCCAGCTCCGTGGAGAAGGACAGGCCGAACACGTCGAAGGCGGACACCGGGCGGTGGCTGTCCACGGTGAACTGCGGCACCTTGTGCTCGCGCATCAGTTCTTCGAGGTCGGGCCACACGCTGTAGGTGCGCTCGGCGAGGACGCCCTCGCGCTCGTTGAGCACCTCGTACAGGATCATGACGCCCTGGTTGGGCAGCCCGACTTCGTACGCGTCCGGGTACATGAGCGCCCAGCGGACGTCGCAGCTCTCCCACTCCTTGACCGTGGAGTTGAGTTCACCGCCGACGTACTGGATGGGCTTCTGCACATGCGGAAGCAGGGCCTCAAGCTGAGGGAAGACCGACTCGGTCATCACGCGACTTTCGTGAAGCGGGCAGGGGGCAGCTCTCAAGCGTACCCCGCGGCTCGGCCGCCCCCACCCACATGATCATTCCAGCGGGGCCCGCAGCGCGGGGTCGGACGCCTCCGCCCAGACGGCGGGAAGTTCGCGTTCGCGCCGCTCGGCCAGGGCCTCTTCGCGCGCGTAGAGAACGCCCCAGGTGAAGGCGGACTCGCCC
Source organism: Streptomyces venezuelae (assembly GCF_008642275.1). Taxonomy (NCBI): domain Bacteria; kingdom Bacillati; phylum Actinomycetota; class Actinomycetes; order Kitasatosporales; family Streptomycetaceae; genus Streptomyces; species Streptomyces venezuelae. The sequence continues at coordinate 2,545,026 of NZ_CP029189.1, forward strand.
GCGGCCGTCGCCTGGACGGCGAGGCCGCGCAGGGCCTCGCGGGCCACCACGCTGTCCTGGTGGTCGCCGAGCAGGTTCTGCACCGACTTTCCGGCCTTGGCCAGGTGCTTCGCCGGTTTGCCGAGGACGGGCTCGGCGGATTCGGCCGCGTACCGGAAGCGTTTGGCCGCCTTGCGGGCGTCGTGCAGCGCCAGGTCCCGCTCGTGGCCCTCGTCGAGGGAGAGCGCGGAGCGGACCCGGCCGGCGAGGCGTTCGTAGTCGTGGAGCACCGCCTTCGGCAGGACCTTCTCCGGGGGGTGGCCGGCCGCCTTCTTCAGCGGCGGGGTGTCCAGTACGGCGTCGAGGGAGTCCAGCAGCGCCACGTAGCGCGCGCTGTCGAGGACGGCGAGGGCCCGGCGGCGCGATCCGGAGCGGCGGGCGGTGTTCCACACGCGCAGCCTGCTGCGGACCGGGCCGGTCAGGAGGGTGCGGGGCAGTTCGCCGAGGTGGCTCTGGATCCGCTCCAGCAGGACCTCCTGGTCGCGGTCGACGCCGAGCTCGCCGGCGAGCCAGCGCAGCTCCTCGCCGATCGGGTCGGTGGCCGTCCGGTCGATCACCTTGCGGTACGTCTTGAAGGCGCTGCGGATCCGGCGGCTCGCGACGCGCATCTGGTGGACGGAGTCCGGCAGGGCGCGCCGCACGGCGGGGTCCTGGGCGACGAGAGCGTCGCGCTGTTCGCGCAGGTACGCGAGCACGTGTGCGCCCGTCGTTCCTTCGGGGCCGCCGCCTTCGGGCCGGGCCGGGGGCTCGGCGTCGGTCTCGGCGAGGGCCCGGGCGAGCTTCGAGGGGGCGTCGGAGACCCGGAGCCCGGCCTTGCGGAAGGTCTTCTCGACGGCGTCGAGCAGTTCGGGGTCGACGCCGTCGGCGAGTTCCACCTCGACCTCGGTCCAGGCGGCGGTGGTGTCGCCGCGCTCGGCGAGGACCTCGTCGGTGCTGAGTTCCGCGAGCAGGGCTCCGGTGGCGTCGAGCAGGTGGCTGACGCGGCGCGAGGAGACGAGTCGGACCTGCGGCCGGAGTCCGGCGCCGCGGACGCGGGAGCGGACGAGGGCGGCGAGCGGGGGCGGGACCGTGTCGCTGAGCGCGGCCCCGATCTCGTCGCGTACTCCCGGGGAGACGGGCAGTTTGAGGTGCCAGCCCTCGTCCGCGCCGCCCGTTCTGCGCCGCAGGGTGAGACCGTCGGCGGCGAGCCGCTGGTCGGGGGTGTCGTAGTAGACGGCGTCGAGGTCGACGGTGCCCTGGTCGGAGACGGCCGCGATGGCGGCCGTTCCCGTCAGGTCCGGCACTCCTCGCCGGGCAGCTTTGGCCTTGGAGAACTCGAATTTCCGCTCGATTTCACGCTTTGTGTCCGCCATAGACCGAACTTAGTCCTGAACGGATCACATCGGCAGGGTGAACGGCGGATCAGGCCGACAATGGCCGTTGCACCTTGATCGACTGCAGGAGGCCGATCGCCACCCACACGGCGAACATCGACGATCCTCCGTACGAGACGAACGGCAGCGGGAGGCCGGCCACCGGCATGATCCCGAGGGTCATCCCGATGTTCTCGAAGGACTGGAACGCGAACCAGGCGATGATCCCGGCGCACACGATCGTGCCGTACAGCTCGGTGGTATCCCGGGCGATCATGCAGGACCGCCACAGGATGACGCCGAGCAGGAGCAGGATCAGCCCGGCTCCGATGAAGCCCAGCTCCTCCCCCGCCACCGTGAAGACGAAGTCGGTCTGCTGCTCGGGCACGAACTGGCCGGTGGTCTGCGAGCCCTTGAACAGCCCGGAGCCGGTCAGGCCGCCGGAGCCGATCGCGATGCGCGCCTGGTTGGTGTTGTAGCCGACGCCCGCCGGGTCGAGCTCGGGGTTGGCGAAGGCCGCGAAGCGGTTGATCTGGTACTCGTCGAGGACGCCCAGCTGCCATATCAGGACGGCGCCGCTCGCGCCGGCGCCGAGCAGGCCGATCACCCAGCGGTTGGAGGCGCCGGAGGCCAGCAGCACCCCGAGCACGATCACGATCATGACCATCACGGAGCCGAGGTCGGGCATCAGCATGACGATGCCCATCGGCGCGGCCGCCAGGCAGAGCGCCTTGACGACCGTGCGGTGGTCCGGGTGGGCGAGATCTCCCGCGTCCACCCGGGTGGCCAGCAGCATGGCCATCACCAGGATGATCGTGATCTTCACGAACTCGGACGGCTGGAGGGAGAATCCGCCGCCGATCACGATCCACGCGTGGGCGCCGTTGATGGTGGCGCCGAGCGGGGTCAGCACGGCGAGGATCAGCACGAGGGAGAGCCCGTAGAGGACGGGCACGGCGCCGCGCAGGGTGCGGTGGCCGAGCCAGATCGTGCCGATCATCAGCACGAGGCCGATGCCGGTGTTCAGCGCGTGCCGGGCCAGGAAGTAGTACGGGTCCCCTTGGTTCAGGGTGGTCCGGTTCCGGGTCGCCGACCACACCAGCAGGGCGCCGATGAAGGAGAGGGCGAGCGCGGAGAGGAGTATCGGCCAGTCGAGCCGGCGCACCACCGAGTCGCGGGCGGTGAGCTTGGCCATCGTCCCGCGCTCGGGCGCGTACCGGGAGACGGAGAACTTGTTGGCGGTCTGCATGTCTTCCCTTAGTCCTGGCGTGCCGCTGGCGGTGCGGGCGGCCCTGCGAGCACGGCCGGCTCCAGATCCTCCGGGGAGGACGGCACGTACGGCCGGATCTCCGGGGAGGTGATGGTGCCGTCGGGCCCGATCCGGGGCAGCTTCGCCTCGGGGCCGGGCAGCAGGGCCGGCCTCTTCGGGTCCGGCTTGCCGTCCATGGTCAGACCGTAGATGGCGTTGTAGAGCTTGCGCACGGCGGGGCCGGAAGCTCCGGAACCGGTGCCACCCTGGGAGATCGTCATGACGATCGTGAAGTCCTTGGTGTAGGTCGCCAGCCAGGACGTGGTCTGCTTGCCGTAGACCTGGGCGGTGCCGGTCTTGGCGTGCATCGGGATCTTGTCCATGGGCCAGCCGCCGAACCGCCAGGCGGCGGTGCCGCCCGGCTCGACGACCGAGCGCAGGCCCTTGTCGAGGTCGCCGATGGTCTTGGCGTCGATCGGCAGCCTGCCGTGCGACTGGGGCTTGATCATCTCGATGTGCTTGCCGTCGGGGCTGATCACGGCCTTGCCGACCGTGGGGTTGTAGAGGGTGCCCCCGTTGCTGATGGCGGAGTAGGCGGTGGCCATCTGGATGGGGGTGACGAGGACGTCGCCCTGGCCGATGGCGAAGTTGATGCTGTCGTAGGCCTTGAGCTGGTTGCCTTCGAGGCAGCTCTCGTAGGCGATCTGCTCGACGTAGGTGCCGCCCCGCTTGCCCTGCTTGCACCAGGCGTCCTTGTTGGCCTTCCAGAAGTTCTGCTTCCACTTCCGGTCGGGGATGCGTCCGGTGACCTCGTTCGGCAGGTCGATGCCGGTTTCGGAGCCGAGTCCGAACTCCCGGGCGGTCCGGTAGAACCAGTCGTGGGCGTCCTTCTTGGGGCTGAGTCCGCCGTCGCGCTGCCACTCCTTGTGGCCCAGGGCGTAGAAGACGGTGTTGCAGGAGAACTTCAGGGCGTCCCCGAGGGTGATGGGGCCGTGTCCCTGGGACTCGAAGTTCGCGAAGCTGCGGCCGCCGAGGCTGTAGGAGCTGCTGCAGTTGTACTTGTCGTCGAACTTGTAGCCGGCCCGTACGGCGGCGCTCGCGGAGACCACCTTGAAGATGGAGCCCGCGGGGGCCATGCCCTGGATTCCCCGGTTGAGCAGCGGGTAGTTGGAGCTCTTGCTGGTGAGTCGGGCGTAGTCCTTGCCGGAGATGCCGCCGACCCAGGTGTTGGGGTCGTAGTCGGGCTGGGAGGCCATGGCGACGATGCGGCCGGTCTTGGCCTCCATGACGACGACGGCGCCCGAGTCGGCCTCGTACTTGCGGCCGGTGATGTTGTCGGTCTCGTTGCGGACGACCTTCATCGCGTCCTGGAGCTCGTACTCGGCGACGGCCTGGACCCGGGCGTCGATGCTGGTGACGAGAGTGGCTCCGGCCACGCCGGGGTCGGACTTGGTCTGGCCCATGACCCTGCCGAGGTTGTCGACCTCGTACGAGGTGACCTCCGCCTTGCCGCGCAGCTGCCGGTCGTAGGTGCGTTCGATGCCGGAGCGCCCGACCTGGTCGGACCGCAGGTGCGGCGAGTCGGAGTCCTTGGCCTTCTGGATCTCCTCGTCGGTGACCGGCGAGAGGTAGCCGAGCACCTGTGCGGTACGGGCTCCGCCGGGGGCCGGGTAGCGGCGGACCGCGGTGGGCTCGGCGGTGATGCCGGGGAAGTCCTCCGGGCGTTCGCGCAGCTGCAGCGCCTGCTGGGTGGTGGCTTCGAGGGTGACGGGGATCGGCTGGTACGGAGAGCCGTTCCAGCAGGGCGCGGGGGTCTGGGAGTCGCAGAGCCGGACCTTGTCCATGACCTCCTTGGGGGTCATGTCCAGGACGTCGGCGAGGCGGCTCATGACGCCCTTGCCCTTGTCCTTCATCTTCATCAGCGCGGTGCGGCTGGCGGAGACGACGAGGCGGGTCTCGTTGTCGGCGAGCGGGACCCCGCGGGCGTCGAGGATCGAGCCGCGCACGGCGGGCTGGACGACCCGCTGGACGTGGTTGCTCTTCGCCTCGTGGTAGTACTCGTCGCCGTTGCGGATCTGGAGGTACCAGAGCCGTCCGCCGAGGGTGAGCAGCATCGAGAGGACGAGCACCTGGATCATGACGAGCCTGATCTGTACCCGGGAGGTTCGGCCGGTCTCCGGAACATTGGTCACGACTGCTCCTCCCTCACAGCTTTTTGACGCTCTTCACACCCTTGACCGCCTTGACCCCCTTTATACGGACGGCTTTGTTGGCCCGCGAGCGGGCGGTCTTCAGGCGCAGGCCGCCGCGCTGGCTGCCGATGCGCAGGCCGGTACCGCCGGCCAGCCAGCCGGCGGAGACGTCGGCGGCCTTGTTCGCGGGGCCGCCGCCGGCCTCGACGGCCATCGGGTCGTTCTCGGCGCGCCGGGCCAGCGCCATGATGAACGGCACGGTGAACGGCGCGAGCAGCAGGTCGTAGAGGGTCGCGGTGAACAGCAGCCCGGTCAGACCCACGTGGCGGGCGGCGGTGTCGCCGACGAGGGCGCCCACACCGGCGTAGAGCAGGGTGGAGCCGATCGCGGCGGCGACGACGGTGAGCATCGGGCCCCAGGCGGACCGGAAGCGGCCGCCGTCGGGACGGGTGAGCCCGGCGACGTAGCCGATGACGCACAGGACGAGCGCGTACCGTCCGGCGGCGTGGTCGGCGGGCGGGGCCAGGTCGGCGAGGAGGCCGGCGGCGAAGCCGATGAGCGCGCCGCTGACGTGCCCGTACACGAGCGCCAGCGAGACGACCGTGAGGAGCAGCAGGTCGGGCACCGCGCCGGGCAGTTGGAGCCGGCCCAGGACGGTGACCTGGATGACGAGGGCGACCACGACGAGGGTGGCCGAGAGCAGGATCCGGTTGAAGCGCATGCTGGTCTGCTCCTAGTCGTCGGCCGGTTTGGCGGGCACGCCGGCGGATCCTGACGGGGTGACCGTGACGGTGACCGTCGGGGTGGGCTTGGGGGCCTCGGGCTTGGGCGGCAGGACCGCGTCGCGGGGGTCCTCGCGCGGCGGCATCACGACGACGCCGACGATGTCCAGGCGCGAGAAGCCGACGAACGGACGCACCCAGACGGTGCGGGTCAGGTCGCCGCGCGAGGGGTCGACCTTGACCACCTCGCCGATCGGCACGCCGGGCACGAAGGGCTTGTTGCCGCGCGAGCCGAAGGTGACGAGCCGGTCGCCGGGGCTGACCTTGGCCTTGCCGTTGAGCATCTGGACGGACAGGGCGCGGTCGCCCTGGCCGGTGGCGAAGCCCAGTTCACCGGTCTTCTCCAGCCGGGTGCCGACGGTGAAGTCGGGGTCGTTGGCGAGGACGACGGTGGCGGTGTCGGGTCCGACGGTGCTGACCCGGCCGACGAGTCCGTCCCCGTTGAGGACGGTCATGTCGCGTTCGATGCCGTCCTTGCTGCCGGCGTCGATGGTGACGGTCCAGGAGAAGCCCTGGGCCGCTCCTATGGCGATGACCTCGGCGCCCTTGATGCCGTACTGGCCGGCGCCGGCCCGCTTGAGCATCTCGTCGAGCTCGTGGATGCGGCTGCGGGTCTGGTCCTCGCTGCCCAGCTTGGCCTTCAGCGCCGCGTTCTCGCGCTCCAGCGTGGCGATGCGGTTGTGGCGCTCGCCGGAGTCCCGTACCGCCCCTATGGCGTTGGCGACCGGGTCCACCGCGGTCGCCACACCTTCCTCGACCGGGCCGAAGACCGCTGCGGCGGCCTGCCGGGCACCGTCGACCGGCGACTCCTCGCCTGCCCTGATGTCCACCGTGATCAACGCGAACGCGATGGCGATCAGAAGCACCAGGAGCAGCCGGCTTTCTCGTGTGTCCCTCACGTGCGGCGGCCGTGCCTTCCTCGTCGGATTTCTCTTTTGCCTGTATATCAACGATCCGCCGCACGGGCCCGGTAGCACCCGTACGGCGGATCCTTGTGTTCCGCATGGCCCCTCCGGCAGGGAGGGGCATCTGTCAGCGACGGGGCTGGGCGTCCAGGACCTGCTGGAGGGCCTCGAACTCCTCGACGCACTTGCCGGAGCCGAGGGCGACGGAGTCGAGGGGGTCCTCCGCGATGTGGATCGGCATGCCGGTCTCCCGGCGCAGCCGCTCGTCGAGGCCGCGCAGCAGGGCGCCGCCACCGGTCAGGACGATGCCGCGGTCCATGATGTCGCCGGAGAGCTCCGGCGGGCACTTGTCGAGCGTGGTCTTGACCGCGTCGACGATGGCGTTGACCGGTTCCTCGATGGCCTTGCGCACCTCGGCGGCCGAGATGACGACCGTCTTGGGCAGGCCGGAGACCAGGTCGCGACCGCGGATCTCGGTGTGCTCGTCCTTGTCGAGGTCGTAGGCCGACCCGATGGTGATCTTGATCTGCTCGGCCGTGCGCTCACCGAGGAGGAGCGAGTACTCCTTCTTGATGTGCTGGATGATCGCGTTGTCGAGCTCGTCGCCGGCCACCCGGATGGACTGTGCCGTGACGATTCCGCCGAGGGAGATGACGGCGACCTCGGTGGTGCCGCCGCCGATGTCCACGACCATGTTGCCGGTGGCCTCGTGGACGGGCAGGCCCGAGCCGATGGCGGCGGCCATGGGCTCTTCGATGATGTGCACCTGGCGGGCGCCGGCCTGCGTGGACGCCTCGATGACGGCGCGTCGCTCCACTCCCGTGATGCCGGAGGGAACGCAGACCACCACGCGCGGCCGGGCCAGGTAGCGGCGCTTGTGGATCTTGAGGATGAAGTACCGGAGCATGCGCTCGGTGATCTCGAAGTCGGCGATCACGCCGTCCTTGAGGGGCCGTACGGCGACGATGTTGCCGGGCGTGCGCCCGATCATCTTCTTCGCTTCCGAGCCGACCGCCAGGATGCCACCGGTGTTCGTGTTGATGGCGACCACGGACGGCTCGTTCAGGACGATCCCCCGGCCCCTCACGTACACCAGCGTGTTGGCGGTCCCGAGGTCGATCGCCATGTCACGGCCGATGAACGACATTTTGTTCCCCTTGTTCCCCATGAGGAGCGTCTGGCCTTCCAGTTGATAGCGGCTGCTGTCAGGTCGGCGAGGTGGGTGTGTGGGTGGAGGCCCCATCGTAGTGCCGCGAGTACGAAGACCGCGCGACGGGACTCCGGCAATCCCGCCGGAACGGATACCCGCCCCCTCAGTGGTGACGACATGTCCTGCCCAGGCGTTCCCGCTCCTGCCCGGAAATACCGGGGGGCGACCGAAATTACTTCGGTCGCCCCAGGTCGTGAGCGCTATTCGGCTGATGTTCCGTCAGGGAAGAGTGCTCAGAGCGCCGGGAAGAACAGCTTCATCTCACGCTCGGCGGACTCCTCCGAGTCCGAGGCGTGGATCAGGTTCTCACGCGTGATCGTGCCGAAATCACCCCGGATGGAGCCCGGCGCCGCGGCGATCGGGTCAGTGGGGCCGGCCAGCTGGCGGACACCCTCGATCACCCGCTCGCCTTCGACCACCAGGGCGACGATCGGGCCGCTGGACATGAAGCCCATGAGGGGCTCGTAGAACGGGCGCCCCACGTGCTCTGCATAGTGCTGCTCCAGGATGCTCCTGTCGAGCGTACGCAGCTCCAGCGCGGGGATGGTCCAGCCGGCCTTCCGCTCGATGCGGCCGATGATCTCGCCGACCAGACCACGACGGACAGCGTCGGGCTTGAGCAGGACGAGGGTGCGCTGGGTCATGTTGCGGCTCCTTGCGGCAAACGGGTGCGGTAGGGCGAATCTACAGGGCCGGTCCGGGGACCCGTCACGCAGCGTCAGGCGCCCCGGGTGCCCCCGGTGCCTCCTGCGCGGCCGCCCAGCGCGCCTTGATCGTGTCGATCTTGCGGCCGTAGTGGACGGAGCACCACCACAGGCCGGCGAACACCGCGCCGAGGAAGAACATCGTCGGGACGACGAACCCGCTCAGGACCAGGCCGATCTGCAGCGCCCAGCCCAGCTGGACCGCCCCGGGACGCGACAGCATCCCGCACAGCAGGACCGACAGCAGCATGGTGACCCCGCACACCGTCCAGACCGCGGCCTGGGTCAGATCGGGGTCCTTCATCGCCACCAGCCCCGCGAAGCCGATCACGAAGAACTCGCCGATCAGCGTGCTCGCACACAGCGTGCGCATCCCTCAGCCCCTCTTCAGCAGCAGGCGGGCCTCGCCCACCGTGATCACGGAACCGGTCACCAGGACCCCGGCCCCACCGTATTCGGCCTCTTCCTCCGCCAGGGTGATCGCCGCCTCCAGGGCGTCGTCCAGCCGCGGCTCCACCTGCACCCGGTCGGTGCCGAACACCTCGACCGCGACGGCGGCCAGCTCGTCGGCGCCCATCGAGCGGTGGCTGGAGTTCTCCGTCACCACCACCTCCGCGAAGATCGGCTCGAAGGCCTCCAGCACCCCGCGGACGTCCTTGCCCTCGCTCGCGGCCACGACCCCGATCAGCCGGCTGAAGCCGAAGGACTCGGTGACCGCCTCCGCGGTGGCCGCCGCGCCCGCCGGGTTGTGCGCCGCGTCCAGGACCACCGTCGGGCTGCGCCGCACGACCTCCATACGGCCCGGCGAGGACACCGAGGCGAAGGCCTTGCGCACGGTGTCCACGTCCAGGACGCGGGCGTGCTCCTGTCCGATCCCGAAGAAGGCCTCGACGGCGGCCAGGGCGACCGCCGCGTTGTGCGCCATGTGGGCGCCGTACAGCGGCAGGAAGATGCCCTCGTACTCGCCGCCCACACCGCGCAGCGTCAGCTGCTGGCCGCCGACCGCGACCTCGCGCGAGACGACGCCGAACTCCATGCCCTCGCGGGCCACCGTGGCGTCCACCTCGACGGCCTTCTTCAGCAGCACCTGCGCCGCGTCCACCGGCTGCTGGGCCAGGATCACGGTCGCGTCCTGCTTGACGATGCCGCCCTTCTCCACGGCGATCTCACCGGGCGTGGAGCCGAGGCGGTCGGTGTGGTCCAGGCTGATCGGGGTGACCACCGCGACCGACGCGTCGATGACGTTCGTCGCGTCCCAGCTGCCGCCCATGCCGACCTCGACCACGGCCACGTCCACCGGGGCGTCCGCGAAGGCCGCGTAGGCCATCCCGGTGAGCACCTCGAAGAAGGACAGCCGGTACTCCTCGGAGGCGTCGACCATCTCCACGTACGGCTTGATGTCGTGGTACGTCTCGACGAACCGCTCGGCGGTGATCGGGGCCCCGTCCAGGCTGATCCGCTCGGTGATCGACTGCACGTGCGGGCTGGTGTAGCGGCCGGTGCGCAGCTCGAAGGCGTTCAGCAGGGCTTCGATCATGCGGGCCGTGCTGGTCTTGCCGTTGGTGCCGGTGACGTGGATGGACGGGTACGCGCGCTGCGGCTCGCCCAGTACGTCCATCAGCGCCGCGATCCGCGACACCGACGGCTCCAGCTTGGTCTCGCCCCAGCGGGTGGCGAGCTCCTGCTCCACCTCCAGCAGCGCCTTGGCGACCTCGGGGTCGACGGGCACGGCGGGTACCGGGTCGCCCTGGGGCGGGCCGGCCTGGGCGCGCAGGGTACGGCTGCCCGCCTCGATCACCGCCAGGTCGGGGTCGCGGTCGGACTCTTCCGCCACGATCTGGTCGAACTCGTCGAAGGTGCCGGCGAGGTCGTCGTTGTCGTCGCGGTCGTGGCTCTCGGGCTGCTGGTCACTCACAGGGCCAGTCTACGGACGGGGACCCGGAGGACTTTCGGCCCGGCCGTTTCGGGACCTCCGGCGGCCGGAGCGACCAGATCGTTATGCAAGCCTTGCGGCAGCAGATAGGGGAACAAATGCCGCAGGCCAGCAACGACAAGACGGCATCCAGCCGCGACATAGGGATGGACCTGGGCACCGCCAACACCCTGGTGTACGCACGGGGCCACGGGATCGTCCTCAATGAGCCGTCCGTGGTGGCCGTCAAGGCGGGCACCACCACCGCCCTGGCCGTCGGTACGGACGCCAAGGAGACCATCGGCCGCACCCCCGGCTCCATCACCGCGATCCGCCCCCTCAGGGGCGGTGTGATCTGCGACTACGAGGCCGCGGAGGAGATGATCCGGCACTTCGTCCGCAAGGCCGTCCCGGGGCGCCGGCCCCGCACCCGGATGGTGATCTGCGTGCCCTCCGGCGTCACCCCGGTCGAGCGGCGGGCCATCGTCCAGGCGTCCACCCGGGCCGGAGCCAGGGTCGTGCACCTGATCGAGGAGCCGATGGCCGCGGCGATCGGCGCCGGGCTGCCCGTGGCCGAACCCCGCGGCTCCATGGTCGTGGACATCGGCGGCGGCACCACGGAGGTCGCCGTCATCTCCCTGGGCGGCATCGTCACGTCCAGGTCGCTGCGCGTCGGCGGGGACCGGCTCGACGCTGCGGTCATGGACCACGTACGCAGGGAACACGCTCTGCTGATCGGGGAGCGCACGGCCGAGGACGTGAAGCTGGCCGTCGGATCGGCCTGGCCGGTCCCGGACCGGCCGGAGCTGGAGACGCGCACCTTCACCGTGCGCGGCCGCGAGAAGGTCGCCGGCATGCCCAGGAGCCTGCGGCTGACCGCCCAGGACGTGCGGGAGGCGCTCGACGAGCCGATCGAGGCGATCATCACCGCCGTGCGCACCACTTTGGAGGAGTGCCCGCCGGAGCTGTCGGGTGACGTGATGGAGCACGGCATCGTGCTGACCGGCGGCGGTGCGCTGCTGCCCGGCCTGGACCTGCGGATGGCCTCCGCCACGGGCATCCCGGTCCACGTCGCGGACCACCCGCTGGACTGTGTGGCGCTGGGCACGGGCCGGTGCGTGGAGGACCTGGACGGCCTGGGCGGTCCGTCGGCGCCGGCGAGGGCCTGAGGCCGCCCGGCTCAGCCGCGCGGGAGCGTCGCGACGACCTCGTACGCGGTCCGGGTGCGGGTCGCCGTCAGGGTCCCGCCCAGGCTGCGCACGCGTTCCGCCATGCTCGCGGTGCCCGAGCCCGCCGAGACCGGGGCCCGGTCCGGGGTCCGGGCCGGCAGCGCGTTGCCGACCGCTATCCGCAGCCGGGGGCCGTCCGCCGTGATCGACACGTCGATGGTCTCGCCGTGCGCGTGCTTGGCCGCGTTGGTCAGGCACTCCTGCACCACCCGGTAGACCGCCGCCTGCCGCAGCGGGGACAGCCCGTGCACCTCCTGGTCCATGGCGAGCCGGACGGGCGAACCGGCCCGTTCGCTCTCCTCGGCGAGCGCCGCCAGCCCGTCCACGCCCGGGGTCGAGGCCCGCTCCCCGCGCTGCACGATGATCTCGTTGAGCACCAGATGGGCCCGCCGGGCGGTGTCGGCGAGTTCCTCGAAGTCGGGCCCGTACGCCGTCTCGCGCGCCCGCATCGACAGCACCTCGGAGCGGACGGTGAGCAGGGTCAGCTCGCGCCCGACGAAGTCGTGGACGTCGCGGGCCACGGAGGTGCGCTCCTGCTGGACGGCGTGGAGCACGGCGGATTCGGCCCGCCGTGCGGTCAGCTCCCCCACCAGGTCGTGCCGGTAGGCGGCGATGCCCACCGCCGACGCCAGCACCCCGATGGGCACGACCACGCTGAGGAAGCCGCTGAGGGTCTCCCCCCGCGGGGCGGGCCACTCCGGCACGCAGAACATCACCAGCGCGAAGCCGAGGTACCCGAGCGTCGCGAGGATCCCGGCCCGGCGCCCCCGGTACCGGCCGACCGAGTAGAGGGCGAACTGGATCAGGGTGAGCTCGTGCAGCCATCCGATGAAGAGCAGGGCGGCCAGGTACGAGACCCAGGGCTGCCTGCGGCGCACCAGCAGGGTGGCGCAGCCGAGGGCGAGGACGGCGGCGGCGGTGGGCCCGGTCAGCGAGTTGTCGGCGGCGGCGAGACCCGGGAGGTCGAGGGCCATCAGGCCGAGGCAGCCGAGCGCGGTGAGCACGTCCACGGCCCGCGGCGAGCCGGCCCAGCCCTCGGTGAGCCGGCGGCCGGAAGCCACCAGCCGGTCGAAGGCCGGGACGACGGGCTTGAGGCGCATGCCCTCCATCATCCGTGGTCGGCGCCGTGGTTCGGATCACCCGGAACCGAAATAGGAGTGATTTAGGGCACTTCGGACAGCCTCCCGCTGTGACGCCGGCCCGCGCACGGGGAAGGGATACGGCGAAGGCCCCCGCGTCGACCGACGGCGCGGGGGCCTTCTCCTGTGCGTGCGTGCGTCGCGGAGGCTAGGCGGCCGGCAGGCCGTCCAGCTGCGCCTGGAGCCGGGCGATGTCCGCCTCGGCCTTGGCGAGCCGGCCCTTGATCTTGTCCACGACGTTGTCCGGGGCCTTGGCGATGAACGCCTCGTTCCCCAGCTTCGCCTCGGCCTGCTGCTTCTCCTTCTCCGCGGCGCCCAGGTCCTTCGTCAGGCGCTTGCGCTCGGCCGCCACGTCGATGGTGCCCGACAGGTCGAGCGCGACGGTGCCGCCGGCGACCGGGAGGGTCGCCGTGGCGCTGAAGGAGTCGCCTTCCGGCTGGAGGCGCAGCAGCTGGCGGATGGCCGCCTCGTGCGCGCCCAGCCCGGTGGCGCCCAGGTCCAGACGGGCCGGAACCTTCTGGCCGTCCTGCAGGCCCTGCTCCTTGCGGAAGCGGCGGACCTCGGTGATCACCGACTGGACGGCGGCGATCTCCGCCTCGGCGGCCTCGTCGCGGAAGCCGCCCGGGGCGTCAGCCCCAGGAACGGACACGGCCTTCGGCCAGTCGGCGATGACGAGGGACTCGCCGCCGGTCAGCGTGGTCCACAGCGTCTCGGTGACGAAGGGGACGACCGGGTGCAGCAGCCGCAGCATGACGTCGATGACCTCGCCGAGGACCCGGCCGGAGACCTTGGCCTGCTCGCCGCCCGCGAAGAAGGTCGTCTTCGACAGCTCGACGTACCAGTCGAAGACCTCGTCCCACGCGAAGTGGTAGAGCGCCTCGCTGAGCTTCGAGAACTGGTAGTCCTCGTAGTACGCGTCGACCTGCGCGACCGTCTCGTTCAGCCGGGACAGGATCCAGCGGTCGGTGGCCGACAGCTGCTCGGCCGGGGGCAGCTCGCCCTCGGTCGTGGCGCCGTTCATCATCGCGAAACGCGTGGCGTTCCAGATCTTGTTGGCGAACTTGCTGGACGCCTGGACCCAGTCCTCGCCGATCGGGACGTCGACACCCGGGTTGGCGCCACGGGCCAGGGTGAAGCGGACGGCGTCGGAGCCGTACTTGTCCATCCAGTCCAGCGGGTTGACCACGTTGCCGAAGGACTTCGACATCTTCTTGCCGCGCTCGTCGCGGACCATGCCGTGCAGGGCGATGGTGTGGAACGGCGGGGTGCCGTCCATCGCGTACAGGCCGAACATCATCATCCGGGCGACCCAGAAGAAGAGGATGTCGTAGCCGGTGACCAGGACGGCGTTCGGGTAGAACTTCGCCAGGCTGTCGGTCTGCCGCGGCCAGCCGAGCGTTGAGAACGGCCACAGGCCCGAGGAGAACCAGGTGTCCAGGACGTCGGTGTCCTGGGTCCAGCCCTCGCCGGTGGGCGGCTGCTCGTCCGGTCCGACGCAGACGACCTCGCCGTTCGGGCCGTACCAGACCGGGATGCGGTGGCCCCACCACAGCTGGCGCGAGATGCACCAGTCGTGGAGGTTGTCGACCCAGTCGAAGTAACGCTTCTCCATCTCCTGCGGGTGGATCTTCACCTCGCCGTTGCGGACCGCGTCACCGGCGGCCTTGGCCAGCGGGCCGACCTTGACCCACCACTGCATCGACAGACGCGGCTCGATGGTGGTCTTGCAGCGCGAGCAGTGGCCGACGGAGTGCGTGTACGGGCGCTTCTCGGCGACGATCCGGCCCTCGGCGCGCAGGGCGGCGACGATGGCGGAACGGGCCTCCAGGCGGTCCAGGCCCTGGAAGGGTCCGTGGACGGTGATGACGGCGCGCTCGTCCATGACGGCGAGGTTCGGCAGGCCGTGGCGCTGGCCGATCTCGAAGTCGTTCGGGTCGTGCGCCGGGGTCACCTTGACGGCGCCGGTGCCGAACTCGGGGTCGACGTGCTCGTCGGCGACGACCGGGATCCGGCGGCCGGTCAGCGGCAGCTCGATCTCGGTGCCGACCAGGTGCTTGTAGCGCTCGTCCTCGGGGTGGACGGCGACGGCCGTGTCGCCCAGCATCGTCTCGGCGCGGGTGGTCGCGACGACGATGGACGCCTCGCCCTCGCCGTAGCGGATCGAGACGAGCTCGCCCTCGTCGTCCTGGTACTCGACCTCGATGTCGGAGATCGCGGTCAGGCAGCGGGGGCACCAGTTGATGATGCGCTCGGCGCGGTAGATCAGCTCGTCGTCGTAGAGCTTCTTGAAGATGGTCTGGACGGACTCGGAGAGGCCCTCGTCCATGGTGAAACGCTCACGGGACCAGTCGACGCCGTCGCCGAGGCGGCGCATCTGGCCGGAGATCTGGCCGCCCGACTCGCCCTTCCACTGCCAGACGCGCTCGACGAAGGCCTCCCGGCCGAGGTCGTGGCGGGACTTGCCCTCCTTGGCGAGCTCGCGCTCGACGACGTTCTGGGTGGCGATTCCCGCGTGGTCCATGCCGGGCTGCCACAGCGTCTCGTAGCCCTGCATGCGCTTGCGGCGGGTGAGGGCGTCGATCAGCGTGTGCTCGAAGGCGTGGCCCAGGTGCAGGCTGCCGGTGACGTTGGGCGGCGGGATGACGATCGCGTACGGGGGCTTCTCGCTCTTGGCGTCCGCCTCGAAGTAACCGCGCTCTACCCAGCGCTCGTAGAGCTTCCCTTCTACCTCGGCCGGCGCGTACGTGGTCGGCAGTTCGGAGGTGGGGCTGCTGGGTGTCTGTGCGTTCTCGGTCACGGGGCACAGTTTAGAGCCGTAACAGTCCAGTCATGAAACCGGCGATCACGGGGCCCGGCGCCCTGTCCGCCGCCGGCTTCCGCCAGGATGTGTGAAACGGATAAGCAACCTCATTGGGGGACGCGGGATGAGCTACAACCAGCCAGGGCCCTACGGGCAGCAGCCCCAGCAGCCGGGACCGTACGGGCAGCAGCCCCCGCCGCCGCCCGGCCCGTACGGCCAGAGCGCCGGCCAGCCGAACCCGTACGGCCAGCCCGCGGCCCCGCAGCCGGGCTACGGCTACCCGCAGCAGCCGGGCGTCCCCCCGCAGGGCTACCCCCAGCAGCCGCCGGCGCCGGCCTACGGATACCCGCAGCAGCAGGCCCCGTACGGCGGCCAGCCCCCGAAGAAGTCCAAGGCCGGCGTGATCATCGGCGTGGTCGGCGTGGTCGCGGTGATCGCGGGCGGCGGCTGGTACTTCCTGGGCGGCGGCGCGGAAGGCAACATCTCCGCGGACACCAAGGGCTACAAGCTGGTCGCCCCGGAGTCGGTGGACGACTTCAAGAAGGACCCGAAGTACAAGGAGAAGCCCCTCACCGACGAGGGCAAGAAGAAGAACGAGGCGGCGGGCGTCAAGAACCCGACCCAGGTGGGCATGGACTACCTGGCCGGCGACCCGAAGAACCCGCTGACCACCAAGGCCCTCAAACTGTCCGGCGTCTACGGTGAGATCGCCGACCCGGAGAAGTCGGTGGACGCCTACTTCTCGAAGCTCAAGGAGGAGGCGGCCAAGGACGGCGATGCGGAGGTGCAGCTCCTCGGCAGCCCGAAGACGATGTCCCCGCCCAACTTCAAGGGCGCGGTCATGAAGTGCCAGGAGCTCAAGTTCACCACGAAGGACGCGACCGTCAAGGGACCCAAGGAGGTCACGCTCCCCTTCTGCATCTGGGGTGACTACAGCACCCTGAGCATGGTCAGCGCCTCGGACGTGGCCTCCCTCATGGCGGGCAAGTCCGGTTACACCCAGGAGCAGGCCGCCGAACTGGCCGCGAAGCTCTACAACACCTCCCGCGTCAAGAAGTAGCGGGACAGCGGGACATGCAGAAGGGGCGCCCCGATCGGGGCGCCCCTTCTGCGTACTGCCCTGCGGCTACGCCGACTTCTCGTGCGGGCCCTGGTCCTTCGGGACGATCCGCGGGACCAGCGTCGGGTTGACGTTGGAGCGGACCACGTCCGCGGTGATGACGACCCGGGCCACGTCCTTGCGGGACGGGACCTCGTACATCACCGACATCAGGACCTCTTCCATGATGGCGCGCAGGCCGCGCGCGCCCGTCTGGCGCAGGATCGCCTGGTCCGCGATGGCCTCCAGCGCCTCGCGCTCGAAGTCCAGCTCCACACCGTCGAGTTCGAACAGCCGCTGGTACTGCTTCACCAGGGCGTTGCGCGGCTCGATGAGGATCTGGAGCAGGGCCTCGCGGTCCAGGTTGTGCACGGAGGTCAGCACGGGGAGGCGGCCGATGAACTCGGGGATCATCCCGAACTTCACCAGGTCCTCCGGCATGACCTCCTGGAACTGGTCACTGGCCTCGATCTCGCGCTTCGAGCGGATCGTCGCCCCGAAGCCGATGCCCTTGGCGCCCGCACGCGACTCGATGATCTTCTCCAGGCCGGCGAAGGCGCCGCCCACGATGAAGAGCACGTTCGTCGTGTCGATCTGGATGAACTCCTGGTGCGGGTGCTTCCGGCCGCCCTGCGGCGGTACGGAGGCGGTCGTGCCTTCCAGGATCTTCAGGAGGGCCTGCTGCACGCCCTCGCCGCTCACGTCGCGCGTGATCGACGGGTTCTCGCTCTTGCGGGCCACCTTGTCGATCTCGTCGATGTAGATGATCCCGGTCTCGGCCTTCTTGACGTCGTAGTCGGCGGCCTGGATCAGCTTGAGCAGGATGTTCTCGACGTCCTCGCCGACGTACCCCGCCTCCGTCAGCGCCGTCGCGTCGGCGATGGCGAACGGGACGTTCAGCATGCGGGCGAGGGTCTGGGCCAGCAGGGTCTTGCCCGAGCCCGTGGGGCCCAGCAGCAGGATGTTGGACTTGGCGAGCTCGATCGCGTCGTCCCGGCCCTGCGCGCCGCCGTTCTCGCCGGCCTGCACGCGCTTGTAGTGGTTGTAGACCGCCACCGAGAGCGCCTTCTTCGCCGGCTCCTGGCCGACGACGTAGCTCTCCAGGAACTCGTAGATCTCACGGGGCTTGGGGAGTTCCTCCCACCGGACCTCGGAGGTCTCCGCGAGTTCCTCTTCGATGATCTCGTTGCAGAGGTCGATGCACTCGTCGCAGATGTACACACCGGGTCCTGCGATGAGCTTCTTCACCTGCTTCTGGCTCTTTCCGCAGAACGAGCACTTGAGCAGATCGCCGCCGTCACCGATGCGTGCCACGAGGTGCTTCCCCTTCGCCTGGGAGACGCCTGGTTCAGCGCTCCTGGTGCCTCATATCCGACGGTACCTTGCCGGGGGCCCCGTGCGGGGCCCCCTTGACGTGGTTCACATCGCCGAATCCGGCGATGTGCCCGCGTCAACTGGAGGCAAGGATCAGTGGGAGTTCTTGCGGGTCGAGACGATCTGGTCGATCAGGCCGTACGCGAGGGCGTCCTCGGCCGTCAGGATCTTGTCGCGCTCGATGTCGTCGCGGATCTTCTCGATCGGCGTCGTCGAGTGCTTGGCCAGCATGGTCTCCAGCTGGTCACGCATGCGCAGGATCTCGTTGGCCGCGATCTCCAGGTCGGAGAGCTGCTCGCGGCCGGTGCCACCGGAGGGCTGGTGGATCAGCACGCGGGCGTTCGGCAGGGCCATGCGCTTGCCGGGGGTACCGGCGGCCAGCAGGACCGCGGCGGCGGAGGCCGCCTGGCCCATGCAGACCGTCTGGATGTCCGGCTTCACGAACTGCATCGTGTCGTAGATCGCCGTCAGCGCGGTGAAGGAGCCACCGGGGCTGTTGATGTAGATCGAGATGTCACGGTCCGGGTCCATCGACTCCAGGCACAGCAGCTGCGCCATGACGTCGTTGGCGGACGCGTCGTCGATCTGCACGCCGAGGAAGATCACGCGCTCCTCGAAGAGCTTCGCGTACGGGTCGTACTCGCGCACGCCCTGCGAGGTGCGCTCGACGAAGCGCGGGATGACGTAGCGGTTGTCCACCTGCGGGCCGGTGTAGAGGCCGCTCGCGGAGAAGTTGTTCTGCATCTGGGTGTTCACCATCCTGGTGGCGTTCTGCGGGCTGTCGGCTGACGGGTACTGACGGTGGAGCCTCGATCAGGCCCCGGTGCCGCCGCCGCCCGGCGCGTTGGACGCGGCCGAGATGATGTCGTCGATGAGGCCGTACTCCTTGGCCTCCTCGGCGGTGAACCAGCGGTCGCGGTCGCCGTCGCGGATGATGGCCTCGACGGACTGGCCCGAGTGGAACGCGGTGATCTCGGCCATCCGCTGCTTGGTGCGCAGCAGGTACTGGGCCTGGATCTTGATGTCGGAGGCGGTGCCGCCGATGCCGGCGGAGCCCTGGTGCATCAGGATGTCGGTGTTCGGCAGGGCGAAGCGCTTGCCCTTGGCGCCACCGGTGAGCAGGAACTGCCCCATCGAGGCGGCCATGCCCATGCCGATGGTGACGACGTCGTTCGGGATGAACTGCATGGTGTCGTAGACGGCCATGCCGGCCGTCACGGAGCCACCGGGGCTGTTGATGTAGAGGAAGATGTCCTTCTCCGGCTCGGCGGCCAGGAGCAGGAGCTGCGCGGTGATCTTGTTCGCGATGTCGTCGTCGACCTGCTGGCCGAGGAAGATGATGCGCTCGCCGAGCAGCCGGTTGTAGACATGGTCGCCGAGGCCGCCACCGATGGACGGCTCACCCGCGGCGTAAGGCTTCAGATTCGTCACGTATCCACCTGCTCGTCTCCGACGGCCATGTGCCGTCTCAGCGTCTCGTTCTGGGGTCCGTGCCGGCCTGAGCGGACGGGTCCGCCGGCGCCCGGGTACTCACGTGCCCTCGTATTCATGGACCCTAACGCGCAGGTAGGACAACGCCATCCCGCTTCCCGAACTGTTCGCTCGGAGCGCAAGCTCCCGGAGCCGTGCGGGACCCGTCCGGGGCCCGCGTCCGGCCCGGGCCGAGCGCATGCCGGAAGGGCCCGGACGCGACTGCGTCCGGGCCCTTCGGGGCACTGCTCAGCGGGCTTCGCCCGGGGTGTTACTTGGCCTCGTCGGCCTTGACCTCGTCGTCACCGTCGACGGCGGCCTCGACGGTCTCGGCGGCCTGCTCCTCGTCCTCGTCGGACAGGTCCACGACCTCACCGTTGGTGTCGACGACCTTGGCGGCCTCGACGACGACCGCGAGGGCCTTGCCGCGGGCGACCTCGCCGACCAGCATCGGAACCTGGCCACCCTCGACGACGGCCTGGGCGAACTGGTCGGGGGACATGCCGGAGGAGGCGGCGCGGCGCATGAGGTGCTCGGTGAGCTCCTCCTGGTTGACGCCCAGCTTCTCCTTGTTGACGAGCGCGTCGAGGACGAACTGGGTCTTGATGCCCTTGATCGCCTGCTCGGAGGTCTCGGCGTCGAACTCCTCGACCGTCTTGCCCTGGAACTCCAGGTACTTCTCGATGGTCAGACCCATCTGGCCGAGCTGGTGGTGCTCCAGGTTGTGCTTGCGGGTCTGGACCTCGTCCGCGAGGAGCTTCTCGGGGATCGGGACCTCGACGAGCTCCAGCAGCTTCTCCAGGACGCGCTCCTGGGCCTGCGTGGCCTGGTCGTACTGCTTCATGTTCTCGAGGCGCTTGCGGCTGTCGGCCTTGAGGTCCTCGATGGTGTCGAACTCGCTCGCCAGCTGCGCGAACTCGTCGTCCAGGGCCGGGAGCTCCTTGGCGGAGACCTTGGTGACCTTGACGGTGACCTCGGCGTCCTTGCCCTCGGCGGAGCCGCCCTTCAGCTGCGAGGTGAAGGTGGCCTCGCCACCGGCCTCCAGGCCGGTGACGGCCTCGTCGATGCCCTCGAGGAGCTCGCCCGAGCCGATGGTGTAGGAGACGTCGGAGGCGACGCCGTCGGGCAGCACCTCGCCGTCGACCTTGGCCTCCAGGTCGATGGTGACGACGTCACCCTCGGCGGCGGCGCGCTCGACGTCCGTGGTGGACGCGAAGCGGCCACGCAGCTGCTCGACGGACTTCTCGACGTCCTCGTCGGAGACCTCGATGGCGTCGACCTCGACCTCGATGCCGGAGAAGTCCGGGATCTCGATCTCGGGACGGACGTCGACCTCGGCGGTGAAGGCGAGGACCTCGCCGTCCTTCAGCTCGGTGATGTCCACGTCCGGCTGGCCCAGCGGGTTCAGGTCGGCCTCGTTGACGGCCTCGGTGTAGAACTTCGGGAGCGCGTCGTTGACGGCCTCCTCCAGCACCGCACCACGGCCGAAGCGCTGGTCGATGACGCGGGCCGGGATCTTGCCCTTGCGGAAGCCCTTCACCGTGACCTGCTGGTTGATCTTCTTGTACGCCGCGTCGAGGCTGTCCTTGAGCTCCTCGAAGGGCACCTCGACAGTGAGCCGAACCCGAGTCGGGTTCAGGGTCTCCACGGCGCTCTTCACGGTTCGGTCTCCTTGTGGCTGACTGCTGGGGATTCTGCCGTCGCGCTGTGATTCAGCGGTTCGGCGGACTTCGGCCCGGTACATCAGACACACGGGCACGCAGCTTGCATAGTAACCGCAAGCGGCAATCAGCCCACAACGCGATCTTGTGGAGACACTGCTGATGGTCGGGGTGGCCGGATTCGAACCGACGACCTTCCGCTCCCAAAGCGGACGCGCTACCAAGCTGCGCCACACCCCGTCGGTGCGACACGTAGGGTACATGCCTGGAGACACTCTGATGCGCGCGGTTTCCCGAGGCATTCCGGGCGGGCCTCCGCCACGACGCCGAATGTGGTGTGCGCTCACCGGGAACGACCCGCTAGGATGCTGTCCGTGCCAAGGTCCCCGGACCTGCGGCGCGTGCGTTGCGGGTGTAGCTCAATGGTAGAGCACTAGTCTTCCAAACTAGCTACGCGGGTTCGATTCCCGTCACCCGCTCTGAAGACGAAAGGGCCAGGTCAGAGGACATCTCCTCGACCTGGCCCTTCGCCGTTCCCGAGGTCCGGACCAGCCCCGCGGCGTGCCGGTGCCGGTACACGCCGCCAAGTCGGTTCCCGATCCATCCTGTTCGGCAGCGAACGGTGGGGGGAACATGGGCGGCGCGAAGACGGGGCGGCGCGGCGGCCGTGGGACCGCCCTGTTCTGCCTGGTGCCACCGGTCCGCGGCGCCCCGGGCCGACCGCCCGGGATCAGAGCTTGATGTTCGCGATCATCGTCGCGAGGGAGTTCAGGAAACGGTTCACGTCGTCCGCGATCGAGCTGGACGCGAGGAAGAAGCCGAAGAGCGCCGCGACGATGGCGGGGCCCGTCTTGATGTGGTTGCCACGGATCAGCACCACCAGGATGACCGCCAACAGAACCACCACTGACAGCGAAATGGCCACTACTGATCACACCTTCGGTCGTCCCCTGGTCGGCCCGGGGCGCACGGCCTGGCACACCCCCACATGCACCATCCTCCCACCAACGGGCCCCGGCTATACGCCCCGTGACGAACAGGCGTGGTTCCGTTTCCGCCAACCACATGTGCGACAGGAATATTTCGGGCGCGAGGCACGGGTCACGGGGCGGTGAGGCCGAGGAGGGAACGGATATTCGCATACTTTACGGACAGCCTCTCGCGCGTGGGACCGTCCAGCACGGAGAGGCGTACGGGGTCCGCGTTGTGCGCGAGGTCGGCTTCCTTGACCAGCAGGGCGCCCGGGGTGGCCAGGATGCGGGCCGCGTACCGCTCCACCGGTTCGTCGGGGCGCTTGGTGACCGCCAGGACCATGTCCTTCACCGACTGCGGGAGGGCAGCGGAATCCAGCCAGGTGAGGCTGAGGGCCTCGTCCTCGATGGCGTCGTGGAGCCAGGCCGCCGCCTGCTGTTCGGCGCTGCCGCCGCGCAGCCGCACGCCCTCGGCCACGGCCGCGAGGTGTTCGGCGTAGGGCCGGCCGGCCTTGTCGGTCTGGCCCTCGTGCGCGCTGCGCGCCAGGGCCTCGACCTCGATGAGGGTCAGGGGGCTGTCCGTCATGCGATCTCCCTTGCCGCTGCGCCGAGGGCCTTCGCTGCCCGGCGCACGTCCGCCTGCGTGGTACGCCAGTTGGAGAACGCGGCGCGCAGGCCGGCGGTTCCCCCGTAGACGGTGGGAGTGACGAACACCTCGGCGGCGGCCGCCTCCCGCAGGGCGGCGAGGCGCTCCGGAGTGGGGGCCTCGGCCAGGGTGAAGCAGACGACGTTCAGGCGGACCGGGGCGAGGAGGGTGAAGGCGGGGTCCTCCTCCAGGGCGGCGCCGAGCGCGCGGGCGCAGGCGATGTCGCGTTCGACGATCTCCCGGTGGCCCTGGCGGCCGTACGCGCGGAGCGTGAACCAGGCGGCGAGGGCACGCAGCCGGTGCGAGTTCTCGGGGGTGAGGTGGACGAGGTCGGGGTGGTCTCCCAGGGGGCCGAGGTAGGCGGCGGAGTTCTGGAAGACGCGGGCCTGCAGGTCGCGTCGGCGGGTGAACTGGACGGCGCTGTCGTAGGGGACGTTGAGCCATTTGTGCAGGTCGACGCAGAGGGAGTCGGAGGCGTCGAGGCCGTCGGCGAGGTGCGCGTGCTCCGGGGAGAGCGCGGCGAAGGCTCCGAACGCGGCGTCGGTGTGCAGCCAGAAGTCGTGGCGTTCGCGCAGGGCTCCGATCGCCCGGAGGTCGTCGAAGTCGACGGTGTTGACGGTGCCGGCGTTGGCGACGACCACGGCGGGTCCGGGGGTGTCGGCGAGCGCCCGCTCCAGGGCGGCGGGGTCGACGGCCTCGCGGCCGGGCAGGGTGGGCACCTGGACCAGGGAGTTGCGGCCGAGGCCCAGGACCGAGAGGGCCTTGGCGATCGAGGAGTGCGGGGCGCCGGAGAGCACGCGGACCGGGCCGAGGGCTCCCGCGCCGTCGTCGGCCGGGCTGACGCCGAGGCGTTCGCCGAGCCATTCGCGGGCGATGGCGAGGCCGGTGGTGTTGGACATGGTGGCGCCGGACACGAAGCTGCCGGAGTGGGCGGCGCTCAGGCCGAAGAGCTCGCGGAGCCAGCCGACGGTCTCGCGTTCGAGGTCCTGGCCGCCGCCGTCGAGGGCGGAGTTGGAGTTCTGGTCGTGGACGGCGGTGAGCCAGTCCCCGGCGAGGGCGGCGGGGGTGGCGCCGCCGGTGACGAAGCCGAGGTAGCGCGGTCCCGCGGAGGCCGACAGACGGGGCTCCCAGCGGGCGCGGAATGCGGTGAGCGCGGCGTCCGTGCCGCCGGCGTGCTCCGGGAGGGGTTCGCAGTCGTGCGGCTTTCCCGCGGGCGGTACGACGGGACGCGCGTCCAGGGCGGCGAGCGCGTCGGCGGCGGCGCCTCGGGTGGCGTCGAGGAGTTCGGGGAGCCGGGCGAGGTCGGCGGCGAGCATACGGTCCATGGGGGCACGTTAGGCGCGGCCGGGGCCCGGTGGGCGGGCCAATCCGCGGGGAGTGGCCCGTGCGCCGCCGTAGGCTCGCCGGATGATCGCGAAACGGTGGACGGGGCGAGGGATACCGGGTCTGGTCGTGGCGGGGGTGCTGGCGGGGGCGCTGGCGGGGGCGGCCGGGTGCTCGCCGCCCCCGGCCCCGAGGGCGGCTCCCGGGCCGACCGCGGCGAGCGGGCCCGCCCCGGCTCCCCGCCCCACCGCGGCGAGCGGGCCGGCCGGGCGCCCGCCCGTGCGCAGTGCGCCCTCGGCGTCGCCGACCCCGGCGGAGCCCTGCCCCGAGGGCGGGGTCCGGCTCGTCGAGGGGGACGGGAACGCGGCCATGGGGCTGCGGGTGGCGGACTTCCAGCTGGTCAACTGCGGTGCACAGCCGTACGTACTGGAGGGCTACCCGGGGCTGTCGCTGCGCGACGACCGCGACGATCCGGTGGCGGTCGCGGTGGAGCACGGGTCGGCGGGGATCACCACGGGCACCCCGGACCTGGACGGGGCCCCGCGGCCGGTGACGCTGGCCCCGGGGCAGGCGGCCTCCTTCGGGATGGTGTGGCGCAACCTCGTCACCGAATCGGCGGCTCCGCCCGTGACGGCGCGGATCGTGGAGGTCGAGCCCCGGCCCGGGGCACCCCGGCTGTGGCTGCGGCTCGCCGCACCGGTGGACCTCGGGAACACCGGGAAGCTGGGGCTCGGACCGTGGCGGCCGCTGCTCCGCTGAGCCTCAGGCGGCGGCCGGGGCGCGCCGGGCGGTGAGTGCGGTCATGCGGGCGGCGACGGCCGCCGCGGGGCTGCGCGGCAGCCGGTCCGCGATCAGGCCGTCGGCGAGGAAGAGCACCTGGTCGGCGTGGGCGGCGGCGGCCGGGTCGTGGGTGACCATGACGACGGTGGCGCGCAGGGCGTCGACGGCGTCCCGGAGCAGCCCGAGGACCTCCGCCGCGGTGGTGGTGTCGAGGGCGCCGGTGGGTTCG
This sequence comes from Streptomyces venezuelae, assembly GCF_008642275.1. Lineage (NCBI taxonomy): Bacteria > Bacillati > Actinomycetota > Actinomycetes > Kitasatosporales > Streptomycetaceae > Streptomyces > Streptomyces venezuelae. Next base: position 2,570,092 of record NZ_CP029189.1, read on the forward strand.
TCGGCGAAGACCACGTCGGGCCGGGTGACGAGGGCCCGGGCGATGGCCACGCGCTGCTGCTGGCCGCCGGACAGCTCGGCCGGGCGGCGGCCGCCCTTGCCCTCCAGGCCGACCCGGGCCAGCAGTTCGGCGGCGTGGGCCCGGCCCTCGCGCGCGGAGCGGCCGCCGGCGAGCCGCATCGGGAGGAGCACGTTCTGCTCGACCGTGAGGGAGGGCAGCAGGTTGAAGGCCTGGAAGACGAAGCCGAGGCGGCTGCGGCGCAGTGCGGTGAGCTCGTTCTCGTTCATCGCGGTGATCTCGGTGCCGCCGAGCCGGACGGATCCCCCGGTGGGCAGGTCGAGTCCGGCGGCGCACTGCAGGAAGGTCGATTTGCCGGAGCCGGAGGGTCCCATGACGGCGGTGAAGCTGCCGCGGGGCAGGCTGAGGTCGATCCCGCGCAGGGCGTGCACGGCGGAGCCGCCGCGTCCGTAGGTCCGCCGTACGCCGCGCAGCTCGACGGCGGCCGCGGTGTCGTGCCGCTGCTCCTCCGAGGTCTGCCGGTGCTGCCGCTCGCTCCGTCGGAGCCCCATGGTGTGCCGCCTCTCGCCGCCGTCCTGATCGTGGCTCCGACGCTACGGATCATGGTGGGGCGGCGGCCATGACGCCGTCCGGTGGACCGGTGGTGGGGCAGACCCCACCCCGTGCTCAGGCGGAGCGGCGGATGAGCAGCAGCGCGCGGTCGTCGTTGACGTCCTTGGCGACCTTCTCGATCAGGTGCCAGGCCGCGCCCTCCCATCCGGCGGCGACGTAGCGGTCGGCCTCGCCGGTGAGGCGGTCTATGCCCTCGCTGATCTCCCGGTCGGAGGTCTCGACCAGGCCGTCGGTGAAGAGCATCAGGACGTCGCCGGGGCGGAGGCTGCCGCGGGCGGGGGTGAACTCGGCGCCGTCGTAGACGCCGAGGAGCGGACCCTCGCCGGACTTCTCCTGCCAGCGTCCGGTGCCCGCCGAGAGCTGGAGGGCGGGGAGGTGGCCGGCGGAGAGGAGTTCGTAGTCGCCGGTCGCCAGGTCCAGGACGAGGTGGATGGAGGTGGCGAAGCCCTCGTCCCAGTCCTGGCGGAGCAGGTAGCCGTTGGCGGCGGGCAGGAAGCCGTGGGCGGGCAGCGCGCCGAGCAGTCCGCCGAAGGCGCCGGAGAGCAGCAGGGCGCGGGAGCCGGCTTCCATGCCCTTGCCGGAGACGTCGGTCAGGACGATCTCCAGGGTCCGGCCGCCGTTGGTGCGGGCAGCGACGACGAAGTCGCCGGAGAAGGACTGGCCGCCGGCCGGGCGCAGGGCCATCTCCCGGTGCCAGCCGCGGGGCAGGGCGGGCAGTTTGCTCTGCACGCGGATGCGTTCGCGCAGGTCGAAGAGCATGGTGCCGCCGCGCCGCCAGGGCACGCCGACGCGGCTGCGGAACTGGGCGATGACCAGGCCGAAGAACCCGCAGGCCGCGACCACCAGCACGGTGCCGGGGGTGACGCGGGCCGGACCCTGGGTGTAGGGGCCGAGTACGAGGGCCTCGACGATCAGTGCGGTCGCGGAGGCGGCGTACAGGGCGAGGAGGCTGGCGGGGCGCAGCAGCAGGCCGCCGGCCACGATCGGCAGGACGAGTGCCGACGGCGAGAACCAGACGGGCAGCATGAGCGTGCCGCAGGCGATGGCGGGGATGGTGAGCAGCAGGCCGCCGAAGGCGAGCCAGTCCGAGGCGTCGCCGCGGAAGTAGTCGACTGCTGATTTGCGCAAGGCTGTGCGGCCCCGGTGCGACAGCATGCGCATCCGGGCCGTGAGGGATTCCACGTGTGCTCCGGCCATTGCTTCGGGACCCTATCCATCCTGGCTGTGAATGCGCAGGGGTACCCCCGGACCGGGGTCCCGCCGGCGCCCGAAAACCCTTGGACTGCGGCGGAGCTGCCGGGCGAGGATGGCCTGATGGCTCTTGAGATGCGCATATTGCAACAAGACGAGTGGGATGTCTGGTTCGATCACCTGGAACTGGCGTTCGGCGGTGTGGCCGAGCCCCCGGAGGGCCGGGAGCTGCTGCGGTCCCTGACCGAGCCGGACCGTGCGCTCGGGAGCTGGGAGGGCGAGACCTGCGTCGGCTCCGCGGCGGCCTTCAGCTTCCGCCTCTCGGTGCCGGGCGGGGCGCTGGTCCCGGCGGCCGCGGTGACCTTCGTGGGCGTCGCGCCGACGCACCGCCGGCGCGGGATCCTCACCTCGCTGATGCGGCGCCAGCTGGACGACGTCCGGGCGGCCGGTGAGCCGCTCGCCGTGCTGACGGCCTCCGACCCGGCGATCTACGGGCGCTTCGGGTACGGCCTCGCGACCTACGCCATGTCCCTGGAGATCGACACGACCCGGGTGCGGCTGGACGTGCCGCCGGGGACGGACGACGTGCGGCTGCGGCTCGTCGACCCGGAGAAGTCGCTGGCCGACTGCGAGCGGGTGTACGCCGAGCTGGTGGCGCGCAGGCCGGGAGCGCCGGCCCGGCAGCCCGGCTGGGAGCGGATGGCCGTGACGGATCCGCCCGGGGAGCGGGGAGGTGCCTCTCCGCTGATGTGCGTGGTGGCGGAGCGGGCTGACGGCGAGGTGGTCGGCTACGCCCGCTACCGGTTCAAACCGGACTGGACCTCGTCGGGTGCGGACGGGACGGTCCAGGTCGAGGCCCTCGACGCGCTGGATCCGGCGGCGACGGCCGCGCTGTGGCGCTACCTGTTCTCCATCGACCTGACGTGGACCGTACGGGCCGCCAAGCGCCCGGTGGACGACCCGCTGCTGCACCTGGTCAGCGACGTCAGGCGGTCGAAGCCGGCCACCCGCGACTCGCTCCACCTGCGCGTGGTGGACCTTCCGGCGGCCCTGGAAGCGCGCTCGTACGGGACCGCGGTGGACGTGGTCCTGGAGGTAGCGGACGCGTTCTGCCCGTGGAACGAGGGGCGGTGGCGGCTGGTGGCCGACGGCGGGGGCGCCGCCCGGTGCACCCGCACCGCGGACGCGGCGGACCTGGAGCTGTCGGTCGGGGAGCTGGGTGCCGCGTACCTGGGCGGGGTCACCCTCACCTCGCTGGCCGCGGCGGGCCGGGTGCGCGAGCTGCGCCCGGGGGCTCTCGCGCAGGCCTCGCGCGCTTTCGCGGGCGACGTGGCGCCCTGGCTGCCCCACGGCTTCTGAGTCGCGGGCCCGTCGGCGGCGGACCGGACCCCTGCCAGTCCCGCTAGCGGGACTGGCAGCCCGGACACCAGAAGAGGTTGCGGGCGGCGAGGCCGGCGGTGCGGATCTCCCCGCCGCAGATGTGGCAGGGCATGTTCGCCCGCCGGTAGACGTACACCTCGCCTCCGTGGTCGTCGACGCGCGGCGGCCGGCCCATGGCCTCGGGCAGGTGCTCGTCGCGGACGGTGTCGATGCGGTTGTTGCGCACGCCCTCGCGCATCAGGGCGGCGAGGTCGGCCCACATGGCGTCCCACTCACCCCGGGTGAGGTCCCGGCCCAGGCGGTACGGGTCGATGCCGTGCCGGAAGAGGACCTCGGCGCGGTAGACGTTGCCGATGCCCGCGACGACCTTCTGGTCCATGAGCAGGGCGGCGACGGTGGTGCGCGAGCGGGAGATCCGGGCCCAGGCCCGGTCGGGGTCGTCGTCGGCGCGCAGCGGATCCGGGCCGAGCCGGTCGTGTATCGCCTTCTTCTCCCCCTCGCCGATCAGCGCGCAGGCGGTGGGGCCGCGCAGGTCGGCGTAGTGGTCCTCGTTGAGCAGGCGCAGCCGGACGGTGTCCGTGGCGGGCGGGGCCGGGGCGGGGCCGAAGCCGAGCTTGCCGAACAGGCCGAGGTGGATGTGGATCCAGGCGTCGCCCAGTTCCAGGAAGAGGTGCTTGCCGTGCGCCTCGGCGCCGTCCAGCTCGCGCCCGTCGAGCACGGCCGCGCTCTGTTCGAAGCGGCCCTGGGGGCTGCTGACGCGGACCGGCCGGCCCGCGAACCGCTCGGCGTGGTCCTGGGCGAGGCGGTGGATCGTATGCCCCTCGGGCACGGCGGAGCTCCTCGGAAAGAGAAACCGGCCGCACCGGCCCCGTGGGGGCGGCACGGCCGGAAGCGGGATCAGCCCTGCGGGTGGTGGGCCGGGATCGGGGGGAGCTCGCCGGTCTGCTCGTAGGCCGAGAGCATGTCGATGCGGCGGGTGTGGCGCTCCTCGTCGGAGTACGGGGTCGCCAGGAAGGCCTCGACGAAGCTGACGGCCTCGTCCTGCGTGTGCATCCGGCCGCCGACGGAGATGACGTTGGCGTTGTTGTGCTCACGGCCGAGCTGGGCGGTCTGGACGCTCCAGGCCAGGATGGCGCGGACGCCCTTGACCTTGTTCGCGGCGATCTGCTCTCCGTTGCCGGAGCCGCCGATCACGATGCCGAGGCTGCCGGCGTCGGCGGCGGTCTTCTCCGCGGCGCGCAGGCAGAACGGCGGGTAGTCGTCCACCGCGTCGTAGATGTGGGGCCCACAGTCGACGGGCTCGTGGCCGTTGTTCTTGAGCCAGTCCACCAGGTGGTTCTTGAGCTCAAAGCCGGCATGGTCGGATCCGAGGTACACGCGCATGGGACGAGTGTGGCACGAGGAGGCCCGACAGCCCGCAGCGGGTGTCGCGTAAGTCACTTCTAAAGCTCAAGTAAACCCAAAGAACGCAGATGGGACAGGGCGCAACGGCCTCCTGGACGTTCACACCAAGGCAACGATCCGGATTGAGGTCTTCCGTCCTGCGTTCATCTCAGGTTTGAATGCCGGGGCTCGCAACCCGAGAACCTAAGGATCCGTCCATGAGCTCCACGACGACCCTTCAGAAGGAAGGCGGCCCCACCGGGAACCCCGGTGACGGCCAGCCCTCCGACGGTCTGAAGGCCGGTCTCAAGAACCGCCACCTGTCCATGATCGCCATTGGCGGCGTCATCGGCGCCGGCCTCTTCGTCGGTTCCGGTGGCGGCATCGCCAAGGCCGGTCCCGCCATCCTGATCTCCTACGCGCTCGTCGGCGCGATGGTCGTCTTCGTGATGCGCATGCTCGGCGAGATGGCCGCCGCCAGCCCGAACTCGGGCTCCTTCTCGGCCTACGCCGACCGCGCGCTCGGCCGCTGGGCGGGCTTCTCCATCGGCTGGCTCTACTGGTTCTTCTGGGTCGTCGTGCTCGCCGTGGAGGCGACCGCCGGCGCCGCCATCCTGGAGAGCTGGATCCCGGCCGTCCCGCAGTGGGCCTGGGCGCTGATCGTGATGGCGGTGCTGACCGCCACCAACCTCGGCTCGGTCGCCTCCTACGGTGAGTTCGAGTTCTGGTTCGCGGGCATCAAGGTCGTCGCCATCGGCGCGTTCGTGATCGTCGGCATGCTGGCCGTCTTCGGCGTGCTGCCGGGCTCCGACAACCCGGGCGCGGGCTTCGCCCACCTCACCGACGCCGGCGGCTTCTTCCCCAACGGCTACGGCGCCGTCCTGACCGGTGTGCTGATGGTCGTCTTCTCCTTCATGGGCAGCGAGATCGTCACCCTGGCGGCCGGCGAGTCGGAGAACCCCCGCAAGGCGGTCACGCAGGCCACCAACTCCGTCATCTGGCGGATCGGCGTCTTCTACCTCGGCTCGATCTTCATCGTGCTGACCCTGCTCCCGTGGAACGACAAGTCGATCACCGAGAAGGGCTCGTACGTCGCCGCCCTGGACTCGATCGGCATCGCGCACGCCGGCACGATCATGGAGGTCATCGTCCTGACCGCCGTGCTGTCCTGCCTGAACTCGGGCCTCTACACCGCCTCCCGCATGGCCTTCTCGCTCGGTGAGCGCGGTGACGCCCCCAAGGCGTTCGCCAAGGTCAACAAGAACGGTGTGCCGGTCGCCGCGATCCTGGGCTCCACGGTCTTCGGCTTCGTCGCCGTCTACTTCAACTACGCGTTCAAGGACACGGTCTTCAACTTCCTCCTGAACTCGTCCGGCGCCATCGCGCTCTTCGTCTGGCTGGTGATCTGCTTCACCCAGCTGAAGATGCGCGGGATCCTGGTCCGCGAGGCCCCGGAGAAGCTGACCGTGAAGATGTGGCTCTTCCCGTGGCTGACCTGGGCCACCGCCGCCCTGATCATGTTCGTGATCGGCTACATGTTCGTGGACGACGCCAACCGCGAGGTGGTCACCCTGTCCACCCTGGTCGCCGGCATCGTCGTGCTCGTCGGCGTGGTGCTGGACTTCCGCCGCAAGAAGGCCCTGCAGGCCTGATCGCCGTGCACGTACGCCGGAGCCCGGCCCGCCTTCACAAGGCGGGCCGGGCTCCGGTGCGTACGGGGGGCGGCTCAGCCGCGGCGGCCGGCCAGCTTCCAGGCGGCGGGCAGGGCGCCCATGGCCAGCGCGGCCTTGAGGGCGTCGCCGACCAGGAACGGGGTCAGGCCCGCCGCGACGGCGGCGCCCAGGGACATCCCGGTGGCGGCCATCAGGTACGGCACGCCCACCGCGTAGATCACGGCCGAACCCAGCACCATCAGGCCGGCCGTGCGCAGGACCGACCGGTCGCCGCCCCGGCGCGCGAGGGCGCCGACGACGGTGGCGGCGAGCAGCATGCCGAGCACGTAACCGAAGGAGGCGCCGCCCGCTCCGGAGGTGCCGCCCGCGAACCACGGCACGCCGGCCATGCCGACGAGGGCGTACAGCGCCAGCGAGAGGAAGCCCCGGCGGGCGCCGAACGCGGTGCCGACGAGCAGCGCGGCGAAGGTCTGGCCGGTGACGGGGACCGGGGAGCCGGGGACGGGAACCGCGATCTGGGCGGCCAGCCCGGTGAGCGCGGCGCCGCCGACGACGAGCGCGATGTCGCGGACGCGGCTCGCGGGCAGCAGATCGGCGAGGACGGCGCCGGGCCGGAGGGAGACGGAGGCAGTGCTCATCGGGAGGCTCCACGGGATGGGGGTGGCAGGACGATCACCGACGCTAGTGCGCCCTTCCCCGCCGCCCCACCGCCACCCGGGACAAAGCCGCACTCCCCGCTTTGGTTGAGAGTGCACAAACGCGAAGCCTCACACCCGAGCCGGCGTGATCCTCATCACGAGGAACATCGGACAGCACGTCCGTTTTGCACGAAAGACCGCCGCTCAGCGAGACTGTAGGATCCCGCCAATTCTGACGCGGGGCTCCCACCGCCACTGGGCCCGAACGAGAGTACGAGCACCCTTCATGCGTGAGCGCCTGGAAGAAGCACCTCACCCCGAGGGCGACCTGCCCGCGGAACCCCTCAGCCACAGCCTCAAGCAGCGCCACCTGACCATGCTGGGCCTCGGCGGCGTCATCGGCGCCGGGCTCTTCGTCGGCTCCGGCGCCGGCATCGCCATCGCCGGTCCCGCGATCATCTGCTCCTATCTGCTCGCGGGTGTCCTCGCGATGCTGGTGATGCGGGCGCTCGGCGAGATGTCGGCCGCGATGCCCGCCTCGGGCTCGTTCTCCGTCTACGCGGAGCGGGCGCTCGGGCGCTGGGCCGGTTTCTCGGCGGGCTGGCTGTACTGGTTCCTGCTGGTCGTGGTGCTGGCCGTGGAGGCCACCGGCGCGGCGAAGATCGCGAACGGCTGGGTGCCCGCGGTCGACCAGTGGGTCTGGGTGCTGCTGTTCATGGTGGTCTTCACCGTGAGCAACCTGGCCGCCGTGAAGAACTTCGGCGAGTTCGAGTTCTGGTTCGCCGCCCTCAAGGTCGGCGCGATCGTGCTCTTCCTGATCCTGGGCACCCTCGCGGTCTTCGGCCTGCTCCCGGACACGGAGCCGGTCGGCATGGCCAACCTCACCGGCCAGGGCGGCTTCTTCCCCGAGGGCTTCGGCGGTGTGGTCGCGGGCATGCTCGCCGTCATCTTCGCCTTCGGCGGCCTGGAGGTCGTGACCATCGCCGCCGCCGAGTCGGACGACCCGGCGCGGTCGGTGTCCCGGGCGGTGCGCAACGCGGTGTGGCGCATCCTCTTCTTCTACGTCGGCTCGATGGTGGTCATCGTGACCCTGCTGCCGTGGAACTCGCTGAAGCCGGGTGAGAGCCCCTACGTGGCGGTGCTCGACTCGATCGGCATCCCGGGGGCCGGCCAGATCATGAACATCGTGGTGTTCGTGGCCCTGCTGTCGGCGCTCAACGCGAACCTCTACGGGTCCTCGCGCATGGTCTTCTCGCTGGCCGAACGCCGCGAGGCCCCGCAGGCACTGCTGAAGGTCTCGGGCGGCGGGGTGCCGCGCCGGGCGGTCTTCGCCTCGGTGGCCTTCGGCTTCGTGTCGGTGGTGCTCAACCTGCTGTGGCCGGACACGATCTTCCTCTACATGCTCAACGCGGTCGGCGCGGTGCTGCTGTTCGTGTGGGCACTGATCGCCGTCTCGCAGCTGAAGCTGCGCCGCCGGATCGAGCGGGACATGCCCGAGCGGCTGACGCTGCCGATGTGGTTCTTCCCGTACGCGACCTGGGCCGCGCTGGTCGGCATGGCCGCGGTGCTGGTCCTGATGCTGTTCGACGACTCCGCGCGGCCCCAGCTGCTGTGGTCCTCGGGCGCGGCCGCGCTGGTCCTCGCCGTGGCGTGGATCCGCGAACTCCGGGAGCGGCGCGCCTCGAAGTCCTGACCGGCCCCGGCCGGTGGCCCGTGGCCGGTGGCCCGTGGCCGGCGGCCCGTGGCCCGTGGCCCGTGGCCGGTGGCCCATGCCCGGTGGCCGGTGGCCCGTGGCGAAGAAGGCCCCCCGCGCACCCGGCGCGGGGGGCCTTCGCGCGTCAGGTGCGCAGGTACGAGGCGCCGTTGACGTCGAGCACGGTGCCCGAGCTCCAGCGGGCGGCGGGTGAGGCCAGGTGCAGTACGGCCGCGGCGACCTCCTGCGGGGTGCCGACCCGGCCGAAGGGGCTCTGCGCCCGGATCCGCTCGCCCTCCTCCCCTTCGAGCCGCCCGGCGACCCGCTCGGTGGCGACGAACCCGGGCGCCACCGAGGCCACGGCGATGCCGTGCGGCGCCAGCGAGACGGCGAGCGACTGGCCGAGCGCGTGCAGGGCCGCCTTCGTGGCGCCGTACGCCGGGTGATCCGGCTCGCCGCGGAACGCCCCGCGGGATCCGACGTTGACGACGCGGCCCTCGCGCCGACCGCTGATCATGTGGCGGGCGACGCAGTGGGTGAGGTTGGCCGGGGCGAAGAGGTTCACGGCGGCCGTCTGCCTCCAGGCCTCCTGCCAGTCGGCGTAGGAGGTCGTGGGCAGCGGATGCGCGATCATCACGGCGGCGTTGTTCACGAGGACGTCGACGCCACCGAGCGCCTCCTCGGTCTCGGCGGCCAAGGCCTGAACGCGGGCCGGGTCGGCGAGGTCGCCGGCGACCAGGACGTGCCCCTCGCCCGGCAGGTCCGCGAGGGTGCGCTCGGCGTCCGCGTGCCGGACCGTGCAGTGCACCGCCACCCGGTCGCCGCGCTCGGCGAAGGCCGTGGCGATGGCCCGCCCGATCCCCCGGGACGCCCCGGTGACGAGTACTCCGCGGCCCGTGGCGGCCAATTCCCTGATCCCGTGGTCCGTTCGGTCGTCCACCGGTCCCCCTGTCGTCATGGCTCCGCTTCCTGTCGGGAGCGTACGGGGATGATCACGGCCGGTCATCCGGCTGTCCGAATACCGGACGCCAGACGTCCGGTGATCGGACGCTCGGCACACTGACCCCTGCTCCACCCCCGCACCGACAGGCATGCACCCCATGAGCCACAGCAGCACCGTCGCACCTCCCGAGCCGCCGCGGACCGGTACCGATTCACCCCTCGGCAACGGACTCAAGCAGCGCCACCTCTCGATGATCGCCCTCGGCGGTGTCATCGGTGCCGGACTCTTCGTCGGCTCCGGCGCCGGCATCGCGGCCGCGGGCCCGTCGATCGTGCTCGCGTACGCCGCTTCCGGGCTGCTCGTGATGTTCGTGATGCGGATGCTCGGCGAGATGTCCGCCGCCAATCCCGCCTCGGGCTCCTTCTCCGTGCACGCGGAGCGCGCGATCGGGCCCTGGGCCGGATTCACCGCCGGCTGGATGTTCTGGATCCTGCTCTGCGTGGGCGTGGCCATCGAGGCCATCGGCGCGGCGCACATCGTGACCGGCTGGTTCCCGGGCACCCCCTCCTGGATGTGGGTGCTGGTCTTCATGGCGGTGTTCTGCGGCTCCAACCTCGCCGCCGTCTCGAACTTCGGCGAGTTCGAGTTCTGGTTCGCCGCCCTCAAGATCGGCGCGATCGCGCTCTTCCTGGGCCTGGGCGTGCTCGCCGTGCTCGGCCTGCTGCCCGGCACCGACTCCCCCGGTACGGCCAACCTGCTGCACGACGGCGGTCTGCTGCCCCACGGCGTGGACGGCCTGCTCGTCGGGCTGCTGGCCTCGGTCGTCGCGTACGGCGGACTGGAGACGGTGACCATCGCGGCCGCCGAGTCCGAGAACCCGGTCCAGGGCGTGGCCAAGGCCGTGCGGACCACCATGTGGCGGATCGCCATCGTCTACGTGGGCTCGATGCTGGTCATCGTCACCCTCCTGCCGTGGAACGACCCGGCCGTCACGGCGGACGGCCCGTACGCCGCGACCCTGGACCGTCTGGGCATCCCGGCCGCCGGCGAGATCATGAACGTGGTCATCCTGATCGCCCTGATGTCGGCGATGAACGCCAACATCTACGGCGCCTCGCGCATGGCCTACTCCCTCGTCTCCCGCGGCCAGGGTCCGAAGGCGCTGGGCAAGGCCGGCGGCGGGGTGCCGCGCCGGGCGGTCCTCGCCTCCTGCGGCTTCGGCTTCGTCACCGTGCTGCTGTCCTACTGGTACCCGGACACCCTGTTCGCCTGGCTGCTGAACATGGTGGGCGGGGTCATCCTGGTCGTCTGGGGCTTCATCGCCGTCTCGCAGTTCGTGCTGCGCCGCCGGCTGGAGCGCGAGGCCCCCGAGAAGCTGGTCGTGAAGATGTGGGGCTTCCCCTATCTGACCTGGGTGGCGCTGGCCGGGGTGGCCGGGGTCCTGGTGCTGATGGCCCGGGGCGAGGACACGCGCGTCCAGGTCGTCTTCACCGGCGGACTGACCGTCGCCCTCGCGGTGGCCGGATACCTCGTGCAGCGCCGGACGGCCGCCGCCCGCTGACAGTCCCTCAACCGCAGGTGGGCCCCGTGCGTTCGCACGGGGCCCACCTGCTTTTTACAGAGGTAACCCTTACGTGTGAGGCGGAATAGATGCTGCTAGCGTGCAGTTGCGCATTAATTGCAATAAGCGATTGGCACGCCGAGGGGACCGGATAACACGCATGGCCATCTACACGCTTCCTGAGCTTCCGTACGACTACGCGGCGCTGGAGCCGGTGATCAACCCGCAGATCATCGAGCTGCACCACGACAAGCACCACGCGGCCTACGTCACGGGCGCCAACAACACGCTGGAGCAGCTGGCGGAGGCTCGCGACAAGGAGAACTGGGGCGCCCTCAACGGCCTGGAGAAGAACCTCGCGTTCCACCTCTCCGGCCACATCCTCCACAGCATCTACTGGCACAACATGGCCAGCCCGAAGACCGGCGAGGGCGGCGGCGAGCCCACCGCGGCCGACGGCCTGGGCGACCTGGCCGACGCGATCACCGAGTCCTTCGGCTCCTTCGCGAAGTTCAAGAAGCAGCTGACCTTCGCCTCCTCCGCCACCCAGGGCTCCGGCTGGGGCGTGCTCGCGTACGAGCCCGTCAGCGGCCGCCTGGTCGTCGAGCAGGTCTACGACCACCAGGGCAACGTGGGCGTCGCCAGCACCCCGATCCTGGTCTTCGACGCCTGGGAGCACGCCTTCTACCTTCAGTACAAGAACCAGAAGGTGGACTTCATCGAGGCGATGTGGAACGTCGTCAACTGGCAGGACGTGTCCAAGCGCTACGCCGACGCCAAGGCGAACACCCCGCTGCTGATCCCCGCCAAGGGCTGATCGCAGCGCCGCAAGCCCGTCCGCCTCGTGATCGTCTTCTCAACCTTCACCGGCGGGCGTGCCCAGCGGAAGACCCCCGTGAGGACGTGACTCACGGGGGTCTTCTGTGTGTGACGCCCTCCCGGGCCGACTCGCTCAGTCGAAGCGGGGACCCTGGGTACGGGTGCGCTTGATCTCGTAGAAGCCGGGCGTGGAGGCGACGAGCAGGGTGCCGTCCCAGAGCCGGGCCGCGGCCTCGCCGCGCGGGGTCGGGGTGACCACCGGACCGAAGAAGGCCACATCGCCCTCCGCGCCCGGAACGGAGATCACCGGGGTGCCGACCTCCTGGCCCACCCGGTCGATGCCGTCGTTGTGCGAGGCCCGCAGCACCTCGTCGTACTCGTCCGAGTCGGCGTACGCGAGCAGCTCGGCGGGCAGGCCGACCTCGGCCAGCGCCTCGGCTATCACCTCGCGGGTCGGGCCCTTCTCGTCGTTGTGGATGCGGGTGCCGAGCGCGGTGTAGAGCTTGCCGGTGACTTCCTCGCCGTGCTTCTGCTGGGCCGCTATGACCACGCGCACCGGGGCCCAGCCCTTGGGGCCGAGCAGCTCGCGGTAGACCTCGGGCAGCTCGTCGAGCTTGTTCTCGTTGAGCACCGCGAGGCTCATCACGTGCCAGCGGACCTCGACGTCGCGGACCTTCTCGACCTCGACCATCCAGCGGGACGTCATCCAGGCCCACGGGCAGAGCGGGTCGAACCAGAAGTCGACCGGGGTCTTCTCACGCACCTGGGTGTCGGTCATGTCTCTCCTCAATCTCGGCAGGGGGGCAAAAGGGCATCACTGGGCTCACGTTCCCCGTCACCAACCAGTACCGGGTGGCGCGCATTCCCTCGTGCGAGGATTCGACACAAGAACGCGATCACGCACGAAGGAGTGCACGTGCCCGGAGAGAATCTGTCCCGCGACGAGGCCCGCGAGCGGGCCGAGCTGCTGTCCGTCGACGCGTACGAGGTGGTCCTCGACATCCGGTCCGCGGTGGACGAGGCCGAACCGGCAGAGGGTCCGCGGACCTTCCGCTCGGTGACGACGATCCGCTTCCGGGCAGCCGGGACCGGCGCTTCCACCTTCGCGGACCTGATCGCGCCCTCGGTGAACGCCGTCACCCTGAACGGGCGCGCGCTGGACGTGGCCGCCGTCTTCGACGGCGCCCGGATCGCCCTCGACGGCCTGGCCTCCGAGAACGTCCTCGTGGTGGACGCGAACTGCGCCTACAGCCGGACGGGCGAGGGCCTGCACCGGTTCGTGGACCCGGAGGACGGCGAGGTCTACCTCTACACCCAGTACGAGCCGGCCGACGCGCGGCGGGTGTACGCGAACTTCGAGCAGCCCGACCTGAAGGCCCCGTACCGCTTCGAGGTGACGGCTCCCGAGGGCTGGCAGGTGTGGAGCAACGGCGCGGAGGAGTCCCGCGAGGCGGGTGTCTGGCGGTTCGCGGAGACCGCGCCGATCTCCACGTACATCACGTGCGTGGTCGCGGGCCCCTACCACTACGTGACGGACACCTACACGCGCGGGGACCTGACCATCCCGCTGGGCGCGATGTGCCGCAAGGGCCTGGCGAAGCACTTCGACGCGGACGACGTCTTCCTCGTCACCAAGCAGGGCTTCGACCTGTTCCACGAGATCTTCGACTACCCCTACCCCTTCGGGAAGTACGACCAGGCCTTCGTGCCGGAGTACAACCTGGGCGCGATGGAGAACCCGGGGCTGGTGACCTTCCGCGAGGAGTACATCTTCCGCGGCAAGGTCACGCAGGCCTCGTACGAGGCGCGCGCGAACGTCATCCTGCACGAGATGGCGCACATGTGGTTCGGCGACCTGGTCACCATGAAGTGGTGGGACGACCTGTGGCTGAAGGAGTCCTTCGCCGACTTCATGGGCTCGTTCGGGCTCGTCGAGGCCACCCGCTTCGACCAGGCGTGGATCACCTTCGCCAACCGCCGCAAGTCGTGGGCCTACCGGGCCGACCAGCTGCCGTCCACGCACCCGATCACGGCCGACATCCGTGACCTGGAGGATGCCAAGCTGAACTTCGACGGCATCACGTACGCCAAGGGCGCCTCGGTGCTCAAGCAGCTCGTCGCCTACGTGGGACGGGAGGCCTTCCTGGAGGGCGCCCGGCGCTACTTCAAGGCCAACGCGTACGGGAACACGACGCTGGACGACCTGCTGTCGGTGCTCGCGGAGGTCTCCGGCCGGGACATGGCGCAGTGGTCGCGGGCGTGGCTGCAGACCGCTGGTGTGAACGCGCTGACCCCGGTGCTCACCTACGACGCGGGCGGCCGGGTGACGGAACTGGCCGTCGTGCAGGAGGGCGAGGAGCTGCGCCCGCACCGGGTCGCGGTGGGCCTGTACCGGCTGGAGTCCGACGGGACGCTGGTCCGCTACGCGCGGGCCGACGTGGACGTGTCGGGTGCGCGGACGGTCGTCACGGAGCTGGCGGGCGCGGAGCGTCCCGACCTGGTCCTGGTCAACGACGAGGACCTGACCTACTGCAAGATCCGCTTCGACGAGGGCTCGCTGGCCACCCTGCGGGCGCACCTCGGGGACCTGACGGACCCGCTCGCGCGGGCTCTGTGCTGGTCGGCGCTGTGGAACCTGACGCGCGACGGGCTGATGCCGGCGCGGGACTTCATCGCACTGGTCCTCGCGCACGCGGGCCGCGAGAGCGATGTCGGCGTCCTGCAGATGCTGCACACGCAGGCCCTGACCTCGGTCACCCACTACGCGGCCGCGGACTGGCGCGAGCAGGGCGGCCGGGAGCTGGCGGCGGGCGCGCTGCACGAGCTGCGGGCAGCGGCGCCGGGGTCGGAGCACCAGCTGACGTGGGCCCGCTTCTTCGCGGCGAGCGCGACGACGGAGGGCGACTTCCAGCTGCTGCTGGGGCTGCTGGAGGGCTCGGCGCGGATCGACGGGCTGGAGGTGGACCAGGAGCTGCGCTGGGACTTCCTGCTGCCGCTGACCGCGCACGGGGCGGTGGACGAGGCGGTGCTCGCCGCCGAACTGGCACGCGACGACACGGCCTCGGGCAAGCGGCACCAGGTGCGGTGCCTGGCGGCGCGGCCCTCGCAGGCGGTCAAGGACCAGGCGTGGGCGGCGGTGGTCGAGTCGGACGCGCTGTCGAACGCGCTGGCCGAGGCGACGATCGCGGGTATGCAGCAGTCCTCGCAGCGTGGCCTGCTGGCGGCCTACGCGGGGCGCTACTTCGAGGTGATCGAGCGGGTGTGGGCGGACCGGTCGATCCAGATCGGCATGGACGTGGTGAGGGGGCTGTACCCGTCGCTGCAGGGCGACTCGGCCACGCTGGAGGCCACCGACGCGTGGCTCGCCGCGCACGCCGATGCGGCTCCGGCCCTGCGCCGCCTGGTACTGGAGTCCCGCGACGACCTGGCCCGGGCCCTGCGCGCCCAGGCCTGCGACGCGGCGGCCGCCTAGCCCGCGGCGCCGCTGCCGGGGCTCGGTCCCGGACCCCGCGCCTCGAACGCCGGCGAGGCTGAGCTTTCAGCCCGTCCGGCGTTCGAGGACCGGCTCCGTGCAGGGGTAGCCCATACGGGCGCATCCCATCGGCAGTCGAACGCCCGTACTTTAGCCCCAGCTTGTCCGGATTTGTCGACGAGCGTGTAACAGGGGTTAGCAAGGCCATGGCCTGAGGGAATCACCGCGTCATGAACCACAACGCACCCCTCCCCCTCGCGCACCTCACCGGCAGCCGCCCCCGCGTGCTGACCCTCGCCCAGCTGCGCGAGCACGGCGTCACCGCCTCCGACGCGGCCGGGCGCCCCTGGCAGCAGATCCTGCCCGGGGTCTTCCTGCTGCACGCCGGTCCCGCGACCAGCGAGGAGCGGCTGCACGCGGCGCTGCTCTACGCGGGGCGGCGCGGCGGCGGCGAGGTCATGATCACCGGGCTGGCGGCGCTCGCGCTGTACCGGTTCAGCTCCGCGCCCCCGCTGCTCGCCCTCTCGCACATCGACGTCCTCGTGCCCGGCACCCGGCGGCTGCGTTCGACCGGGGACGTGCGGATCGTACGGACGCACACCCCGCCGAGGTCCCAGGAGGTGACCGGGCTGCCGGTGGTGCCCGTCGCGCGGGCCGTCGCCGACGCCGTCACCCAGCTCTCCGACGCCGGCACCGTACGCCGCCTGCTGAGCGAGGCCGTCCGGGGCGGGCACTGCGAACCGGCAGCCGTGGTACGGGAGCTGACGGTGGCCCGGCTGCTGAACCGGCCGCACGTGGTCGACGCGGTCGAGTCGCTGCTCGCGGAGGGCCGGGCCATCGCCGAGGACCGGCTGTACCACGTCGTACGCGGCTACGAGCTCCCCGATCCGGTGTGGAACGTCGACCTGAGGCTGCCCGGCGGCCCGCACCTCGGCGGGATCGACGCGTACTGGCCCGAGCAGGCCGTCGCCGTCGAGATCGACACCCGCGCCCCGCGCCAGGGCGAGGACGAGCAGTGGTCCGAGTCGGTGCGCAAGCGCGAGACGCTGGAGCGGCTGGGGGTGACCGTCATCCACGTCACCCCGCGCAAGCTCCGCGACTGGCCCGAGCAGCAGGCCGCGGTCATCCGGACCGCCCTGACGGCCTCCGACGACCGGGAGCCCGCCGCCTACCTGGTGGTCCTGCCCAGGTGAGGCGAGTACTCCGGGGTGCTCCAGAGCAGCCGCCCCGGGTGCACGCTCTCCACCACCGACTCCACCCGGAAGCGGGTGCGGCGGATCCCGTCGGCCGCGAACTCGGTCCGGGCCCGGCCGCTGAGCTGGAGGACCGCCCCGCTCTCCCAGTCCGGGAAGAGCAGCCCGGCCCGCGGATCGGCCGTCAGATTGCCCAGGGTCAGGAACATGGCGTTGCCCGCGTAGTCCGGCCAGGCCAGCTCGACCGGGGAGAGCACCTCGACGAAGCCCGGCAGCCCGCCCCGGTGACTGGCGTCGGCCCCGTCCGCCTCCGCCGTGGTGGCGACGAAGAAGGTGTCGGCGCCGCGTACGGTCTCCTGCTGGCCGGGGGTCAGCGCCTCCCCGCGCCGCAGCACACCCGCCCCCTGCCGGGCGAGCTCCAGCGGCTCCCTCTTCTGCAGGTACTTGGGGCAGTTGGCGAAGACCTGCTCGGCCAGGACCGCGAAGCCTCCCCGGGTCACCTCCAGGGTTCCGTTCAGCCGCATCCGGCGCCGCGTGCGCGGGTCGAGCGCGATGGTCCCGACCCGGGTCCCCACAACGGCCAGCGCGTCGGCGAGCGGATCGCCCGCCGGAGGACCGCCGGCGACCGCGATCCGGTCCGGCCCGGTGGCCCGCACGAATCCGGGCGCACCGGTCAGCAGCGAGGCCCACATCCGCCCGGCGCCGTCGGCGGCGCCGACGACCAGGTGCGGCTGGAGTTCCAGGAAGGCCGCGGCGACGTCGCGGATGCCCGTGCCGATCGAGCGGCCGACGTGCTCGGCCTGCGCGCGCACGCCGACCCGCTCCTGCACCGCCAGCGACCCCCAGTGGTAGACGCCGCCCATTAGAAGAATCCGCAGGTCGGCGCCCCCGCGGTGGGGGCGGGCGCGTCTTCGGCGCCGGTCGGTACGGAGATCTCCAGGCGGGTGCCGTCGGGGTCGTGGAAGAAGATCCCGCCGGAAGCCGCGCCTTCGCGGTGCGCGACGACCCCCTCGTAGGCGAAGGCGACGCCCAGCCCGCGCAGCCGCTCCTCGTACGCGCGCACCTCCTCGACCGCGCCGGCCGAGAACGCCAGGTGGTGCAGTCCGGCTGCGGCCGGGTCGTAGGCGCCGTCGGCCTGCTGCCAGAGCGTGAGGACGAGCTCGCCGTCCCGGCCGAGGAAGGCGAAGCGGCGGCCCTCCTCCTTGCCCTCTCCGAGCACCTGGAAGTCGAGGGCGTCCCGGTAGAAGGCGAGCGAGCGCTCCAGATCGGTGACGTTCAGGCCGACGTGCCCGGTGCGGAGCTTGCTGATGGCGGTGGTCATGACGGGTCCTTCCCCGGAGACGGCGCAACGGTTCTAACCTTCTAAATTCAAGTTAAAGGTTATGACGACGCACGTCAACCGCTCACGTACCCTTGAGGGGTTAGCGAGCGAGGAGACGGACATGACGACGGCGGACCCACGGCCCCTGACCGGGGAGCCGGTCGCCCTCGACCTGCTGAACACCCGCTGGATGCGCGAGGGGAAGATCGTCGACCTCTTCGCGGGGGCCTTCGGGCTGAGCCGGGTCGAAGGGCTCGCGGTCTGGCTGGAGACCAACGGGCTGGCCGGCCGCTTCCGGGCCGACGCCGCGACCCTCGTCCATCTGATGACCGCGCGCGAGGCCCTGGCCCGCGTGGTGGCGGACCCCTCCGGCGAGAGCGCCCGCGCGCTGGTCGACGCCGTGCTGGAGCACGGCCGCATCCGCGCCACCCTGACTCCCGAAGGCCCGGGCGAGCGCGCCGAGTTCGACGACCCCACCTGGGGTCCGGCCTGGACGGCCGCCAGGAACTACCTGGAACTGCTGGGCTCCGCGCCCGAGCGGATCCGCAAGTGCGCCTCCGAGAGCTGCGTCCTGCACTTCCACGACACCTCGCGGAACGGCACCCGGCGCTGGTGTTCGATGTCCGCCTGCGGAAACCGGGCGAAGGCCTCGCGCCACTACGCGCGCACGCGCGAGCGCTGAGCGCGCGAAATCTGTCACACCGGCCCCGGGACGCGACCGCGTCCCGAGGCTGACACATGGCCGCCAAGTCGATAAATCGACCGATCGGCACCCTTGGTTCGCACCACTGTGCACCGGTACGGCCGCACTGGCGTGTTCTCCGCACTGGCGAGAGTCCGCCATGACAGGTCTCGGTCAATGACAACTCTCCCCAAAGAGCTGTCGCTTAGGCCAAGCTGACCGGTCATCCGGCACCGAAATCCGGACCGTATCTTTCACTTACCAGGGATGCTGATGACCCTCGAATCCCCCAGCTCCATATCCGGGGCCAGACGCGTCGCGCGCGTCGCGGCCGCGGCCGGCCTGGTCGCGGCCCTCGCCGCCACCGGCGCCGGGCCCGTCTTCGCGGCGACCGGCGCGGACACCCCGGGTACCGCACCCGCGGTCAAGTCCGCCGACCAGAAGCTCGGTTCGGCCGACGCCGAACTCCTGCAGCAGGCCAAGGCCAAGGGTGACGCGAACGTCACCGTCATGGTCGCGACCACCCCCGGCCAGACCAAGCAGGTGGCGGACCAGCTCGGTTCGGTCCAGGGCGCCTCGGTGGGCCGGACGTACGACAACCTCGGTTACGTGCGTGCCACCCTGCCCACCGGCAAGGCGGATGCCGCGCTGAAGGCGGCCGCCAAGCTGTCCTCGGTGCACGGCATCGACCTGCGGCACGAGATCCAGCTTCCGGACCCGCGCCCCGAGGCCGACCGGTCGACCGGCGCGGTCAAGAAGACCGCCGCCGAGACCTACGCGGCGCCGGACAAGAACACCCCCGCGAAGAACCCGTACAACCCGTCCTTCGAGACCGGCGCGGTCGACTTCGTGAAGGACAACCCGCAGGCCGACGGCCGCGGCGTGACCATCGGCATCATGGACTCGGGCATCGACCTCGGTCACCCGGCCCTGCAGAAGACCACCACCGGCGAGCGCAAGATCGTCGACTGGGTCACGGCGACCGACCCGATCACGGACAACGACGCCACCTGGCGCCCGCAGATCACCCCGGTCACCTCCAGCGGCGGCAGCTTCACCGCGGGCGGCCAGAGCTGGAAGGCCCCGGAGGGCAGCTTCCAGTGGAGCCGCTTCACCGAGTCGATCACCGCCACCGGCGACATGGCGGGCGACGTCAACCGCGACGGTGACACCACCGACCGGTTCGGCCTGCTCTACGACGCCGCCGCCGGCACCGTCCGCGTCGACACCGACCAGGACGGCGACTTCACGAACAACGAGCCGATGAAGCCGTACAAGGACGGCTACCAGATCGGCTACTTCGGCACGGACAACCCGGCGACCGACGTCGCCGAGCGCATCCCGTTCGTGATCGAGATCCGCAAGGACGTCCCGATGGACCCGCTGGGCGGTGACTGGGTCGGCAAGAAGGCCGACTTCGTCAACGTCGGCATCATCGAGTCGGAGCACGGCACGCACGTCGCCGGCATCACCGCCGCCAACAGCCTCTTCGGCGGCCAGATGAACGGCGAGGCGCCCGGCGCCAAGCTCGTCTCCTCGCGCGCCTGCTCGTGGTCCGGCGGCTGCACCAACGTCGCGCTGACCGAGGGCATGATCGACCTCGTCGTCAACCGCGGCGTGGACATCGTCAACATGTCCATCGGCGGCCTGCCGGCGCTGAACGACGGCAACAACGCGCGCTCCGAGCTCTACAAGAACCTCATCGACACCTACGGCGTCCAGCTGGTCATCTCGGCCGGCAACTCGGGCCCGGGCGTCAACACCATCGGCGACCCCGCCCTCGCGGACAAGGTCATCTCCGTGGGCGCGTCGGTCTCCAAGGAGACCTGGGCCGCCAACTACGGCTCCGGTGTGAGCACGAAGTACAACATGTTCCCCTTCTCCTCGCGCGGTCCGCGTGAGGACGGCGGCTTCACGCCGACCATCAGCGCCCCCGGCGCGGCCATCAACACCATCCAGACCTGGCTGCCCGGCGCCCCGGTGAAGGAGGCCGGCTACACCCTGCCGGCCGGTTACGGCATGCTGCAGGGCACCTCGATGGCCTCGCCGCAGGCGGCGGGCGCGAGCGCCCTGCTGATCTCGGCCGCCAAGCAGCACAACATCAAGCTGACGCCGTCCTCCCTGCGGGTCGCGCTCACCACCTCCGCCAAGAAGATCGACGGCGTTCCCGCGCACGCGCAGGGTTCGGGTCTGATCGACATCCCCGGCGCGTGGGAGTCCGTCCAGCGCGACGCGAAGGCCAACGAGTTCACCGTCCAGGCGCCGGTCGACACCGCGATCGACCAGTTCCTGAAGACCCCGGGCTCCGGCACCGGCCTGTACGACCGTGAGGGCGGCCTCAAGGTCGGCCAGAAGAAGGTCTACAACGTCGTCGTCACCCGCACCACGGGCGTCAAGTACGGCACCCGGCACGACCTGAGCTGGCGCAACAACGACGGCACCTTCAAGGTCGTCGGCGGCTACGACTACGTCACCCTGCCGCTGAACAAGCCCGTCACCATCAAGGTCGAGGCCAACGCCAAGACGGCCGGCGTCCACAGCGGCATCCTGCAGCTGGACGACGAGACCACCGAGGGCATCGACAAGCAGATCCTGACGACCGTCGTGGCTTCCGCCCCCCTGGCCGCGCCGTCGTTCGCCCTGTCGCAGTCCTCCACCGTGCAGCGCAACTCTCACAAGTCGTACTTCGTGACCGTTCCGCCGGGCGCCAAGAGCCTGGAGGTCGCGCTGAGCGGTCTCGCGGCCGGCGCCCAGACGCGCTTCATCGCGATCCACCCGTACGGCACGCCGGTCGACCCGACGGCCACGACCAACTGCTACCCGAACTACGACAACCCGGCCAACACCTGCCGCCCCGACGTGCGCTCGTACCCCGAGCCGACGCCGGGCGTCTGGGAGATCGAGGTCGAGGCCCGTCGTACGTCGCCGGTCCTGGACAACCCGTTCAAGCTGGACGTCTCCGTGCTCGGCGCGGCCTTCGACCCCGCGGTCAAGGTCCTGCCCGAGGTGAAGCAGGGCACCCCCGCCCCGGTCCAGTGGAGCGTCAAGAACGCCGGCGCGGCCATCTCCGGCGGCAAGCTCGTCGGCGGTCCGCTCGGTTCGGCGAAGGTCGCCAAGCCGACCATCGCGCCCGGTGAGACCCAGTCCACCGAGATCGCGGTCCCCGCGGGCACCTCGCGCCTCGACGTCGCGATCGGCAAGGTGTCCGACACCGCCGCCGACCTCGACCTGGAGGTCTACAAGGACGGCGTGAAGGTCGGCTCGGCCGCCGACGGCGACTCCGAGGAGGCCGTGAGCCTGGTGAACCCGGCCGCGGGCACCTACACCGTCAAGGTGATCGGCTACGCGATCCCGTCCGGCTCCACCACGTACGACTACCGTGACGTGTTCTTCTCGGCCGCCCTGGGCTCCGTCCAGGTCGACGACGCCGCCGCGGTGAACCTCGCCACCGGCGCCACCGCGCAGGTCTCGGCGAACGTCCTGGTCACCAGCGCGGCCCCCGAGGGCCGTCAGTTCTTCGGCCAGGTCCAGCTGCTCAACGCCCGCGGCACCGCCGCCGGCACCGGCAGCGTGCAGATCGAGAAGGTCCTCCCGTAGGACCCCGCAGCGGGAAACCCGAGGGGGCGGCGCTCTGACGAGCACCGCCCCCTCGGGCCGTTCCCCCGGGTCGTTCCCGCGCGCCTACCGCGCGCCGAGCGAGCGCAGCGACTCGGCGTAGGTGCCGACCGCGTGCGCGATCACGTCCAGGTTGGTGTCGAAGGCCAACAGGTCGAGGTTCTTCAGGGTGTCCCCCGCCCCGTGGTAGTTCGGGTCGTACGGGGCCCCGGCCGTGCCGCCGTGGCGCGCCGCCTGCTCGGCGGTCTTGACCCCCTCCGCGCCGGTGAAGGTGCCGCCCGCCGGGATCCCGTTCGCGATGAACGGGCCGTAGTCGGAGCGGCCGTCGAAGTCACTGCCCTCGTGAGGCTTGCCCTTCCGGTCGAGGAAGCCGTTGATGAGCGCCTCGATCTGGGCGGAGCCCGCCGGTCCCGCGCCCGCGCCCGTCTTATCGGAGTCGTCCCCGTCGTAGACGAACTGCACCGGGTTCGGCGAGGCGATCATGTCGAAGTTCAGGTAGAGCGCGATGTCCTTCTTCTGCTTCTCGGACAGCTGCGCGACGTAGTGCTCCGAGCCGAGCAGGCCCAGCTCCTCCGCCGACCACCAGCCGAAGCGCACCTTGTTGGCGGGCCCCCTGCCCTTCTTGTTGGCGCCCTCGTCCGCGAGCTTCAGGGCCACCTCCAGCAGCCCGGCCGAACCGGAGCCGTTGTCGTTGATGCCCGGGCCCTCGGGCACCGAGTCCAGGTGGGCCCCCACGGTCACCACCCGGTCGGAGCGGCCGCCGCGGGTCTCGGCGATCACGTTGCGGGTGGTCTTCTTCACGTGTTCCTGGTCCAGCTCCAGCCGCACGCTCACCTCGCCCTTCGCGGCGGCCGCGGTCAGCGCCTCGCCGTCGGCCAGCGTGATGCCGGCGCTCGGGATGAGCCCCTCGGCGGGCGAGGAGAACCCGCCGCGCACCGGGGCGGTTCCGCTGTGGTTGTAGACGATCACGCCGAGCGCGCCGGCTTCGGCGGCGGCCCGCTGCTTCTCCACGAAGGTGCACGCGCCCCGCTTGACCAGGGCGATCTTCCCGGCGAAGGTGCCGGCCGGGTAGTCGTCGGCCGTGCAGCCGGGGGTCTCGTCGACCCGGGCCGGGGCGAGCGGCGCGGTCAGGCCGCCGGCCGGGGTGGACCTCGTGAAGGTGAAGGCGGTGGTGGCCAGCTCGCGGGGGTTCTCGCCGAGGACGGTGGTCTTCTCCGTCCTGGTGTGCGCCTCGTGGAAGTCGAAGTCCTGGTACGAGACCTGGTACCCGGCCTTCTTCAGCGTGTCGTACACGTAGGAGGCGGAGGCCGCGTGGCCCGGCGTGCCGGCGGCGCGGTTGCCGCCGTTGGCGTCGGCGATCTGCTGGAACTTCTTCAGGTGGCGGTAGGCGCCCCGGGCGGTGACCTCCTCCACCAGCTCCTTGGCCAGCCTGCCCTCGCGCGGGTGGGCGGCCGCCGGGGTGGCGGTCAGCAGGACGGGTGCGGCGACGGCGGCGGCCGCGAGGGCGGCGAGCGCCGGTATGGACCGGCGGCGGTGGCGGATGGCGCCCACGGTGGATCTCCCCGAATTCGGTGGTTCGTTCTGCGGTCGGTCATGTCCGGATAGCGGTCATGACAGATCGGACGCTAACCGGCTCCGACCAGGCAAAACGGGTGTTCAGGGGCCCCGCAACACGCCTGCCACGAACTCGCCACAGGGGTTCACATTCAGGACACCGTCCGTACCTCGGACAATGGATTGGACAAGGCTCGTGGGGTCGAACGCATGATGGCTTCACGCGCGCCCGCGTCGTACGTACCAAGAGGAGTCACCGTGAGGGTCGGAATCGTCGGAGCCACCGGACAGGTCGGCGGAGTCATGCGCAGCATCCTCGCCGAGCGGAAGTTCCCGGTGGACGAGCTGCGGCTGTTCGCCTCGGCCCGTTCCGCGGGCTCCACCCTCGAATGGGAGGGCCGGGAGATCACCATCGAGGACGCCTCCACGGCCGACTACGCGGGCCTGGACATCGTGCTCTTCTCCGCGGGCGGCGCCACCTCCCGGGCGCTGGCCGAAAAGGTCGCCTCCCAGGGCGCCGTCGTGATCGACAACTCCTCCGCCTGGCGCAGCCACCCGGAGGTCCCCCTCGTGGTCTCCGAGGTCAACCCGCACGCGATCAAGAACCGCCCCAAGGGCATCATCGCGAACCCGAACTGCACCACCATGGCCGCGATGCCGGTGCTGCGCCCGCTGCACGACGAGGCCGGCCTGACCGCGCTGATCGCCACCACCTACCAGGCCGTCTCCGGCTCGGGCCTGGCCGGTGTGGCCGAGCTCAAGGGCCAGGCCTGCGCGGTCTCCGAGGCCGCCGACCAGCTGACCTTCGACGGTGACGCGGTGGAGTTCCCCGAGCCCGCCGTCTACAAGCGCCCCATCGCCTACAACGTGGTCCCGCTCGCGGGCAACCTGGTCGACGACGGCTCCTTCGAGACCGACGAGGAGCAGAAGCTCCGCAACGAGTCCCGCAAGATCCTGGAGATCCCCGGGCTCAAGGTCTCCGGCACCTGCGTGCGCGTGCCGGTCTTCGCCGGTCACTCCCTGCAGGTCAACGCCCGCTTCGCGAACCCGATCAGCGTCGAGCGCGCCTACGAGCTGCTCAAGGACGCCCCCGGCGTCGAGCTCTCCGAGATCCCGACGCCCCTGCAGGCGGCGGGCAAGGACGCCTCGTACGTGGGCCGCATCCGCTCCGACGAGACGGTGGAGAACGGCCTCGCGCTGTTCCTCTCCAACGACAACCTGCGCAAGGGCGCGGCCCTGAACGCGGTGCAGATCGCCGAGCTCGTGGCCGAGGAGCTGCGCGGCTGATCCCGCACCGGCAGGACCGGGAGGGCGGGCGCCGCACGGCGCCCGCCCTCCCGCCGTGTCAGGGCCGGCGCACCTCGAACTGGAAGCAGCCGAACTCGGCGAAGCGCAGGTGTACGAGGGCCACTTGGGGATCGGCGAAGGCCTCCGCGAGGGCCCGCTCGATCACCCCGTCCGGATCCTCCCCGAGGTCCAGTACCCGCCCTCCGAGGATGTGCCCGCGGGCGTCGTACCGCCGGGCCGTGCGCTGCACCCCGGCCCGGGCGAAGGGGTATCCGGCGCCGCCCGCGGGCCCGCCGCAGTCCTCGGCGTGGACGAAGACGGGCCCCTGCTCGTCGTAGGCGCCGGGATCGGCTCCGGTGCGCGCCGCCCAGCGGCGCAGCGGGGCGTAGGAGACGAGGGCGATCCGCTCACCCGCCCTGCTGGTGCGCAGGCAGCACCGCAGTGGTGCCCCGCCCTCCCCGTCGGTGTACGGGACGGGTCCCCGTCCCGCGTCGTCGCGCACGCGGAGCTCCTGGAGCGCCGCCTCCTCGATGGGCATCGCCCGGTATCTGCTGGTCATGCCCACCAGCGTGCCGAGGCGGGGCGCCGGTGTCCGGCAGGTTTGCGACCTCGCGTTCGCTCGTGGATTACTCCGGAGCGGCGGCGCTGTCCGGATGGCAGGATGGCCGGGCAACGTCACCATCGAAGGAGATGAACGCGTGCCAGGCACGAATCTCACCCGTGAAGAGGCTCAGCAGCGGGCCAAGCTGCTGACCGTCGACTCCTACGAGATCGAACTCGATCTCAGTGGCGCGCAGGAGGGTGGCACCTACCCGTCCGTGACCACCGTGCGCTTCCAGTCGGCCGAGGCCGGGGGCGAGACTTTCATCGACCTGGTCGCTCCGGCCGTGCACGAGGTCGTCCTCAACGGCACCTCCCTGGACGTCGCCGCCGTCTTCCACGACTCCCGGATCGCGCTGAAGCACCTGGCGGCCGGGGCCAACGAGCTCCGTGTCGTCGCGGACTGCGCGTACACCAACACCGGTGAGGGCCTCCACCGCTTCGTCGACCCGGTCGACCAGCAGGCCTATCTCTACACCCAGTTCGAGGTGCCGGACGCGCGGCGGGTCTTCGCCAGCTTCGAGCAGCCCGACCTGAAGGCCACGTTCCAGTTCACCGTGACGGCCCCCGAGGGCTGGACGGTCATCTCGAACTCACCGACGCCGGAGGCCGCGGACGTCAAGGACAACGTCTGGCGCTTCGAGCCGACCCCGCGCATCTCCTCGTACATCACCGCGCTGATCGTCGGCCCGTACCACGCGGTGCACAGCTCCTACGAGGGCAAGGACGGCCAGTCCGTGCCGCTCGGCATCTACTGCCGGCCCTCGCTCGCCGAGTTCCTCGACGCGGACGAGATCTTCGACGTCACCCGGCAGGGCTTCGACTGGTTCCAGGAGAAGTTCGCCTACGACTACCCGTTCGCCAAGTACGACCAGCTCTTCGTGCCGGAGTTCAACGCGGGCGCGATGGAGAACGCGGGCGCGGTGACCATCCGCGACCAGTACGTCTTCCGCTCGAAGGTGACGGACGCGGCGTACGAGGTGCGCGCGGAGACCATCCTCCACGAGCTCGCCCACATGTGGTTCGGCGACCTCGTCACCATGGAGTGGTGGAACGACCTGTGGCTGAACGAGTCGTTCGCCACCTACACCTCCATCGCGTGCCAGGCGTACGCGGAGGGCTCGAAGTGGCCGCACGCGTGGACCACCTTCGCCAACTCCATGAAGACCTGGGCGTACCGGCAGGACCAGCTGCCGTCCACGCACCCGATCATGGCCGACATCCGTGACCTCGACGACGTCATGGTCAACTTCGACGGCATCACGTACGCCAAGGGCGCCTCGGTGCTCAAGCAGCTCGTCGCCTACGTCGGCATGGACGCCTTCTTCAAGGGCGTGCAGGCGTACTTCAAGGCGCACGCCTTCGGCAACACGCGCCTGTCGGACCTGCTGGGCGCCCTGGAGGAGACCTCGGGCCGCGACCTGACCGCCTGGTCGAAGGCGTGGCTGGAGACGGCCGGCATCAACGTGCTGCGCCCGGAGGTCACCACCGACGCGAACGGCGTGATCACCGCATTCGGCATCCGCCAGGAGGCGCCCGCGCTGCCCGCCGGCGCCCAGGGCGAGTCCACGCTGCGCCCGCACCGCATCGCGGTCGGCCTGTACGAGCTCCAGGACGGCGCCCTCGTGCGCACCGACCGGATCGAGCTGGACATCGACGGCGCCCTGACCACGGTGCCGGAGCTGGTCGGCCGCACCCGTCCGGCGGTCTTCCTGCTGAACGACGACGACCTGTCCTACGCGAAGGTCCGTCTGGACGAGGAGTCCCTCGCCACCGTCACCGCGCACATCGGCGACTTCGCGGAGTCCCTGCCGCGTGCCCTGTGCTGGGCCTCGGCCTGGGACATGACGCGTGACGGCGAGCTCGCCACCCGCGACTACCTCGCGCTGGTGCTGTCGGGCATCGGCAAGGAGTCCGACATCGGCGTGGTGCAGTCGCTGCACCGGCAGGTGAAGCTGGCCATCGACCTGTACGCCGACCCGGCGTGGCGGGAGCAGGGCCTGGCGGCCTGGACCGAGGCCACCCTGGAGCACCTGCGCGGCGCCGAGCCTGCGGGCGACCACCAGCTGGCGTGGGCTCGGGCCTTCGCGGCCAGTGCCCGCACCGAGGGGCAGCTGACCTACCTGTCGGCGCTGCTGGACGGCACGGCGGAGATCGAGGGCCTGGCCGTCGACACCGAGCTGCGCTGGACGTTCCTGGAGCGGCTCGTCGCGACGGGTGTCGCCGGGGAGCCGGCCATCGCGGCCGAGCTGGAGCGGGACGCCACCGCGGCGGGTGAACGCCACGCGGCGACCGCCCGGGCCGCGCGGCCGACGGCGGAGGCCAAGGCCGAGGCGTGGGCCTCGGTGGTGGAGTCCGGCGACCTGCCGAACGCGGTGCAGGAGGCCGTGATCGGCGGCTTCGTCCAGACCGACCAGCGCGAGCTGCTGGCCCCGTACACCGGGAAGTTCTTCTCGGTGGTCAAGGAGGTCTGGGAGACCCGCAGCCACGAGATCGCCCAGCAGATCGCGGTGGGCCTCTACCCGGCGCTGCAGGTCTCGCAGGAGACGCTGGACGCGACGGACGCGTGGCTGGCCTCGGCCGAGCCGAACGCGGCCCTGCGCCGCCTGGTCTCGGAGTCCCGCGCGGGCGTCGAGCGCGCGCTGAAGGCCCAGGCCGCCGACGCCGCTGCCGCTCAGGTCTGAGGGCTCGCACCGTAGCCGGGGCTCCGCCCCGGACCCCGCGCCTCAAACGCCGGCGAGGCTGAAATCCAGCCCGCCCGGCGTTTGAGGACCGGCTCCGCCCAGCGGCCGGGCGGGGTCACCGCCGGGCCGAGGCCACCTCGCGCAAGGCCGCCAGGACGTGGGACAGCGCGGGAGCGGACTCGGCTCCGCGGCGGACCGCCGCGATCACGTGCCGGGTCGGGCGGTCCCGCGACAGCACCCGGACGGCCACGCCCGAGGCGCGGCTCGACACCATCCGGGGAACCAGCGCCACGCCCATCCCCGCCTCGACCATGGCCAGGATGGCCGTCCAGCCCGAGGCCGAGTGGGCCTGTTCGGGGACGAAGCCCGCCGCCTCGCACGCGCCCCGGGCGATCTCCGACCACGGACCGCTGCCCCCGTAGATCCACGCGTCCCCGGACAGGTCCGCCAGCCGCAGCTCCGCCGTGTCCCGCAGGGGGTGCCCCGGCGGGAGCGCCACGTCCAGCGGGTCCTCCATCAGCGTGACGCGCGTGTACCGCCGGTCCCGCGCGGTCGGGGCATGGGCGGCGAGGGACAGCGCCAGGTCCACGCCCCCGGCCGAGAGGAGCTCGTAGGCCTCCGCGGCCTCCGTCTCGCGGACCCGGACCTCCACCCCGGGGTGGGTCCGCCGCAGTTCGGCCACCGCCGGGACCACCAGCGCGGGCACGGCGGTGGAGAAGGCCCCCACCCGTACCTCCCCCGCGTCCCCGGCCAGGTATCCGGCCAGTTCCGCGTCGGCCCGCTCCAGCTGCGCGAAGACCGCCTCCGTGTGCCGCAGGACGAGGTGGGCCGCGTCGGTGAGCCGCACCCGGCGCCCCTCGGCCTCCAGCAGTACCACGCCCAGTTGCCGGGCCAGGTTCGTCAGTTGCTGCGAAACGGCCGAGGGCGTCATGTGCAGCGCCTCGGCCGTTCTGGTCACGGTCCCCTGTTCGGCGAGGGTCCGCAGGATCCGCAGCTTCTTGATGTCCCACTCGGTCATGGGCCCGAACCTACCGCCGGGCACTCCCCAGCCCGACTCCGCCGAGGATGAGCGCCATGCAGAGCAGCTGCGCCGGTCCGGTCCGCTCGCCCAGCAGCAGGAAGCCGAGTCCGGCCACGCACACCGGCTGGAGGTAGTAGACGACTCCCGCGCGGGCCGCCCCGATCACCGAGACGGCCCTGTTCCAGGCGAAGAAGGCGACGGCCGAGGAGAACACCCCGACGTACAGCAGCGGTCCGACGGTCCCGGTGGTGACCTCGAAGCCGCCCTGGACGGCTACGGAGACGGCGTAGGCGGGTGCCAGCATCAGCGCGCCGAGCACGAAGGTGGTGATCAGGAAGGCGAGTCCGCCGAGTTCGGCGGGCTTGCGCCTCAGCAGGGCGCTGTACGTGGCGAAGGAGAGGGCGGCGGCGAACATCCACAGGTCTCCGGCGCCGAAGTCGAAGCCGATCGAGCCGTCCCCGACGAGCAGCAGCACCCCGAGGGCGGCGAGCAGGATGCCGAAGGTCCGCCGGGCTCCGAGCCGTTCGCCGCCGAGGCGGGCGTAGAGCGCCATGATCACGGGCGAGGCGGCCATGATCATGCCCATGTTGGAGGCGGAGGTGGTCAGTCCGGCCTGGTGCACGAGCGTGTTGTAGAGGGCGACGCCGAACAGCGAGGCGAGGGCGACGAAGCCGAGGTGCCGCCGGATCAGGGCCCGCTGCTGCCAGGCCTGGCGGGCGGCGAAGGGGGCGACGGCGAGCAGGGCGACGATCCAGCGCCAGAAGACCGCCTGGACGGGTGGGACGGTCTCGGCCATGCCCCGGGTGGCGACGAAGCTGCCGGACCAGACGACCGTCGCGAGCAGGGCCAGGAGCACGCCGATCCCGGCGGCACCCTTCCTCGTGGTGCTGCCGGGATCGGCTTGCGAGACGGTACGGACGCGGTCCATGACGGCCACTGTGGGTCTGCTCCTCGGGGTGGGCTGGTGGTACGTGGGACCTACCGTCGCACCGCCCCATCCGTCAGGTCCATCGAAATGTTCTGATCGTTCTTTTCAGGAGAACTGAACGGTTTGGGGGTGCGCGCGGCCGCCAGCTGCCCGGCGACGGTGGCTCCGAAAGCGATCGCCATCCCGACGAGCTGTACCGGCGACAGCGCCTGACCGAGGGCGGCCCAGCCGATGACGGCGGCGGTGAGCGGGGAGAGCGGGCCGAGCAGGGTGACCGAGGTGGCGCTGAGGGCGCCGATGCCGCGGAACCAGAGCCAGTACGCGATTCCGGTGTTGATCAGCATCATGTAGCCGTAGCCGAGGAGGGCCTTGCCGTCGAGGGCGGGCGGGGCGCCTTCCACGAGGGCGGCGACGGGGATGATGAACAGCCCGCCCGCGGTGAGCTGCCACCCGGTCATCGCCAGCGGGCCCACACCCTCGGGGCGGCCCCAGCGCTTGGTCATCACGGTGCCGGCGCCCATGGAGGCGGAGGAGACCACACCGGCGAGGATGCCGACCGCATCGAGCCGGGCCTCGGCGGTCAGGACGACCATGCTCACGCCGAACGCCCCGACGACGGCGGCCAGTACGGTGCGCAGGCTCGCCCGCTCCCCGAGCAGGAGCGCGGCCAGCCCCACGACGAACAGCGGGCCGGCGGCGCCCAGGACGGCCGCGACCCCGCCGGGGAGCCGGTAGGCGGAGAGGAACAGCAGGGGGAAGAAGGCGCCGATGTTGAGGATGCCGAGCACGGCGGACTTCCACCACCACTGACCCTTCGGCAGGGTGCGGGCCAGGGCGGTCAGCAGCAGTCCGGCGGGCAGGGCCCGCATGACCCCGGTGAACAGCGGCCGGTCGGGCGGCAGCAGTTCGGTGGCCACGGCGTAGGTGGAGCCCCAGGAGACGGGGGCGAGTGCGGTCAGGGCGACGGTGGCTAAACGCTTCATGGCGGGTGGCTCCTGGATCGGACGAGGGGAAGCGGGCGGGAGGTCCGGCGTTCCGGCGCGGCCTCTCCCCCGAACTCGACTGCTGATAAGTAGCTTACCGCTAAGCTACTTATCGTCAAGCAACTTTCTTGCGAGCAGTCTCGGGGAAGCCGGATACTGCACGCATGAGTGACGACAAGGACGCCGTGGACGCGATCACGGCCCAGTGGTTCGCCGTGCGCCCCGATCTCGAAACGGCTCCCATGGCCGTCTTCGGACGCATCTACCGGATCGCCAAGGGCATGGGCGACGCGATCGAGCAGTGCTACGCGCGCTATGGCATCTCGCGCGGCGAGTTCGACGTCGTGGCGACGCTGCGCCGGTCGGGCGAGCCGTACACGCTCTCGCCCCGGCAGCTGTCGGCCACCCTCATGCTCACCACGGGCGGCATGACCGGGCGTCTGGACAAGCTGGAGAAGGCCGGACTGCTCTGCCGCAAGCCCGATCCGCACGACCGGCGGGGGCTCCAGGTGACGATCACCGACCGCGGCCTGGCCCTCGTCGACGAGGCCGTCGGCGCCGGTCTGGAAGTACAGCGTGCCGCGCTCACCGGGCTGAGCGACGAAGAGGTCGGCGTGCTCACCGGCCTGCTCCGCCGGCTCCTGGCCGCCGTCTGAGGACACGACAAGGCGCCGGGGGGCGTCGCACGGCCGAATCGAATCGGCGGTGCGGACCCCCGGCGCCCGGGAAGGTCTGCCGGTCCCGGCCCCGTGGGGCCGGGCCGGATCAGGCCTGCTTCTGCTTGCGGTCCGACTTGTCGAGGACCATCACGAGACCGATGATGCCCAGGAAGATCACCAGGGGCAGGGCCACGTACAGGCCGACCGTCTCGCCGATGCTCAGGCCCGGACCCGGGTCGTCACCGTCGTCGCGGGTGAGCGCGAGGGCGGGAGACGTCATCAGCAGCATCATCAGCGCGGTTCCGGCCGTGACGGCGCCGGCGCGCAGAGCGTTCTTCTTGTCCACGGTGCAAACGTAGCGAACACCTAAACGGGGCGCGCGCCCGGGGGTGCCGTACGAGGTCGCACGCCCTCCCCCACCGCGCTCAGCAGGGCGTTCGCCCGGGGCGAGGACACCAGTTCCTCCAGCGTCAGGGGCCTGCCCGAGGCATCGGCGACCGGCAGCCGCCAGTTGGGGTACTGGTCCCAGGTGCCCGGCAGGTTCTGCGGCCGCCGGTCCCCCACCGCGTCCGGCAGCCACACGCCGACCAGCCGCGCGGGGGTGCGCAGCAGGAAGGCGTACAGGGCCCGTACGGCGGCCTCCTCGCCCTTGGTGTCCAGCCCCAGCCCGTCCAGCAGCTCCAGCCACTCGGCGGTGTCGGCGGCGTCCTCGGCGCGCTCCAGCTCGGCCGGGCGGGTCAGCAGGCCGAGCCGGTCGCGCAGTTCCACATGGCCCCCGGCGAGCTTGGCGGCCGTGGGCGGCAGGTCGTGCGTGGTGACGGTGGCCAGGCAGTCGGCCCGCCAGGCCTGCGGGGCCAGCGGGTCCCCGCCGCCGTCCCAGTCCCGCTCGAACCAGAGCACCGAGGTGCCGAGCACCCCGCGCCGGGCCAGTTCCCGGCGGACCCGCGGCTCCACCGTCCCGAGGTCCTCGCCGATGACCAGCGCGCCCGCCCGGTGGGCCTCCAGGACCAGGATCGCCAGCATGGCCTCGCCGTCGTAGCTGACGTACGCCCCCTCCGCGGGCGGGGTCCCCTCCGGGATCCACCAGAGCCGGAACAGCCCCATCACGTGGTCGATCCGCAGGGCGCCCGCGTAGCGGAACACCCCGCGCAGCAAGGAGCGGAAGGGGGCGTAGCCGGTGGCGGCCAGCACGTCGGGGCGCCACGGGGGCAGCCCCCAGTCCTGGCCGCGCGCGTTGAAGGCGTCCGGCGGCGCGCCGACCGAGATGTACCGGGCGTAGCAGGACGATCCCCAGACGTCGGAGCCCTGCGGGTGCACCCCGACGGCGAGGTCGTGGACGATGCCGACCGTCATGCCGGCCTCGCGCGCGGCCCGCTGCGCGGCGGCGAGCTGGCCGTCCGTCAGCCAGACCAGCCAGCGGTGGAAATCGCTGCGCTCCTTCGGGTCCTCCTCCCCCGCCTGCCCGGCGCACCAGACGGCGTGCACGTCCAGCGGAGCGCCCTGTTCGGCGCGGAACGCCTGGTAGGCGGCTTCGCGTTCGGGCGTGCGCGGTACGGCGTACAGCAGCTCCAGGGCCGCTCGCTTGAGTTCCCAGACGGCGTCGCGGTCGATCAGCGCCCCCTTCTCCAGGACCTGGCGGCGCAGTTCGCCGCCCCGTGCGGCGAGCTCGTCGAGAGCGGCGCGGTCGGGGCAGTCGGCGTACTCGGGGACGTCCTCGATCCGCAGGTGGACCGGGTCCGGGAAGCGCCGCGAGGACGGCCGGTACGGGGACGGGTCGGTCGGGTCCCCGGGCACGGCCGCGTGCAGCGGGTTGACCTGGATGAACCCGGCGCCGTGGGTACGGCCCGCCCAGCGCGCGAGCTCCGCGAGGTCGCCGAGGTCACCCATGCCCCAGGAACGCCCGGAAAGCAGGGAGTAGAGCTGGACGAGCAGCCCGTGGGCCCGCTCGGGCGCGGCCGGAGCCCGCTCCGGGGCGACGACCAGGGTGGCCTCGGCGCTGCGCCCGTCCGGCGCCTCCGCGATGAGCCGGTGGACGCCCAACGGCAGAGCGGGGCCCCACGCGAGCTCCTCCCCCGTCTCCTCGGCCACCACCCGCACCCGGGTGCCCGGGGGCAGCCCGGCGGGCTCCGGAGCCATCCGTTCCCCCTGCCAGAGCACCACCGTGGGCGGCAGCAGCCGCCCGGCCGCCTCCCGGGCGGCGGACTCGGCGCACACCCGGATGCTCTCCGCGTCGTCGGTGACCACCCCCAGCAGCCCGAGGACCGCCTTGACGGTGGTCTCCGGCACCGGGACGGTGACGTCGGCGGCGGGCCGGTAGTCGGTGGCGACGCCGTACTGGGCAGCGAGCCGGGCCAGGTCGTCCATCTGCGGGCGCTCCTTCGTGCGTGCGGGCATCGGGGCATGAGGATGAGTCAGAAGACTGGGGCACAAGGGTGGTTCACGAGGGTGGGACGCCGCCGGGGAACAACGCGTCCATACCCACTCGGAGGCACCGCATTCCTGTCGCATCCGGGGCAGATCACCCACCCGCATTGACACTCCAGCCGCACGGATGGTGGGCTCAGGCTCATTCGTACGAGTGGGGGATGTTTCGGGACGGGGAGGCTCCGTGCAGCTCAGGGGTAGGAGGCGGAACACCGCTGCCGCTGTGGCGGTGATCGGCACGCTGCTGGGCGGCGCCGTGTCCTCCGCGCCGCCCGGGACCTTCGCGGCGCCCACCACACCGGACCGGCCCGCGCCCGGAGCGGGCCCCGGAGCGACCCCCGTGACGGCCGTGGCCGGGCCGGTGCTCGACCCGGGTGCCGATACGCCTCGCACGGCCTCCGAGGGGCCCGCCGTGTGGCCCCGGCCGCAGTCGATGGCCGCCGATCCGGCACGCGAGCTGCAGCTGGGCACCGAGGCCGTACTCGTCGCGGCGCCCGACGCCGACCCGTACGCGGTCGCGGTGGTGCGCGACGCCCTGCGCGAGGCGGGCGTACGGACCGTGCGCGAGCAGGCCCCCGGCGCCCCCCTGCCCGCACGGGGCACCGTCGTAAGGCTCCAGGACGCGGACGCGGAGCAGGCGCTGCGGGCGCTGGGCGCGGCCGCGCCGTCGGACCTCCCGGCCGGGGGCTACCGGCTGGCCGCGGGCCGCCATGCCGGACGGGACACGATCGCGCTGGCCGGCATGGGCGCGGAAGGACTCTTCCACGCGGCTCAGACGCTGCGCCAGCTCCTCGCCACGGGCGGCGGGAAGATGCCCGGCGTCCTGGTGCGCGACTGGCCGGCCGCACCGGTACGCGGAATCACCGAGGGCTTCTACGGGCAGCCGTGGACCCGGGAACAGCGCCTCGCCCAGCTGGACTTCATGGGCCGCACCAAGCAGAACCGGCTGCTCATAGCGCCCGGCGACGACCCGTACCGCACGACGGCCTGGCGCCAGGACTACCCGCAGGAGCAGCAGGCGGAGTTCCGCGCGCTGGCCGAACGGGCCCGCGCCAACCAGGTCGTCCTGGCCTGGGCGGTGACCCCCGGGCAGTCGATGTGCCTGTCCTCCGAGGCGGACCGGGCGGCACTGGCGCGCAAGCTCGACGCGATGTGGGACCTCGGCTTCCGGGCCTTCCAGGTGCAGTTCCAGGACGTCAGCTACTCCGAGTGGGGCTGCAAGGCCGACCGGGAGCGCTACGGGAAGGGGCCGGCGGCGGCCGCGAAGGCGCACGCGGAGGTCGCGGGCGGACTGGCCTCGCACCTGGCCACCCGGTATCCGGGAGCACCCGCGCTGTCGCTGCTGCCGACGGAGTACTACCAGGAAGGGGCCACGACCTACCGGACGGCCCTGGCGGGTGCACTGGACCCGCGGGTGGAGGTGGCCTGGACGGGCGTCGGCGTGGTGCCGCGCACCATCACGGGCAAGGAGCTGGCCGGGGCGCGCTCCGCCCTGGGACACCCGCTGATCACCATGGACAACTACCCGGTGAACGACTGGGATCCGGGCCGGATCTTCCTCGGCCCGTACGCCGGCCGCGAGCCGGCGGTGGCGGGCGGTTCGGCGGCACTGCTGGCCAACGCGATGCCGCAGGGCACCCTGTCGCGGATCCCGCTCTTCACGGCGGCGGACTTCGCGTGGAATCCGCGCGGCTACCGGCCCGGCGAGTCCTGGGCGGCGGCGGTGCGGGAGCTGACGGGCTCCGACCCGCGCACGCGCCAGGCCGTGGCGGCGCTCGCCGGGAACACCGCGTCGTCCGGGCTCAAGCAGGAGGAGTCGGCGTACCTGAAGCCGCTGGTCGAGCAGTTCTGGAAGGCCCGCGCCGCGGGCGATCCGGCGGCCGGGACCGAGCTGCGCAAGGCGTTCACGGTCCTGCGGGAAGCCAAGGACCGGCTGCCCGCCCTGGCCGGCGAGGCGGGTCCCTGGCTGGACCGCCTGGCGCGCTACGGGACGGCGGGCGAGCTGGCGGTGGACGTCCTGCAGGCCCAGGCCCGCGGGGACGGGACGGCCGCGTGGCAGGCCTCCCGCGCCCTGGCCGAGGTCCGGGCGGCGCTGGCGCAGCCGGGACCGGCCCGGGTGGACAAGGCCGTCCTGGACCCGTTCCTGACCAAGGCGGTGGCCGAGGCCGACGCCTGGACCGGTGTCAGCCGGCAGACCGGCACGGTGACGAAGGAGGCCGAGGCCTGGACCGTACGGCTGGACGCCCCGCGCCCGGTGTCGGCGGTGACCGTGATGACCGACCCGCTTCCGGCGGGGGCGCGGGGCGCCGTGGTGGAGGCGCACGTACCGGGCGAGGGCTGGCGCAAGATCGCCGGCGCCGCGGCCTCGGGCTGGACCCAGGTGGAGACGCCGGGGCTGAGCGCGGACGCGGTGCGGCTGTCCTGGGCCGGGGCCGGGTCCGCGCCCAAGGTGCACCAGGTGGTGCCGTGGTTCGGGGACGGGCCGCGGGCCCGCTTCGAGCTCGCCGGCGGGGCCGCGGCCGACGCCGAGATCGGCGGAGCCGCGCAGAAACTCTCGGCGGAGCTGTCCGCGCTGGGTCCGGGCGAGGTCCGCGGCCCGCTGTCGGCGCGGCCGCCGGCGGGCATCGAGGTCCGCCTTCCGCAGACGGCGGTGGCCCCGCGGGGCGGCCAGGTGTCGATCCCGCTGGAGATCAACGTCGCCCCGGGCACCCCGCCGGGCACCTACCAGGTGCCGGTGACCTTCGACGGGGAGTCGCGCAACCTGACGGTGCGGGCGGTGCCCCGGACCGGCGGAGCGGATCTGCTGCGGACCGCGCGGGCGTCCTCCTCGGCGAACGAGACCCCCGACTTCCCGGCCTCGGCGGCGGTGGACGGCTCCCCGGCCACCCGCTGGTCGTCACCGGCGGTGGACGGCGCGTGGTGGCGGGCGGAACTGGCCGCCCCGGCCCGGGTGGGCCGGCTGGAACTGCACTGGCAGGACGCGCACCCGTCGGCCTACCGGGTGGAGACCTCCGCGGACGGGGTGACCTGGCGCCCGGCGGCGGCCGTGGCGGCCTCCAAGGGCGGCCGCGAGTCGCTCCGGATGGACGCGCCGGACACCCGCTTCCTGCGGATCACGTGCGACACCCGCGCGACGCGGTACGGCTGCTCCCTCTGGTCGGCGGAGGCCTACGCGGTCACCCCGTAGCCCCCGCCCACCCCGCCGACGTTCGAGGGCGGCGCCCAACCCAGCCCCGTCGGCACATGACCACCGGCCCCGGGGCAGCGCCCAACCCAGCCCCGCCGGCGTTCGAGGCGCGGGCCCCGGGGCGGCACCCAACCCAGCCCCGCCGGCGTTTGAGGCGCGGGCCCCGGGGCGGCACCCAACCCAGCCCCGCCGGCGTTTGAGGCGCGGGGTCCGGGGCGGCGCCCCGGGAAGCCGGGCCGCAGGTCCACCACGACGGGAGCAACCCCGCAGGGGACCGGCGGCCCAGCCGACAGCTACCCGGCCGCGACCCCGATCCGCTCCAGCGCGTCCTCGGCCCCGTACGGCTGGAGATACGGCATCCACCGCGGATCCCGGTGCCCCGTGCCGATGATCCGCCACGCCAGCCCGGACGGCGGGGCCGGCTGGTGGCGCAGCCGCCAGCCGAGCTCCAGCAGGTGCCGGTCGGCCTTGACGTGGTTGCAGCGGCGGCAGGCGGCGACGACGTTGTCCCACGCGTGCTGACCGCCCCGGCTGCGCGGGATGACATGGTCGACGCTGGTGGCGACGGCACCGCAGTACATGCAGCGACCGCCGTCCCGCGCGAACAGGGCGCGCCGGGTGAGTGGAACGGGCCCCCGGTAGGGGACCCGCACGAAGCGCTTGAGCCGTACCACGCTGGGCGCGGGGACGACCCTTGTCGCGCTGTGCAGATAGGCGCCGGATTCCTCCAGGGAGACTGCTTTGTTCTCCAGGACGAGGACGAGCGCGCGGCGGAGCGGTACGACGCCGAGGGGCTCGTACGACGCGTTGAGGACCAGGACGTGCGGCACGGACTGCCTCCTTGTACGTCGGCGGCGCGTGGCTCGCGCCGGGACGATCTGCTCTCCAGTCTCTCCTTACGGCTGGTCGAAACGCCACCACTCGCCCGTAACGGGTCCGAGGTGTTTTCAACCACAGTCAGTCATCCCCAGGTGAGTCTGGTCTCTCCCTCGAACACGGCACCAAGGTGAAGGGATTGCCCCGTTAGTGTGGTTGGTCTGTCCCGCATGTCCCCGGATCCGTCCGGGGGTCCCCCGGTTCCGCGGGCAGACCGCTAGACCTGGAGGTTCCCGTCGTGCCCTGGCCCGCCGCCCTGCTGCCACTGGCAGCCGACGTTCCGGACGCGCCCGCATCGGTCAAGGAGGCGCAGGAGAGCGTCACCGAGGCCGCCAGCTTCATCGAGCAGAACTGGGCCACCTGGCTGAGCATCGGTCTGCGGATCCTGCTGATCGTCGTGATAGCGGCGGTGATCCGCTCGGCGGTCCGCAAGGCCCTGACCAAGCTCATAACCCGGATGAACACCAGCGCCGAGGCGGTGGAGGGCACCGCTCTGGGCGGGCTGCTGGTCAATGCGGAGCGGCGGCGCCAGCGTTCGGAGGCGATCGGCTCGGTGCTCCGGTCGGTGGCCTCGTTCCTGATCCTCGGTACGGCCGCGCTCATGGTCCTGGCCGCGCTGAAGATCGATCTGGCCCCGCTGCTGGCGAGTGCCGGTGTGGCCGGTGTGGCGATCGGTTTCGGTGCCAGGAACCTGGTGACGGACTTCCTGTCCGGCGTCTTCATGATCATGGAGGACCAGTACGGCGTCGGCGACAAGATCGACGCGGGTGTGGCCTCGGGCGAGGTCATCGAGGTCGGGCTGCGCGTGACCAAGCTGCGCGGGGACAACGGCGAGATCTGGTACGTGCGCAACGGCGAGATCAAGCGGATCGGCAACCTCAGCCAGGGCTGGGCGACCGCCGGGGTGGACGTCCAGGTCAGGCCCTCGGAGAACCTGTCCCGGATCCGCGAGGTGGTCAAGCAGGTCGCCGACGCCATGGCCAAGGAGTCCCCGTGGGACGAGCGCCTGTGGGGTCCGGTGGAGGTCCTGGGCCTGGACGAGGTGCTGCTCGCCTCGATGACCGTGAAGGTGTCCGCCAAGACCATGCCCGGCCAGCAGTTCGCGGTGGAGCGGGAGCTGCGCTGGCGGATCAAGGAGGCCTTCGACGCCGCGGGCATCCGGATCATCGGCGGCGTTCCGGCCGCGGAGGAGGACGAGGAGGCCCCGGCGGACCCCTCGGCCTCGGTCGCCGCGCCGTCCGCCCTCGCCAACCCGGCCTCACCGCAGTCGCTGGCCACCGCCCCGATCCCGCCGCCGGCCGGCCCCCGGATCACCAAGTAGCCGTACGCCGCACGGGCCCCGCTCGCCCGTGACGCCCCCGCTGCCCCGCAGGTCGTTCGTGAAACGACACAGCCTGCGGGGCAGCGGCATTGACACACTTCAGCAGGTGATAGGAAACTTACCTAACAGATCACCTCGGTGAGGGAGAGCCGCTCGATGCCCGCCGCCACGCCCGGAACGCCCAGCCTGTTGCGCGCCATGAACGACCGGGCCGCACTCGAACTCCTGCTGACGCACGGCCCGCTGTCCCGGACCCGCATCGGGCACCTGACCGGGCTGTCCAAGCCCACCGCCTCCCAGCTGCTCGCCCGCCTCGAAGCGGTCGGGCTGGTCGTGGCCACCGGCACGGACGGCGGCCGTCCCGGCCCCAGCGCCCAGCTCTACGCGATCAACCCCCGGGCCGCCTACGTCGGCGGTCTCGACGTCACCCCGGAGCGGGTGCTGGCGGCCGTCGCCGACCTCACCGGCACGGTGGTCGCCACCCACGAGGTCCCCTACACCGAGGGCGCGGAAGCCGTCGACCAGGTGACCGAGGCCCTCGGCGAGGCGGTCAAGGCGGCCGGACTGACCCGCACCGACCTGAGCCGGGTGGTCATCGGCACACCGGGCGCCTTCGACCCCCAGACGGGTCGCCTGCGCTACGCCAGCCACCTCCCCGGCTGGCACTCCCCCACCCTGCTGGAGGAGCTGGCGGCGGCCCTGCCGATGCCCGTCGAATACGAGAACGACGTCAACCTCGCCGCCGTCGCCGAACAGCGGCTCGGCGCCGCCCGCGGCCACGAGGACTTCGTCCTGTTGTGGAACGAGGAGGGCCTGGGCGCCGCCCTGGTCCTGGGCGGCCGGCTGCACCGCGGCTGGACCGGCGGCGCCGGCGAGGTGGGCTTCCTGCCCGTGCCGGGCCGGCCCCTGGTCCGGCAGGTCACCCGGGCCAACTCCGGCGGGTACCAGGAGCTGGCCGGTGTGGAGGGACTGCCCCGGCTCGCCGCCGAACTGGGCGTGGAACCGGCGGACGCCCCCGGTGCGCCCGGGGCTCCCGGAGCACCGCACGGGCCGGAGGTCGCCGCCGCGGTCGCCCTGCTCACGCGGGCCGCCGCCGCCCCGGAGGGAGCGCACCTGCGGTTCCTGCAGGCGTACGCGACCGCGCTGGCCACCGGTCTCGCCTCGGTCGTCGCCGTGCTGGACCCGGAGATCGTGGTCCTGTCCGGGGCGGCGATCAGCGCGGGCGGCGAGCCGCTGCGCGCGCTGCTGGAGGCCGAACTCGCGGAACTGGCCCCGTCCCGGCCCCGGCTGGTCCCCGGCGAGGTCCGGGAGCGGCCCGTCCTGCACGGCGCACTGGAGAGCGCGCTGGCCGCCACCCGGGACGAGGTGTTCGACACCTCGGGCTGACCGCCCGGCGCCCGCCGTCGCACTCCTCCCCGTACCCCGGCACCCCCACACGGCACGCCCGCACACCCGCGCACCCCGCACGCCCCACCGCCACACCCACCGGCACCCCCCACGGAAGTTCCTCCAGAGAGAGCGAGCCCCGCCATGCCCAGAACCGGACGCCTGACCACCGCGACCGCCGTCCTCGCCGCGATATCCGCCCTCGCCACGGCCTGTACGGGCCAGGGCGCGGACACCGCCTCCGACGATCCGAAGGCGGACGTCACCCTCACCTTCTGGCACGGCTGGTCCGCGCCGGGCGAGGCCAAGGCGATCGAGGACAACATCGCCCGGTTCGAGAAGGCGCATCCGAACATCAAGGTCCAGGTCACCGGCAACATGACCGACGACAAGATCAACCAGGCGCTGCGGGCGGGCGGGGACAAGGCTCCCGACGTGGTCTCCTCCTTCACCACCGACAGCGTGGGCAAGTTCTGCAACTCCCGCGCCTTCGCCGACCTGAACCCCTTCCTCGCGAAGTCCGGGATGGACAAGACGAAGGTCTTCCCCAAGACCCTCCTGGAGTACACGGAGTTCGAGGGCAACCAGTGCACGCTGCCGCTGCTGCACGACGCGTACGGCCTCGTCTACGACAAGACCGCCTTCGCGGCCGCCGGAATCACCGAGCCCCCGAAGACGTGGAGCCAGTTCGCCGAGGTCGCGCAGAAGCTCACCACGCCCAAGGGCGACTCGTACGAACGGGTCGGCCTGATGCCCACCTTCCACGGCTACGAGACCACCCCGATGCGGCTCGCCGCCCAGTGGAGCCCCACCTACTTCACCCCCGACGGCAGGTCCGGGCTCGCCGCTGACCCGGCCTTCGCGAAGATGCTGACCGCGCAGAAGGACCTGGTGGGCAAGCTCGGCGGCTACGAGAAGCTGGAGCGGTTCCGCAGCACCTTCGGGGACGAGTGGAGCTCCGAGCACCCCTTCCACACCGGCCAGGTGGTCATGCAGATCGACGGCGAATGGCGGGCCGCGATGGCGAAGGAGGCCGGCGTCACGTTCGAGATCGGCACCGCGCCGCTGCCCGTCCCCGACGAGCAGGCCGCCGACTACGGCAAGGGCTACCTCTCCGGCACGATCATGGGCATCGCCGCGGGGAGCAGGAAGCAGAACGCCGCCTGGGAGCTGGTCAAGTACATGACCACCGACACCGAGGCGGTGGTGGCCTTCGCCAACGCCATCCACAACATCCCGTCCACGTTCGCCGCCCTGGAGTCCCCGGACCTCCAGGTGACCCCGGAGTCCAAGACCTTCCTCGACATCGCCCGGCACCCGAAGTCCAGCACCACCCCGGCCAAGGCCGACGGCGGCACCTACCAGCTGACCTTCACGGACTTCGCGTACGCCGTCGAGAAGGGCGACGTCGGCGACATCCCGGCCGGTCTCGCCAAGACCGACCGGCAGATCGACACGGACATCGCGAAGGCGAAGTAGCACGGTGACCGGCGCCCACCCCCTGCGGTCGAAGCGGCGGCGCTCCGCCCTGCGGACCGCGGCCTTCATGTCCCCCTGGCTGATCGGCTTCGCCGTCTTCTTCCTCTACCCGCTGCTGTCCACCCTGTACTTCTCCTTCACCCGGTACGACGGCTTCCGGCAGCCGGCCTTCAACGGCCTGGACAACTGGAGCTACGTCTTCACGGACTATCCGCTCTTCTGGCCGGCCATGCGCAACACTCTGTGGCTGGTCCTGGTGATGGTGACCTGCCGGGTCGCCTTCGGCCTCGGCATCGGCCTGCTCATCACGAAGATCAAGACCGGGGCCGGGGTCTTCCGGACCCTGTTCTACCTGCCCTACCTGGCCCCGCCGGTCGCCGCGACCCTCGCCTTCGTCTTCCTGCTCAACCCCGGCACCGGCCCCGTCGCCACCCTGCTGGAAGCGGTGGGGCTGCCCAGCCCCGGCTGGTTCACCGACGCCGACTGGTCCAAGCCGGGCCTGACCGCCCTCGCCCTGTGGGGGGTGGGCGACCTGATGGTCATCTTCATGGCCGCGCTGCTCGACGTACCGAAGGAGCAGTACGAGGCCGCGGAGCTGGACGGGGCCGGCGCCTGGGCGCGGTTCCGGCACATCACCCTTCCCAACATCGCGCCGATCATCATGTTCG
The DNA here is from genome assembly GCF_008642275.1 of Streptomyces venezuelae. Lineage (NCBI taxonomy): Bacteria > Bacillati > Actinomycetota > Actinomycetes > Kitasatosporales > Streptomycetaceae > Streptomyces > Streptomyces venezuelae. Next base: position 2,613,343 of record NZ_CP029189.1, read on the forward strand.
CCGTGGTCACCGGGGTCATCCAGGCCATGCAGTACTACGCCCAGCCGCTGGTGGCGGGGAAGGTCGCGGCCGGGGTGATCGGCGGCTCGGGACAGCAGTTCGAGCCGGGCTATCCCGACAAGTCCACCCTGACGCTCCCCCAGCTCGTCTACAACCTCGGGTTCCAGCGCTTCGACTACGGCACCGCGTGTGTCGTCGCGCTCGTCCTGTTCTCCCTCTCCATGGCCTTCACCGCGCTCCTGATGCGGCGCCGTGGCGGTCTGATCGGAGCGGATCGATGAGCAGCGCACACGCCGGCCGCAGATCCTCCAGGGCGGCCCTGCACTGGGTCGGGGTGCACGCGCTGGGTGTGGCCGCCGCCCTCTTCTTCGTCCTCCCCTTCGTCTTCCTCCTGCTCACCTCCCTGATGGGCGACCGGCAGGCACTGACCCGCGACCTGTGGCCGGACACCTGGGAATGGGGCAACTACGCGAAGGTGTGGCACACCCCGGGCTTTCTGACCTGGTGGCGCAACACGCTCCTGTACGCCGGACTCGGCACCCTGTTGACCGTGGTCTCCTCCGTGCCCGTCGCGTACGCGCTCGCCAAGTTCCGCTTCCGCGGGCGGCGGCTCGCGCTGCTCCTCGTGATCGCCATGATGATGCTGCCGCCGCAGGTGGTGGTCATCCCCATGTACCTGTTCTGGGCCAGGCAGCTCGACCTGTCGGGCACCCTGTGGCCACTGATCGTCCCGATGGCCTTCGGCGACGCCTTCTCCGTCTTCCTGCTCCGCCAGTTCCTGCTGACCATCCCCGACGAGTACCTGGACGCCGCCCGCGTCGACGGCTGCGGCGAGATACGCACCCTGCTGCGCGTGGTCCTGCCGATGGCCCGGCCCGGCATCGCGGCCGTCGCGCTCTTCCAGTTCTTCTGCGCCTGGAACGACTACTTCGGCCCGCAGATCTACGCCTCGGACAACCCCGCCGCCTGGACCCTCAGTTACGGACTGGAGTCCTTCAAGGGGGCGCACCACACCAACTGGAACCTGACCATGGCCGCGACCGTACTGGTCATGGCCCCGGTGATCGTCCTCTTCTTCTTCGCTCAGAAGGCGTTCGTCGAGGGAGTCACCCTGACCGGCGTGAAAGGCTGACGATGAAACTCGCAGTGGTGGGCGGCGGTTCCACCTACACCCCCGAACTGGTCGACGGGTTCGCACGGCTGCGCGACACCCTGCCCGTCGAGGAGCTGGTGCTGATCGACCCGGCTACCGAACGCCTGGAGCTGATCGGCGGCCTGGCCCGGCGGATCTTCGCCCGGCAGGGCCACCCGGGCCGCGTCACCACCACCTCCGACCTCGACGCGGGCATCGCCGGGGCCGACGCGGTACTGCTCCAGCTGCGCGTCGGCGGACAGGCCGCCCGGCTGGGGGACGAGACCTGGCCGCTGGAGTGCGGCTGCGTCGGCCAGGAGACCACGGGCGCGGGCGGGCTCGCCAAGGCGCTGCGCACGGTCCCGGTGGTCCTCGACATCGCCGAGCGGGTCCGGCGGGCCAGCCCGGACGCGTGGATCATCGACTTCACCAATCCGGTCGGCATCGTCACCCGGGCCCTGCTGCGGGCCGGGCACAAGGCCGTCGGACTGTGCAACGTCGCCATCGGCCTCCAGCGGAAGTTCGCGGCCCTGCTGGACCTGGCACCGGCCGACATCCACCTGGACCACGTGGGCCTCAACCACCTCACCTGGGAGACGGGCGTGCGCCGGGGCGGCCCGGACGGCGAGGACCTCCTGCCGGGGCTGCTCACCGCGCACGGCGAGGCCGTCGCCGGGGACCTGCGGCTGCCGCGGGCGGTGCTGGACCGGCTCGGCGTCGTGCCCTCGTACTACCTGCGCTACTTCTACGCCCACGACGAGGTCGTCCGGGAACTCGGGACCAAGCCCTCGCGGGCCGCCGAGGTCGCGGCGATGGAACACGAACTGCTGGCCCTGTACGGGGATCCCACGCTCGACGAGAAGCCGGCGCTGCTGGCGAAGCGGGGCGGGGCCTTCTACTCCGAGGCCGCCGTGGACCTGGCCGCCTCCCTCCTCGGCGACGGCGGACCGGCCGTGCAGGTGGTCAACACGTACAACAACGGCACGCTGCCCTTCCTGCCGGACGACGCGGTGATCGAGGTGCAGGCCCGTGTCGACGGATCCGGCGCCTCCGCGCTGGCGGTGCCCCGGCTCGACCCGCTCTTCTCGGGGCTGATCTCGCACGTGAGCGCGTACGAGGACCTCGCGCTGGACGCGGCCCTGCGCGGCGGGCGCGAGCGGGTCTTCAAGGCGCTGCTGGCGCACCCGCTCATCGGGCAGTTCGACCTGGCCGAAGGGCTGACCGACCGGCTCCTCGCGCACAACAAGGAGCACCTGCCATGGGCGTGACCCTCCCCTCGGTACTGGCGATCGACGCGGGCAACAGCAAGACGGACGTGGCGCTCCTCGCCCCGGACGGCTCGGTGCTGTGCTCCGGCCAGGCCGGGGGCTTCCAGCCGCCGCGCACGGGGGTGGCCGCGGCGGTCGACGTGCTGGCCGAGGCGATGGCCGACGCCGGGCTGCGCGCGGACCCCGCGGCCGGGCCGTGGGCCGAACGGGTGTCGGCGTGCCTGGCCAACGCCGACTTCGCGGTGGAGGAACGGGAGCTGGCACGGGAGATCGAGCGCCGCGGCTGGGGCCGTGCGACGGCCGTGCACAACGACACCTTCGCGCTGCTGCGCTCCGGGCTGCCGACGGGCGCCGGCCCGTGCGGGGTCGCGGTGGTGTGCGGGGCGGGCATCAACTGCGTCGGGATGACCCCCGACGGGCGGACCGCGCGCTTCCCGGCGGTCGGGCGGATCTCCGGCGACTGGGGCGGCGGGGGCGGACTGGCCGAGGAGGCCCTGTGGTGCGCGGCCCGGGCCGAGGACGGCCGGGGCGGGCCGACGGAGCTGGCCCGGGCGCTGCCCGCGCACTTCGGCCACGCGTCCATGGCTTCGCTGATCGAGGCGATGCACCTGGGCCGGGTCCCGCTCGCGCGGCGGCACGAACTGACCCCGGTGCTGTTCGCGGTGGCGGCCGCCGGGGACCCGGTGGCGCTGTCGCTGGTGCACCGGCAGGCGGACGAGGTGACGGCCATGGCGTCGGTGGCGCTGGAACGCCTGGGCCTGCTGGAGCAGGAGGTACCGGTGGTGCTGGGCGGCAGCGTGCTGGCGGCCGGTCACCCGCAGCTCAACGACCGGATCGCGGCGGGCCTCGCCGAACGGGCTCCGCGCGCCCGGATCTCCGTGATCACGGCGCCGCCCGTGCTCGGTGCCGCCCTGCTGGGTCTGGACGCGCTCGGATCCGCTCCCCCGGCGTACCGGAAACTCCGTGCCCATTTCGGTTGAACCCGCCCCGGAAGTCCTCCGGTCTGGAACCGTGGCGGCCATACGGACGTATTGACGGTGAAGGGGCGACGAAGGGGGCCCCCAGGGACGGATCGCCCTGGATCCAGCACCGGGTGCTGTGGTCGACCGGCACTACGGCCATACTGCTGCGCAGGGGGTACCTCCCAGCGTCGGCTGGAGGACGACAGGACCGAGGGGGAGGTCACGGTGGCGATCACATCACGCGCGCCCGCGCCCGGGGGCGGTGGCTCCGTGCCGTCCGCCGGGCCGTCGGCGCCCACGCCCGGCGGGCCGCACCGGCGGGGCACCGCCTGGGCCGAGGGTGTGGAGCGGCTGCGTGAGGCGGCGACCACCGAACCGGGCCGGCTGCGGATCATCGGCGCGGTACTGGCCGCCCTGATCGTGCTGTTCGGCGCGGTGAGCGTCTGGGAGATCTCCGACCGGGCCGCGGCGGCCGACGACGTGGTGGGCCGCAGCCAGCCGCTGAGCGCGGACGCCGCGAGCATCTACCGCTCCCTGGCGGATGCCGACACGACCTCCTCCAGCGGGTTCCTCCTGGGGGCCCAGGAGCCGCGGGAGGTCCGCCAGCGGTACGAGAAGGACATCGCCAACGCCTCCAGGCTGCTGGTGAGCGCGGCCGCCAACACCGGCGGCAACGAGGACTCCCGCCGGCAGATCACCGTGCTGAGCGAGCAGCTCCCGCGCTACACCGGCCTGATCGAGCAGGCCCGGGCCACCAACCGGCAGGGTCTGCCGCTGGGCGGCGCCTACCTCCGCTACGCCAACGAGCAGATGACCACCCAGCTGCTGCCGGCCGCCCAGCGGCTGTACGAGTCGGAGACCAAGCGTCTCTACACGGACCACGACGACGCCCGGTCCTGGCCGCTGGCCTCGATCGCTCTGGGCCTGGTCGCGGTCGCCGCCCTGGTCTGGGCACAGCGGCGCAACTACCGTCACACGAACCGGGTCCTCAACCACGGACTGGTGGCCGCGACGGCCGCGTCGGTGGTGGTCCTGCTGTGGCTGGCCGTCGGGCAGGCGGTGGCGCGGTCCTCGCTGAGCGAGGCCCGGGCGGACGGGCAGGAGTCGATGAAGGTCCTCAACGACGCGCGGATCGCCTCCCTGCAGGCGCGGGCCGGTGAGAACCTGACGCTGATCGCGCGGGGCGCCGTACTGGCCGAGGACAAGAAGTCCGACAAGTACGACGTGGACTTCACCACCAACATGAAGCAGCTGGACGCCGGACTGGCGACCGCGCTGCGGCTCGCCGACGACGCGGCCGGCCGGGACCCCGTCGGCCGGGCCGCGGACGGCGTGAAGCAGTGGAAGCAGCGGCACGCGGCGGCCCGGGAGGCGGACTTGAAGGGGGACTACGAGGCCGCGCTGCCCCAGGTCGTCGGCGACGAGAAGCACAAGGAGAGCAGCGGCGCCGCCTTCGACACGGTCGACGCCTCCCTGGAACAGGCCGTCGCCCACGAGCAGCGGGAGTTCACCCGGGCCGCCCAGGACGGTCTCGGCGCGCTGGGCGGTCTGGTGACGGGTGCCGCGGTCCTGGTGGTCATCGGTGCGGGAGCGGCCCTGCTCGGCATCGGCCGCCGGCTTTCGGAGTACAGGTGAGCGCGATGCGGATACGGGCGAGGCGGGCCGCCGAAGGTCACGAGAACCACGAGAACCAGAGCCACGGGGGCCCTGAGGGCCGGACCGCCCGCCGGGCCCGGCGGGCGGCGGCCGCGGGCGCGGCCTCCGGCATCCGCCGCGCCGCGGGCCGGCTGCGCGGCTGGGGCGGGGTGAGCGCGATGGCACTCGCCTGCGCGACGACCGCCGCCGCCGTGCTGCTTCCGCTGGCCCACGCGACGCCCGACACGGGCCGGCCGGTGGTCCGCAGGCCCGCCTCGATGGCGGCGGCCCCGGCCACGCCGTGGACCCTCACCGACACCTGCCAGGACCCCGAGGCGAGCCTGCGCCCCTCCGACGTGGACGGGGCGGCCATCGCGCGGATCAAGGCGGCCGGCAAGCTCGTCGCCGGCGTGGACCAGAACAGCTTCCGCTGGGGCTACCGCAACCAGACCGCCGACGGCAGCCGCCTCGACGGCTTCGACATCGACCTGGTCAAGGCCATCGCCAAGGACATCCTCGGCGACGAGAACGCGGTCATCTACCGGGCCATCCCGACCAGTCAGCGCATCCCCGCCCTCCAGGAGGGCCGCGTCGACATCGTCGTCCGGACCATGACCATCAACTGCAAGCGGCTGGAGGACGTCGCCTTCTCGACGGCCTACTTCGAGGCCGGGCAGCAGGTGCTGGCGCCCAAGGGCTCGCCGATCACCGGGTACGACACCTCGCTGAAGGACCGGCGGATCTGCTTCGCGGCCGGTTCCACCGCGGAGACGGCCCTGAAGGCCCAGTCGTACGGCTCGGTGCCGGTCACCGTCGCCAACCAGCTGGACTGCCTGGTCCGGCTGCAGCTGGGCGAGGTCGACGGCATCATCACCGACAACGCCCTCGCGGCGGGCCAGGCCGCCCAGGACCCGTCGGTGCAGCTGGTGGGCTCGCCCTTCACCCGCGAGTTCTACGGGGTGGCGATGAACAAGGACGCGTCGGACCTGGTCCGCCGGGTCAACAAGGTGCTGGACAACTACCGTGCGGGTGGCGGTGACAGCCCCTGGATGAAGGCCTACCTCAAGCACCTGCAGCCCGTGCTGCCCGGCGTGACGGCGCCTCCGGCACCCAAGTACCGGGACGGCTGAGGCCCGTGACGGTTTCGGACACGGGACCGGGCGCGGGGCAGGATACGGGGACGGAGGCGGCGGCGGAAGCGGAGGCACAGTCGGTGGAGGCGGGGTCTGCAGTGATGGACCGGGACGGCGTCGACCGCGCCCTGGCCCGGCTGGGCGCTGAGCACGAGGCCGTCGAGACCTCGCTGCTCGCCCTCCAGGACCACGCGGGGCGCCGCCTGCTGGAGGGCGCCGCGCTCAGCGGGACCACCAAGGAGCGGTGGACGGCCGCCGACGCGGACATCACCCGGCTGTGGACGTACTTCGACGCCTACAGCGGGGCCCTGACCGCCGCCCGGGAGGTACGGGACCGGCGCCGCTGGCCGAACCGCGAGGACCTGATCGAGCTGACCGAGCGGCTGCGCGGGCCCGGGGTGCTGATCGCCGGGGCCGCCACCGAAGGCGTCGCACTGGCGGAACGGATCTCGCTCGCCGAGCTGGTGGCCCGGATGAACGGCCTGTACGCACGCTCGCTCGACGTGGTGGTCGCCGCCGACGCCGTGT